>NZ_JAVAYO010000224.1:0-228 GCF_054863005.1 Bradyrhizobium sp. 25ACV
GCCGTGATGCATCAGGGCGACGAGATCACGACGATCGAGGGGCTCGGCACGCCGGACGGGCTGCATCCGCTGCAGGCGGCATTCGTCGAGCATGATGGCTATCAATGCGGCTATTGCACGCCGGGCCAGATCTGCTCGGCGGTCGCAGTGCTTGCCGAGGTCAAGGCCGGCATCCCGAGCCATGTCACGGCGGATCTGAATGCGCCGCTGCGACTGACCAATGCCGAG
>NZ_JAVAYO010000225.1:0-226 GCF_054863005.1 Bradyrhizobium sp. 25ACV
ATGACCGTGCTGCTGGTCGAGCATCACATGGGCCTGGTGATGTCGATCGCCGACCATGTCGTTGCGCTGAATTTCGGCAAGAAGCTCGCGGAAGGCACGCCGGCCCAGGTGCAGGCGGACCCCGACGTCATCAAGGCCTATCTCGGGAGCAAGGACCAATGACGACATTGCTCAACGTCAAGGACCTGCGCGCCTATTACGGCCAGGTCCAGGCGCTCCATGGCCT
>NZ_JAVAYO010000226.1:0-221 GCF_054863005.1 Bradyrhizobium sp. 25ACV
GGCACGCAGAAGCGCGTCGAGCTGGCGCGCGCACTCGCGGCCGATCCGAAGATCCTGCTGCTCGACGAGCCCGCCGGTGGCCTCAACCACGAAGAGGTCTACGTGCTCGGCGACCTCATTCGCCGCATTCGCGACGACCGGCATATGACCGTGCTGCTGGTCGAGCATCACATGGGCCTGGTGATGTCGATCGCCGACCATGTCGTTGCGCTGAATTTCGG
>NZ_JAVAYO010000227.1:0-221 GCF_054863005.1 Bradyrhizobium sp. 25ACV
GGCACGCAGAAGCGCGTCGAGCTGGCGCGCGCACTCGCGGCCGATCCGAAGATCCTGCTGCTCGACGAGCCCGCCGGCGGCCTCAATCACGAGGAAGTCTACGTGCTCGGCGACCTCATTCGCCGCATTCGCGACGACCGGCACATGACCGTGCTGCTGGTCGAGCATCACATGGGCCTGGTGATGTCGATCGCCGACCATGTCGTTGCGCTGAATTTCGG
>NZ_JAVAYO010000228.1:0-205 GCF_054863005.1 Bradyrhizobium sp. 25ACV
TGGTTGGACGGCTTATGCCGTGATCTCCCGGGAGCCGACCATTCCTTCTGGCCTCCCTCGCCCCGCGAATTTGGATGATGCAGTCTGCCCGGTTGGGCTCGCTCGCACCTTCGCAGGACTTGACCGTAGCAACGACGGCCAGGACCACACGGTTTTGCCGTACGCGCATTCGCTGGTCACCACATTATCTCCCGGCCTTGTCGAC
>NZ_JAVAYO010000229.1:0-202 GCF_054863005.1 Bradyrhizobium sp. 25ACV
CTTCCGCCGGCGGGCGATACTTCACGAGCCGCCCGATCGAGGGCAGGAAGTTGCGGAACGGGTCTTCGGCGTAGAGGCGCGATTCCACCGCCCAGCCCGTCAGCGTGACGTCCTTCTGCGCGATGCCGAGCTTCTCGCCGGCGGCAACGCGGATCATCTGCTCGACGAGGTCGATGCCGGTGACGAGCTCGGTGACGGGATG
>NZ_JAVAYO010000024.1:0-109797 GCF_054863005.1 Bradyrhizobium sp. 25ACV
CGTGCCCACCGCCTCCTGTTAGTGCGGCGAGATGGTGGGCACGGCGCTGACGCGCCTTTGCCCACCCTACGGCTGCTCGCCAAGCCGTACGAGCGTAGGGCGGATTAGCGAAGCGTAATCCGCCACCTTTGTCGGGGCGAGAGAAGTGGTGGGTTACGCCAGCGGACTGCGCTTCGCGCAGCCGCGTGCTAACCCACCCTACGGTCTCTTACTTTTTCACCAGCGGACAATCGCTGTCCTTGAGCGGCTTGGCGGCGTCTTCCGCCGAGATCGTGGCGATCTGCTTGTAATAGTCCCACGGCCCCTTCGACTCCTCAGGCTTCTTCACCTCGAACAGGTAGGCCGGGATGAGGCGCCGGCCGTCCTGGCGCAGCGGGCCGTTGCCGAACAGCGGATCGTCGGTCGGCAGCTCCTTCATCTTGGCAACGACTTTGGCGCCGTCATGCGGATTGCCGCCGAGCGCGTCCATCGCCTTCAGATAGTGCAGCACCATCGCGTAATTGCCGGCCTGTGTCATCGACGGCATCGCGTTCTTGCTGGCCTGCGCCGAGAAGCGCTTGGACCATTCGCGGGTCTTGTCGTTCAGGTCCCAGTAGAACGATTCGGTGAAGGTCAGGCCCTGCGCGGTCTTCAGGCCCAGCGAATGCACGTCGTTGATGAACAGCAGCAATGCCGCGAGCTTCTGGCCGGCGGAGACGATGCCGAATTCGGCCGCCTGCTTGATCGAGTTCGTGGTGTCGCCGCCGGCATTGGCAAGGCCCACCACCTTGGACTTGGAGGATTGCGCCTGCAGCAGGAAGGATGAGAAGTCCGCGGTATTGATCGGATGCTTGACGCTGCCGAGCACCTTGCCGCCGTTCGCGGTCACGACCGCCGTGGTGTCGCGTTCGAGCGCGTGGCCGAAGGCATAATCCGCAGTCAGGAAGAACCAGCTGTCGCCGCCGGCCTTGGTCAGCGCCTTGCCGGTGCCGTTGGCCAGCATGTAGGTGTCGTAGGTGTAGGAGATCGTGTTCGGCGTGCAGGCCTTGCCGGTGAGGTCGGCGGAGGCGGCGCCGGAATTCAGCAGCACCGCATTCTTTTCCTTGACGAGGTTGCTGACCGCCAGCGCGACACCGGAGTTCGGCGTATCGGCGATCGCGTCGACCTTCTCGTTGTCGATCCACTGCCGGGCGATGTTGACGCCGACGTCGGGTTTGTTCTGGTGATCACCGCTGATGACGTCGATCTTCCAGCCCTTCTTGAGCAGGCCGGAATCCTCGACCGCCATCTTGATCGCAACCACGGAATTGGGGCCGCCGATGTCGGCATAGAGGCTCGACATGTCGTTGAGCACGCCGATCTTGACGGTCTTGTCCTGCGCGTAGGCGGATGTTGCAAAACCGAAGGCGGCACAGGCCAGAAGGGCCGCGGAGCGGCGCGCGAACGTCGTCGTCATAAAAGGTTTCCTCCATTGTCAAATATGCGGACGGCTCTCTTGCGGAGCCTTGTTCCAGCTGATTGGCTCTAGCCTGTCCCAGGGCTGGCGGCAATGCGCCTAAAGCCGGATGACGCTGCGTCGTAGCGTCATCCGTCGGTTAACTTTTTGGGAAAAATGCGTTGAGACGCTATTTGAGCGCGTCCGATGTCAGCTTGAATTTCTGGATGCGCTTTCCGGTATCGACCTCGGCGGTATAGACGTTACCCCCGGCGTCGATCGCCATGGCGTGCACCCAGTGGAATTGACCGGCGTTGCGGCCATTGTGCCCGAAGCTGCCGACTACGCTGCCGTCTTCGCGCTTGATGACCCGGATCTCGTTGTTCTCGCCGTCGGCGCTGAGCAGATAGGTCTGCTTCGGATCGGGCCAGATCGCGATGTCCCACACCGCGCCGTTGCCGAGCGTGTTCTTCTCGAAGAAGAACTCCTTCACGAAGCTGCCGTCCTTCTTGAACACCTGGATACGGTTGTTGATGCGGTCGCAGACATAGACGAGGCCGTCATTGGCGAGCTTCACGCAGTGGACGGGGTTGCCGAATTGCTGCGCGACCGGCGCCTTGGGATCGTAGGGCGCCTGCTTGGCGTCGTCGGGCTTGTTGCCGTAGGCGCCCCAGTGCCGCTTGTAGGCGAGCGTCGTCGCATCGAACACGATGACGCGGCGGTTGCCGTAGCCGTCGGCGACGTAGATCTCGTTGGCCTCCTTGTCGAGCGCGGTCTCGGCGGGCTTGCCGAGCTGCGTCGTGTCGTTGCTGCCGAGGCTCGGGGCAAACTTGCCGATCTGTGCGACGAACTTGCCGTCGAGCGTGAATTTCAAGATGGCATTGTCGTTGTCGGCATTGCCGCCGACCCAGACGAAGCCGCGCTCGTCGACCTCGATGCCGTGCTCGCGGCCCACCCATTCATAGCCCTGGCCGGGACCGCCCCACGACCGCAGCAGATTGCCGTCAACGTCGAATTCGAGCACGGGCGGCGCCGATACGCAGCATTTCGAGCGCGGCGGATTGAGGCTTGCGCCTTTCTCGTCGTCGGTGAGCGAGCGCGGGCGATGGATCACCCAGATATGGCCCTGCCAGTCGACGGTGATGCCGCCGACCTGGCCGAGGATCCAGTTGTTCGGCAGCTGCTTTGGCCAGGAGGCATCGACCGCAAAGGTCGGGACGTCACCGGCGTTCGACGCAACCGGAAACGCGAAGGCGACGGCTGCGATCAGAATGAAGAGAGCGTGACGTGCGAGCGCAGACGAAGAGCCTGCGCGATCATGCCATGGCGCCATGGCAACCTCCCTTTCTTGGCGTGCGGCTTGCTGCCGCTTACGCGCGGGCAGTCAATCGCGGGGAGGCAGTCAAGTCAATCAGGCCGGCGAGCGGAAGCTCATCAGGCTGCGCGTCTTGTAGTCGTAGAACTTGCCGGTCTCGGTCCAGTCAGGGGCGCACATCGGCACGATGAATTCGGCGACCTGCTCGGGCGTGTCGAGCGTCGCCGGATCTTCGCCCGGCATCAGCGTGGCGCGCATGCGAGTGCGGACCGGGCCGGGATTGAACAGGTTGACGCGCAGCTTCGTGTTGGCGGTCTCCTGCGCCCAGGCGCGCGCCAGTGTTTCCAGTGCGGCCTTGGACGCCGCGTAGGGGCTGACATAGGCGGTCGCCTTGTTGGCGGCGCCCGAGGTGATGAACACGGCGCGGCCGGCATCGGACTGCTTCAACAGCGGCTCCATGCAGCGGATCAGCTGGAAGTTCGCGGAGACGTTGAGGGCCATCACGTCGGTGAAGGTCTTCAGCTCGATATGACCGATCGGCGAGGAGGGGCCGAGCACGCCGGCATTGCCGACGAGGATGTCGAGCTTGCCGTAGCGCTCGTGCAGGCCGGCGCCGAGCCGCGCGGTACCGTCGGAATCGGTGAGGTTGAGCGGTACCAGCGTGGCACTGCCACCCAGTTTTCTGATCTCGTCGTCAAGCTCTTCCAGCCCGCCCTGCGTGCGCGCCACCGCCACGATATGCGCGCCGGCTTTGGCGAGCGCGATCGCGGTGGCATAGCCGATGCCGCGCGAGGCGCCGGTGACGAGAGCAATGCGGTCAGCGAGGAGTTTTGTCATGGCAGGGTTTTACAGGCGTGGATGGCCGGGACAAGCCCCATCCGCAGCCGTCATTTCGGGGCGATGCGAAGCATCGAACCCGGAATCTCGAGATCCTCAGGTGCGCAATTGCGCACCACAGTTCGGTCCTTACGGACTGCCCCGGGATGACGGCTGCGCCGTCAGCTCGCCTCCGCCAGCAGAGACAGCTGTCGCGGCTGCTGCTCGGTCTGGGTCTGGTCGGTGAGGTGGGTCGGATACGCGCCGGTAAAACAATGATCCGAGAATTTCGGATTGGCGGGGTCGCGGCCGGGCTCGCCCATGGCGCGGTACATGCCGTCGATTGACAGGAAGGCGAGCGAGTCGGCGCCGATGATCTCGCGCATCTCCTCCAGCGAATGCGTCGCTGCGAGAAGACCGCCGCGGTCGGGCAGGTCGATGCCGTAATAATCGGGATAGAGGATCGGCGGCGAAGCGAGACGGAAGTGCACTTCCTTGGCGCCCGCATCGCGCATCATGCGCACGATCTTCTTCGAGGTGGTGCCGCGCACCAGCGAGTCGTCGATCAGGATGATGCGCTTGCCTTCGATCGCGGCACGGTTGGCCGAGTGCTTCATGCGCACGCCGGATTCGCGGATCGCCTGCGTCGGCTGGATGAAGGTGCGGCCGACATAGTGGTTGCGGATGATGCCCAGCTCGAACGGCACGCCGGAATGCTGGCTGTAGCCGACCGCGGCGGGCACGCCGGAATCCGGCACCGGCACGACGACGTCGATCGGCACGTGGCTCTCGCGCGCGAGCTGCGCACCGAAGGCCTTGCGGACCTCGTAGACCGAGCGGCCGTGGACGATGGAATCCGGACGGGAGAAATAGATGTATTCGAAGATGCAGGGACGCGGTGCCATCGGCGGGAACGGCTTGTGGATGTCCTGGCCGTTCTCGTCGAACACGATGACTTCGCCCGGCTCGATGTCGCGGATGAAGCGCGCGCCGATGATGTCGAGCGCGCAGGTCTCCGACGTCAGGATCGGGCAGCCGTCGAGCTCGCCGAGCACGAGGGGACGGATGCCGCGCGGATCGCGCGCGCCGACCAGCTTCTTGTTGGTGAGCGAGACCAGCGCATAGGCGCCCTCGATCTCGCGCAGCGCGTCGATATAGCGCTCGATGAAGCGGGCGCGCCTGGAGCGCGCGACCAGATGCAGGATCACCTCGGTGTCGGTGGTCGACTGCATCATCGCGCCGTGCTTCACGAGCTCGCGGCGCAGCGTCAGGCCGTTGGTGAGGTTGCCGTTATGGGCGACCGCGAGACCGCCGGCATTGAGCTCGGCGAACAGCGGCTGCACGTTGCGCAGGATGGTGGCCCCGGTGGTGGAATAGCGGACATGGCCGACGGCCATATTGCCGGGCAGGCGGTCGATCACCTCGCGGCGGGAGAAGGTATCGCCGACGAGGCCGAGGCGGCGTTCACTGTGAAAGCGGCTGCCGTCGTAGGAGACGATGCCGGCGGCCTCCTGGCCGCGATGCTGAAGGGCGTGAAGGCCGAGCGCGGTGATGGCGGCGGCGTCCGGGTGGCCATAGATGCCGAAGACGCCGCATTCCTCGCGCAGCGTATCTCCTTCCAGGTCGTCCTGAACCTCTAGCGCGGCCGGGCCCGGGCCGGCGTTTGGATCGAGATCAAGTTGGGCGTCCTGGTCAGGGTGTCGCATCTCGTCCGCGCCTCTCTTTAAGGGCAATCAACGCGCCGCAGGTTTCTCGATCAGTTTCTTCAAACTGTCACGAGCGGGTTTACTGTAACCGTCGCCACTGCCCGAAGGCTGCTGCTCGGATTCAGCTTGATCATCATCTGGTTTGTTTTTCTTGAATCTCTTCAAGATGGTGTTCTCGGGGTCGTCCGGCAAGAGGGCCATCAGCCAATCCCCGGTTCCCTGGAGCACGACGCGGGATTTGGCCCCCGTCACCCAGTCCGGGCGCTGCTTGTCCGGAACCAGCCAGGTGAAGAACAGGAAGGCGACCACGACGATCAAAAGCCCGCGAGCCAGGCCAAACAGGAAGCCGAGGGTGCGGTCCAGCGCACCGATCCTGGAATCCAGGATCATGTCGGAGATCCGGACTGTGATCACGGAAACCACGACCAGGGTGCCCACGAATACGCCGGCGACGACGACCACGCTCGCGACGGTGTCGTTGTTGAAATAGGTCTTGGCGGTCGGCAGCAGCTTCGAGAAGGAGTACAGCGTCACGATCGCCGCCGCGCCCCAGGCCGCGATCGACAGGATTTCGCGCATGAAGCCGCGGACCATGGCGAGCAGGCCCGAGATCAGCATCACACCGAGCAGGATCAGGTCGAGGAGTGTTACTGGCATCGGCTGGTCTGGTCCGCTCGTACGTCGAAGGTGCTCAGCGAATCGGTGTTTGGCCGCTGCCCTAAAAGAGGGGCAGACGGCGTTCCCGGCAAGGCCGCAACCACGCAATCCCATGCTGCTTTTGTGACGGCTGTATAGCGGTGGGGGCCTCCGACGTCACCTCCACCTAACCCTCTCCACGGCGGAATCTTGCCGGTGTGGCATTTTTCTCTGCCGGCGCGTTCGATTCGCCCCGGCGGGAGCCCTTGGCGGCAATCTCTGCGACCAATGTCGTCAGGCTGTTGACCGCATTCAGGGACAGTCCGGCGTCACCGCCGGCATCCCCGCCTCGGGCCGATTCGGGCAGCACGGCGCGCTTGAAGCCCAGCTTGACCGCCTCCTTGAGCCGGGCCGGGGTCTGCGCCACCGGCCGGATCACGCCAGAGAGTGAAATCTCGCCGAAATAGACCGCATCGGTGGGTAACTGCGCATTAACCAGGGAGGATACCAGCGCCGCCGCGGCGGCCATGTCGGCCGCGGGCTCGTGGATGCGCAGGCCTCCCGCCACGTTCAGATAGACGTCGTGGCCCGACAGCTTGACCCCGCAATGGGCCTCCAGCACCGCCAGCACCATCGAGAGCCGACTCTGATCCCAGCCCACCACGGCCCGTCGCGGCGTGCCGAGCGAGGTCGGCGCCACCAGTGCCTGCAATTCGACCAGGACGGGCCGGGTGCCCTCGATGCCCGCGAACACTGCGGTGCCGGGCGTGCCGAGATCACGCTCGGACAGGAACAGCTCGGACGGATTGGTGACCTCGCGCAGGCCAAGGCCGGTCATCTCGAACACGCCGATCTCGTCGGTCGGGCCGAAACGGTTCTTCACGGCGCGCAGGATGCGGAACTGCTGCGAGCCTTCGCCCTCGAACGACAGCACGGCGTCGACCATGTGCTCGACCACGCGGGGGCCGGCGATCTGGCCGTCCTTGGTGACATGGCCGACCAGGATGATGGCCGCGCCGGTCTTCTTCGCAAAGCGGATCAGCGCCTGCGCCGAGGCGCGCACCTGGGTCACGGTGCCCGGCGCGGATTCCACCGTGTCGGTCCACATCGTCTGGATCGAATCGATCACGATCAGCCGCGGGACCGCGCCTTCCGACAGCGTCGAGACGATGTCCTCGACCGAGGTCTCGGCGGCGAGCTGCACCGGCGCATCCGACAGCCCGAGCCGTTCGGCGCGCAGGCGCACCTGCGCGACTGCTTCTTCGCCGGAGATGTAGACGATGCGGTGGCCGGCGCGTGCCATCATGCTGGTGGCCTGCGTCAGCAATGTCGACTTGCCGATGCCGGGGTCGCCGCCGACCAGCAGCACCGAGCCGCGGACGAAGCCGCCGCCGGTGACGCGGTCGAGCTCGGTCATGCCAGAGGACAGGCGAGGCGCATCCTGGGTCTTTCCCGACAGGCTCTCCAGCGCGAACGTCCGTCCTTTGCGCTTGGAGCGGATCGACACGGGCACGCTGCCGCTGGTGTCCTCCTCGGCGAGCGTATTCCACTCGCCGCAGGATTCGCACTTGCCCTGCCAGCGGTTATAGGCCGCGCCGCAGTTCTGGCAGACGAAGGAAAGGGTGTTCTTGGCCATCAGGCGTCAATCGTGCTCAGGGAGATTGGGTCGCGTTCCATAGCATGGAGAGCCCGGCCGCGACCATGATCGCGTCCATCAGCAGGCGGAACACGTCCGGCTTCAGGTGCAGCACGAAGCGCTTTGCGATGAAGGCGCCCGACATCAGCGACGCGCCCGCGATCAGCCCCTTCATGAAGACATCGCCGGTCAGCGCGCCGAAACGCTCGAAGGTCACGGATTTCGCGAAGTAGAGGCCCAGCGAGGAGGCCGCCTCGGTGGCGAGGAAAGCGCCCTTGTTGAGTCCGTAGAACAGGAACAGCGGCACGCTGAGCGGGCCGGTCGAGACCACGATGCCGGTGAGATAGCCGATCACGGCGCCGCCGACGGCGAGATGCCAGAGATTGGCCTTGAGGTCATGCCGCGCCAACCAGTGCCGTACCGGCACCATCGCGATCAGGAAGATGCCGATGGCGAGGTCCACCGCATGCGATGGCAGCGCCAGCAGCGTCCGTGCGCCGAGCACGGCCGCCGGAATGCCCGTGACCGAATAGGCCGCACAGGCCCGCCAGTCGACCTCGCGCCACCAGGCCAGGATCCGCGAAAAGTTCGCCATCACGGACGCCACCGCCATGATCGGCACGGCTTCCTTCGGCCCATAGGCATAGACCAGCACCGGCATCAGCATGATCGACGAGCCGGTGCCGACGATCCCTGAGATGGTGCCGGCGACGAGGCCGACGACGAGGACGAAGAGAAAGGCCAAAACGGTCTCCCACGAATCGGGAGAGTTTAGCCGCGGGCAGCGATATGGGCGATTCGCGCTAGGCGAGGGAACCTATTGCGCTGCGCATCGGCATGCCGGTCTGGGCGCCGGCTTTGAGGCATTTCAATGCGGCGGCTTCGCAGCTCACATCGAGCGCAATCTGCAGCGACACGCCTTCGCTCAGCATGGCCGCGAACGCGCCGACAAAGGTGTCGCCAGCGCCGGTCGTGTCCACCGGCGTGATGCGCGGGGCGGGCGCACGCAGGCGGGTGCCGTCGGCCGTCACGGCCAGCGCGCCTTGCGCACCGGCGGTCACGATGCAGGTGAGGTCGCCGGCCCTGGCGAGGTCCGCGGCAGCGGCCTCGTAACTGGACGTAGCGAGGTCGATGGCGCCGGCGGCGTCCAGCGCCTCGTGCTCGTTGACGAGGAGATAGTCGGTCACGGCAAGAAGCTTTGTCACCATCTCGCGGGTCGTCCCCTCCGGGACGGGCGCGAGATTCCAGACGACGGTGCCGGCGGCCAATGTCGTCCTGCGCGCAGCCTCGAGCGCCGCCGCGAAGGGCACTTCCATCTGAAGCACCAGCACCGTGTCGGGCGTGAAGAGTGCGGCACCAAGATCTCCGGCACTCGCGGTCATGTTGGCGCCGCTCGCCACCGTGATCGCATTCTCGCCTGCCTGATCGACCGTGATGAAGGCGCAGCCGGTCGGCTCGTCGGCCCTGGCGATGAGATCGGCGTCGACACCGTTAGCCCCGAGGTTCTCGATCGCACTGTCGCCAAATCCGTCCCGGCCGACGCGGCCTGCCATCCGGACTTGTCCCGGCCCCGCGATCCGCGCGGCGGCAACGGCCTGGTTGGCACCCTTGCCGCCGAAATGCGTCTGGTAGGACGGCGCCAGCACCGTCCTGCCGGGGCCAGGAATGATCGGGACCTTCGCGACGAGGTCGATGTTGAGCGAGCCGAACACCAGGATCATGGCCGAGAGGCCCTCAGCCTTGCTCGTCCATGACGCGCAGTTTCTCGACCCGGCGGCGGAAATCCTCGTCGGTCGAGAACTCCGCGGAGAGGTAGGACGAGACGAGATCCACGGCGAGCCAGGGGCCGACGATCTGCGCGCCGATGCACATGACGTTGACGTCGTCGTGCTCGACGCTCTGATGGGCGGAATGAACGTCGTGGCAGACCGCGGCGCGGATGCCCTTCATCTTGTTGGCCGCGATCGAGGCGCCGACACCGGTGCCGCACACCATGATGCCCCGCGCGGCTTCGCCCGAGGTCACCTTCTGTGCCACGGCCCGCGCGATGTCGGGGAAGTCCACCGGCTTGTCGTCATGGGAGCCGACATCGACGATGTCGTGGCCGAGCTTGCGGATGTGGTCGATGACGGTCTGCTTGAGCGGCCAGCCGGCGTGGTCGGATCCGATGACGAGACGCATGTGGTGTCCTTCTTGATTTTGCATTTGACCGTGACAGCCGGAAAGCGGCTGTCACGGCTTCTCTTTCGTTCAGCTACGCATGTCGGGCGGCAGCTCGACGCCGTGGAATTTCTTGTAGATCGCGTTGAGCTTGCCGTTCTTGACGTTCTCGGTGATCCAGCCGTTGAGCTTGTCCATCAGGCGCTGCTCGCCCTTCTTCAGGCCGATGGCGAGGTCGAAGGTTGCGAGCGGAATCTTCGATTCGAAGATGCGGGCGGGATTCTTGACGCCGATCTGGTTGATGATCGTGGCCGACGTGCCGACGCAATCGACCTGACCGGAGACGGCCGCCGTGACTTCCGTGGCGTCGTCGTCATAGCGGGCGATCGTCAGCTCCTTGTCCTTCATGTTGGACAGGGTGGTATCCTGCGTGGTCCCGCGCGAAACGCCGATGGTCTTGCCTTTCAGGTCGGGCCAGTCCTTGACGTTCATGGACTTCAGGCAGCCGACGTCGGACTGCAGCGTCGCATACCGCTTGGTGAAGTCGATGACCTTGGCGCGCTCGGGCGTCACCGACAGGGTCGAGATGATGATGTCGGCCTTGCCGGTCAGGACGTTGGGGATGCGGGTCGCGCCGGTGGTCTGGATGAATTCGAGCTCGAGGCCCCAATCCTTGGCGAGCAGCTGAGCCACCTCGACGTCGGAGCCGGTCGGCTTCATGCTGGAGTCCATCATGCCCGAGGGCGGAATCGCAAGATCGGTTGAAATGCGAATCTTCTTGGCCTTCATCACGTCGTCGAGCAGGTCGGCCGATGCCGGCGTGGCGGACAAAATGACGAGGCCGAGCAGCGCGGCGGCGGTCCCCAGCAGTGTCTTGTTGGTCATCCCTAGTTCTCCTCTCCCTGTTATGATTTTAGATTTCCGGTGCCCACGAATTGCGTGAGTTCCGGCGTCGTCGGCGATGTCAGGATCGAGGCGGGGCCGGTCTCGTGAACCTTGCCGCGATGCATGAACACGATCCGGTCGGCGATGCCTTTGGCAAAGCCCATCTCGTGCGTGACCATCACCATGGTCATGCCGTCCGCCGCCAGCTGCTCGATCACCTTCAGCACTTCGGCGGTGAGTTCGGGGTCGAGCGCAGAGGTGACCTCGTCGAACAGCATCACCTTCGGCTGCATGGCGAGCGAGCGCGCGATCGCGGCGCGCTGCTGCTGGCCGCCCGACAATTGCTCGGGATAGGCGTGCAGCTTCTCTTCGAGCCCGACCTGAGCCAGCACCTTTCGCGCGAGGTCCTTGGCCTGCGAATTCGCCAGGCCCTTCACGGCGCAGGGTGCCAGCGTGATGTTCTGCTCGATCGTCAGGTGTGGAAACAGATTATAGCTCTGGAACACGATGCCGACGTCCTGGCGCAGCGCGCGCAGATCGACGTCGGGACGGTCGACCCGATGCCCGCAAACGACGATCTCGCCGCCGTCGACCTTCTCGAAACGGTCGATGCAGCGCAGCGCCGTGCTCTTGCCGGAGCCTGAGCGGCCGATCAGCGCCAGCACTTCGCCGCGCTCGACCGCGAAGCTGACGCCATCGAGGACCCGGAGCGAGCCAAAGCTCTTTTGCACGTCGCGGAGCGACACGATTGGATCGGAGGAGAGGTTCTGTTGCATGTCAGGCCGGCGCGAGGTTGGATTTGCCACGCCCCATCCGCCGTTCCAGCCTCTGGCTGAACAGCGACAGCGGATAGCACATGGCGAAATAGATGACGGCGATGATGGCGTAGATGGCGAACGGCTCGAACAGCGAGTTGTTGACGATCTGCCCCGAGCGCATCAGCTCGACGAAGCCGACGACGGAGGCGAGCGAGGTGTTCTTGACGATCTGCACCATGAAGCCGACGGTGGGCGGCGTCGCGATGCGAATGGCCTGCGGCAGGATAACTTTCATCATGCGCTGGGTCCGGCTCAGCGCCAGGCCTTCGGCGGCCTCCCATTGCGGCTTCGGCACGGACTGGATGCAGCCGCGCCAGATCTCGCCGAGATAGGCGGCGACGTACAGCGTCAGCGAGGCGCCGGCAGCAGCGAGCGGCGACACCTTGAGGCCGATCGCGGCGAGACCGAAATAGCCGAGGAACAGGATGACGAGTAGCGGCGTGCCCTGGATGAGCTGGACATAGATGGCGCTGGCAATCCGCACCGATTTCAGCGGCGAGATCCGCGCGAGCGCGATCACGAAACCGACGATGCCGCCGCCGATCAGCGCGATCACCGACAGGCCAAAGGTCCACAGCGCCCCCTGGCCGAGGAACATCAGATGATTGATGTTGAGATGTCCGCCCATGATCATCTCACAACGGCGTGCCGAGCCGGCGGCGGCGCGGAAACAGCACGAGGCCGAGGCCCCAGAAGCCGGCGCGCATCACCAGCGACAGGACGACGTAGAGCACGGCGACGATGATGTAGGTCTCGAATGCGCGATACGTATCCGATTGGATGTAGTTGGCGACGGCGGTGAGCTCCTCGGCCGAGATCTGCGAGCAGACCGAAGAGGCCAGCATCAGCAGCACGAACTGGCTGGTCAGCGCCGGATAGACCTTCTCGATCGCCGGCAACAGGATGATGTGCCAGTAGATCTGGAGGCGCGACAGCGCCAGGCCTTCGGCCGCCTCGATCTGTCCGCGCGGGATCGCCTCGAAGCCGGCGCGCATGATCTCGGCGGTGTAGGCGCCGACGTTGATCGTCAGCGCGGCCACGGCCACCGTGAAGGCGGAGAATTTCAGCCCCAGACTGGCAAGGCCGAAATAGACCAGGAAGATCTGCACCAAGAGCGGCGTGTTGCGGATGGTCTCGACATAGACCTTGCAGGCGCCTGATATCAGCGCGTTGTGCGTTCCGCGCCCGACCGCCGCCAGCGTGCCGAGGAGGGCGCCGAGCACCGTCGCGAAGGCGGCAAGCTCCAGCGTGAGGATGGCGCCGGCGAGAAAGCTCGGCCAACGCTCCAGCACTGCGGGAAAGTCGAGTTGAAGGCTCATCGGCGCCCGTTCAGCCGGTTGTCTGGTTGGTCATGCGGTCGTAGACGCGGAACAGTGCCTGGTTGCCGTTGCTTCCTTCGCCATGCGCGCGCGCATCGACATACTGGCTGGTCACGAGCGCGGTGCCGGGGAGCGGCACGCTGAGTGCCTGCGCGTGCTCCTGGACCAGGCGGAGGTCCTTGAGCTGGAGATCGATCCGGAAGCCGGCGGAGACGTCGCCTGCGATCATCTGGGGGCCGAGCTTGTCGAGCATCCAGGAGGCCGCGGAGCCACCGAGCAGCACCCGGCGCAGCAGATTGAGATCGAGGCCCGACGCGCGGCCGAGCGCCAGCGCCTCGCAGATCGCCTGGATGTTGATGCCGCAGATCAGCTGGTTGCAGAGCTTGACGGTCTGGCCGGCGCCGGACGCACCGACATGCGTGATGGTGGTGCCCATAGCACGGAAGAACGGCTCGGCCTTGGCGAACGCGTCGGCATCGCCGCCGGCCATGATCGAGAGCGCGGCATTCTTGGCGCCAACCGGCCCGCCCGAGACCGGCGCGTCGATGAAGCCGACGCCGATCTTTTGCAGGTCGGCATGGATGCGGCGGACGGCGACCGGCGAAATCGTGCTCATGTCGACGACGAGCTTGCCCGATGGCGGCGACTTCAGCAGGCCGTGCTCGCCGTAAATGGTCGCCTCGACATGGGGCGTGTCGGGCAGCATGGTGATGACGATATCGGCGCCTTGCGCGGCCTCGGCAGGGCTGTTGGCACGAGCCGCGCCTTCCCTGGCGCTGTCGGCCAGTGCCGCCTCGTCGAGATCGAACACGCGAACTGCGTGGCCGGCCATCAGCAAGTTGCGCACCATCTCTCGGCCCATCGTGCCGATGCCGATGAAGCCGACATTGCCCTTGTCGTTCCGTCCCATATGATCAGTCCGTTTCTTGGTTGATTTGCTTCTTGGTTGACCGCGCTGCCGCGATCATCCCGAGGCGCTGGTCTTGTCGATGTCGCCGACGATGGCGCGCCGCCGGTACTCGTCGCCGATGGCAAAATGCTTGCGCAGGGTCGCGTCCGCCCGCTCCGGATCGCGCGCAATCACGGCCTCGAAGATGCGGCGGTGATCGTCGATCAGATAGGTCTTCATCGACGGGAAGGCCTGCACCAGCTCGCGGCGGCTGCGATGCGAATGGGTCAAGAGGCCGGCCAACGAACCATGCAGGACCGTCAGCGTCTCCGAATGCGAGGCGACGACGATGGCACGGTGGAAGTCGAAGTCGGCCATGCCGCCGGCATCGGCTTCGTCGATCGTCTCGCCGATCTTCGCGAGCGCGCGCTGCAGACGCTCGAAATCGGCAATGTTGGCGCGCTCGCAGGCAAGGCGGATCGCCTGGCATTCGATCGCGACCCGCGCCTGCATGACGTCGTCGAGCATGTCCGCCTGCTGGGCGAGCGCGAAGGTGAAGAAGTCGTTCAGCACCGACACGTCCGGCCGGGTCACCACGGTGCCGATGCGGTCGCGGATCTCGACGATGCCGAGCACGGTGAGGGCCCGCAGTGCCTCGCGGACGATCGGCCGGCTGACGCCGAGGAGAGTTGCCAGCTCGCGTTCCGAGATGAGGCGGTCGCCGGGCTTGAGCGAGCCCGCGAGCAGGCGTTCGCGCAGGAATGCGAACACCTTCTCGAACCCTTTTTCGCCTTCGGTGGCGCGCTTCAGCTCCATTCCCGTCCCACTGGTCTGATCTTGGTCAGACCAGTATGCTGACCAAGCGGCTGTGGTCAAGAGGCTCGACTCCCAACCCGGTCGGAAATCGAGGGTTGTCTGGTTGGCCACGGAACAACCCTGGCATCACCTCTTCGACGAAGATATTCGTTCTCGACACGACGAGTTACCGATCCGACATCCGCAACAATGTCGATCGCGTCGGCTTCAACACTGCGGACGTTCCTCTCACGAACGCCGCGGACTGCCTTCCTCGCACCGACAGGCTTAAGGCTTTCCGCGGCAGTCCTGCCGAAGGTGCTCGCGCCGCATCATGCATCGCGGCTGGCCCCGACTGTCGGTATGGCAGACGTTCGTTTCGGTCATCTCCCAACACGTGGTTCGCAAACCTTCTCCCGTTCGGCCAAAGACAGCAGCGATTGGGTTCGATCTTGCGACACGCTCTCCGAGTTGCCATCATCCGCGCAAACCGCGATCATGATGCCGTGACCCTCAATTCTCTCAGAAGCAGCGTCCGCGGCCTTTACGAGGGCGCAACGCCGAGCGGCGTGCGCTTTCGCTACGCGTTGCTTGCCTTCGATATCGTGACGGTGCTGTTCATCATTGCAACCTCGTTCCTGCCTCCCAGTGAGATCATCGAGACGCTCGACGTTCTATTCGGCATGCTTCTGCTTGCCGATTTTTCGGCACGACTCCTCGTCGGCCGGCATCCCTTTCGGAAGTTCCGTCAGATTGCGACCTGGGCTGACATGGTAGCGATCGTTTCTTTCCTGGCACCGCTTGCCGGCGAGGCGGGCGGCTTTCTCCGGATACTGCGAACGCTGGGGCTGCTTCGCGACTACCAGATGCTGACGAGGCTCCGCATCGATTCTTCGTTCTTTCGTCGCAACGAAGAGGTCATCTTCGCGGTGACGAACCTCGCCGTTTTCATATTCGTCATGACCGGGATCGTCTACGAGACCCAGAAGTTTCGCAACAATGAGATCCACAACTATGCCGATGCGCTGTATTTCACCGTCACGGCGCTGACAACGACCGGCTTTGGCGACATTACCCTGCCGGGCACGCTCGGTCGCTTGATCACCGTCGTGATCATGATTTTCGGCGTAACGCTGTTCTTCAATCTCGCACGCGCGCTCCTCAGTCCCCACAAGGTGCGATTTCCGTGCCCCGCTTGCGGGCTCCAGAGGCACGATGCCGACGCGGTGCATTGCAAGGCTTGTGGCGTTGTTCTCAATATTCCCGACGAAGGCGCCACCTGAAACAGCTCTCGCGCCCGGCAACGCCGGTGGATGTCTCTCATGCCGACATCGCGCCGGTGTTTTGCCGGGGCGAGGGCAATTCGACATCGGGGGACCCGTAAGTCATTGAATCGGCGGGGGGCGGCTACTGTGCATGGGGTTGTTTTCACGTTTCTTGCCCATCCGCCCCGCTGCTGACAGCATGTTGGCAGCAGGGGCCGGCTATGCCCACCTCTGACACAACGGGGAGCGGATCATGCCGATCGAGGCAAGCTGTCATTGCGGTGAGACGGTGTTCGAGGTGACGGAGGTGCCTTCAAGCGTGACGCGCTGCACCTGCTCGCTCTGCGCCAAGCGCGGCGCGCTGTGGGCCTATTACACGCCGGCGCAGTTTCGCCTGTTGTCTCCGCCCGATAACGTCGCGACCTATCTGTGGGGCAGCCGCACCGTCAAACATCATTTTTGTGCGAGCTGCGGCTGCGGCACCTATTCGGAGTCGCCGGACTGGTCGACCGGCAAGCCCGATTTCGACAATCCCAAGGTCGCGGTGAACGCGCGCCTGTTCGACGATTTCGATCTGGAGGCGGTGCCGGTCAACATGATCGACGGCAAGAACTTGTGGTGAGCATGCATGCGGGCGGATGTCCGCTGCACGTTCATGCTCTTGAGGCCATTTTGAAAAGCTGATTTGGTTCCGGCCCTGTAGAAAAGGGGAGGAAGCCATGATGCGTCTTTTTGCGCGAGTCATGCTTACGATGTGTCTGGCCGTTGCAGCCGGCTTCAATGTCCAGGCGCAGACCAAGCCGAAGGTGACTTCGCTCGGACCGGACTTCCCCAAGGCAGCGCTGTTCGTCGGCAACAGCTTCTTCTACGGCATGCCCGGGCATCTCACCTTCATGGAGCGGGCTGTGGATCCCGCGAACAAGGCGGTGTACCGCAACACCATGGTGACGATCGGCGGCTCCGGCCTCGATTGGCACGACATGGACAATCTGCTGCGGCCGGGCGGCCTCGGCGCTTATTCCTTCGACGAGCAGAACAACGTCATCTTCAACAAGCCGGGCCGGCAGTACGACGCCGTCGTGATGATGGATTGCAGCCAGTGCCCGATCCATCCGCAATTGAAGGACGCGTTCGCGAGTTTCGCGAAGAAGGACAGTGAGATCGTTCGCGTCCACGGCATGCGGCCGGTGCTGTTCATGTCCTGGGCCTATGCCGACAAGCCGGAGATGACGGAATCGTTGGCCGAGGCCTACACGATCGCAGGCAATGCCAACGATGCGCTGGTCATTCCCGCAGGTCTTGCCTTCGCGCGGGTGCGCAAGCTGCAGCCGGAGCTCAATCTGTATGCACTGGACAAGCGGCATCCGAGTCCGGCGGGGACGTATCTTGCGGCATGCGTGACGTTTGCCGCGTTGACGGGCCGTTCGCCCGTCGACAATTCCTACATCATGGGGCTGGACGTGGAGACGACGCGGCTTCTGCAAAAGGCGGCGTGGGACACGGTGCAGGACTATTATGGGCGATAGTGCGTAGGGTGGATTAGCGAAGCGTAATCCACCACTGTTCGTGTCCGCAGAAACAGAAGCGGTGGATTACGCTAGCGGACTGCGCTTCGCGCAGCCGCGGGGCTAATCCACCCTATGGCATCAACGTTCCTTCAACACCACCCATGCCGGCGCGTGATCGCTGGCGCCATCCTCGCCACGGATCTTCTTGTCGACACCGGCCTTGGCCAGGCGCGGGGCGAGGGCTGGGCTGAGCAGGAGATGATCGAGCCGCAGCCCCGCATCGCGCGGCCAGCGGTTCCGCTTGTAGTCCCAGAACGTGTAGATGCGCTGCTCCGGATGCAGCTCGCGGATCGCATCGCACCAGCCCTGCTCGACGAGCGAAGCAAAGGCTGCGCGGCTCTTTGGCTGGATCAGCGCATCCTTGTCCCATGAGCGCGTCGGATAGATGTCGATCTCTGTAGGCGCGACGTTGTAGTCGCCGGCGAGCACCACGGGCAGATCCTGCTTGATGAAGCTCTTGGCGTGGCGCCTGAGGCGCGCGAACCAGTCCAGCTTGTAATCGAATTTCGGACCCGGCTGCGGATTGCCGTTGGGCAGATAGATGCTGGTGACGATGATCCCGCGCACGGCGGCTTCGAGATAGCGGGCTTCGAGATCGCCGGGTTTTCCAGGCAAGCGGTCGCGGGTCAGAATGGGCTCCGCATTGCGGGCGAGGATCGCGACACCGTTCCAGGTCTTCTGTCCGCGCCACACCGCGCCATAGCCGGCCTTTTCGATCGCGGCCGCCGGAAATTCGCCATCACTTGCCTTCAATTCCTGAAGCGCGACGACATCGGGCTTTGCCGTGCGCAGCCATGCCAACAGATTGGGCAGGCGGCGGTTGACGTTGTTGATGTTGAATGTCGCGATCTTCATGTAGAGCTACCGGCTCCTGCCTTCCGTACCCGGAGATACAATGTCCAAGCTGAACTTTGCCGCCATCATCGTCGCCCTCGCGTTCTCCGGGGCCGCGTCGGCACAATCGTCCGACCCGCGCGGTGCGTGCAAGGCAGACTATGACAAATTCTGCGCCGGCATCGCGCCGGGCGGCGGGCGCGTCGTCGCCTGCCTCACCGACAAGCGCGACCGGCTCAGCGCGACCTGCAAGGCGGCGCTGGACAACAGGAAGAAGAAGTAAGCGATCCCTTCCGTGTCCCGGACGCGCGTAGCGCGAGCCGGGACCCAGAGGCGACACGGTGCGCTGTTGAGAGATGGGCCCCGGCTCTGCAGCGCGCCGCTGAAGTAGCGCTGCGCCGCGTCCGGGGCACGCGCGTGTTGATCCGGACTAACCCGGCAGCGGCGGCGGGGCCGCGGGCTGCTCGACCGGCGGTGGGGAGGGCGGCTGCTCGGCGGTCTGTGCGGTAGCCGGCTTCACCAGCGGCTCCTCCACATTGCCGCCCTTGTAGAGGCGGGCGTAGCGGTGGCCGAGGCTGGTCAGCACCTCATAGCCGATGGTGCCGAAATGATGCGCGAGCTCGTCGACGGTGATGCCCTCGCCGAGCAGCGTCACCATATGGCCGCGCCGCGCCGCATTCGGCGGCAGATCGGTGATGTCGATCGCGATCAGATCCATGGAGACGCGGCCAGCGACCGGGCAACGCTTGCCGGCGACGATGACCTCGGCGCCGCGGGTGCCGTCATTGGAGCTGGCAGCGCGGAAATAGCCGTCGGCATAACCGACTGCGATGATCGCGAGCTTGGTCGGCCGCCGCGCGGTCCAGGTGCCGCCATAGCCGACGCTCTCGCCGCGCTCGATGGTGCGGATCTGCACGATGCGCGCCTTGAGGTCGACCACCGGCTGCATCGGATTGTCGGCCTCCGGCGTCGGGTTGACGCCGTAGAGCGCAGCGCCCGGCCGCACCATATCGAACTGGAAGGGCGCGCCGAGGAAGATGCCGGAGGAATTGGCGAGTGCCGCCGGCACGCCGGAGAATTCGCTGGCGATGCCGCGGAAGGCCGCCAGCTGCTTGGCGTTCACGGGGCTGTTGAGCTGCTCGGCCGAGACCAGATGGCTCATCACCAGCGTGATGCCGTGATCGCCGGCATTGATGCGGGGGATGATGGCCTGCGCTTCCGATAGCGTCAGGCCGAGCCGGTTCATGCCGGTGTCGATGTGAACCGCCGTGCCCCCGGTCCAGCCGGTGCGGCGGCAGAACACGTCCCATTCGGCGAGCTCGTTGAGGTCGCCGATGACCGGACGGCAATTGATCTTGGCGTAGTGCTCGCCGGTGTTCTGGAAATAGCCGCCGAGCACGTAGATCGTGGGCTCCGGGACGGCCGCGCGCACCTTGCGCGCTTCCTCGATGGTGGCGACGAAAAAGGTCTTGCAGCCGGCCTTGCTCAGCGCGCGCGCGACCTCGGCGGCGCCGCAACCATAGGCGTCGGCCTTGATCACCGCCGAGCATTCGGCCGGCACTGCCGTCTTCTCGAGCTTGCGCCAATTGGCAATGATGGCGTCGAGATCGACGGTCAGCACGCCGCCATAGGCAGCGAGCGCGGCAGCCTGATTGGCCTCCGCGGAGAGAAGGCCGGATTGTGAGATGGTTTTCGGGTCGGACGCCATTGTCATGGCGTCGTTTTACGCAAGAGGCAGGTCCTGTTCAAGGAACTCAGTAGTCGTTGCCGCTGCGAACCGGGAGCTGACTGTCAGGGGCGAGGTCGCCAAACCGCGTGACCGAGGCTTCGAAGGCGAGGTCGACGGTGCCTGTCGGGCCGTGACGCTGCTTGCCGATGATGACCTCGGCCTTCCCGTGCGCAAGACTCATGTCAAGCTGCCACTTCTCGTGTTCAGGCGTGCCCGGGCGCGGCTCCTTCATGGCGAGGTAATATTCCTCGCGATACACGAACAGCACGACGTCGGCGTCCTGCTCGATCGAGCCGGATTCACGAAGATCGGAGAGCTGCGGCCGCTTGTCGTCACGCGATTCGACCTGACGCGAGAGCTGCGACAGCGCGATCACGGGAACATTGAGTTCCTTCGCCAGCGCCTTCAGGCTGGTCGTGATCTCCGTGATTTCCTGCACGCGATTATCGCTGCGCTTGCCCGAGCCCGAGAGCAGCTGGATGTAGTCGATCACGAGCAGGTCGAGGCCCTTCTGCCGCTTCAGCCGGCGCGCGCGCGCCATCAGCTGCGCGATCGACAGGCCGCCGGTGGCGTCCACGTAGAAGGGCAGCGACTGCAGCTCGATCGAGACCTCCCGGATCTTTTCGAAATCGGCTTCCGAGATGCCGCCGCGGCGGATGTGGGAGGAGGGAACGCCGGTGCGCTCGGCCACGATACGGGTAGCGAGCTGGTCGGCCGACATTTCGCAGGAGAAGAAGCCGATCACGCCGCCATTAGCGGCCTTCGTGGTGCCGTCGGCCTGGAGTTCCGGCACATAGGCTTGCGCGACATTGTAGGCGATGTTGGTCGCCAGCGATGTCTTGCCCATGCCGGGACGGCCCGCGACGATGATGAGGTCGGAGTGCTGCAGGCCGCCCATCTTGGTGTCGAGGTCGCGCATGCCCGTCGAGATGCCCGACAGCTTGCCGTCGCGCTGGAACGCCTTTGCAGCGAGATCGACCGCGACCGCCAGCGCCTGCGAGAATTTCTGGAATCCGCCGTCATAGCGGCCGGACTCGGCGAGTTCGTAGAGGCGGCGCTCGGCATCCTCGATCTGCGCCCGCGGCGCGAAATCGACCGGGGCGTCATAGGCGACATTGACCATGTCCTCGCCGATGCCGATGAGGTCGCGACGCAGCGCCAGGTCATAGATGGTGCGGCCGTAGTCCTGGGCATTGATGATGGTGGTCGCTTCCGCCGCGAGGCGCGCCAGATACTGCCCGATGGTCATACCGCCGACATCGGTGTCGGCGGGCAGGAACGTCTTCAGCGTCACGGGCGTGGCGATCTTGCCCATCCGGATCAGGCTGGCGGCGGTCTCGTAGATGGTCTGGTGCAGCGGCTCGAAATAATGCTTCGGCTCGAGGAAGTCGGAAACACGGTAGAACGCATCGTTGTTGACCAGGATCGCGCCCAGAAGGCTCTGTTCCGCTTCGATATTATGCGGCGCGCTCCGATAGGCGGGAGTTCCGGGCTCGGGTGCGAGTTTGAGGACGTTCGAATCAGTCAGGGCCATGGTCGGACGTGCTTAGCAATTTTCTTGGGCGGATGCGGGGCCGGGATAAAGCGCCGCCTCGGTGCAAAGCGGAAGCGAAAGCTGACCGCTATCAACCGCTCAGTTAAAATGGTGGATGATTAGCGCTCGCAGCATGCGTCGCGCTTGACGGATTTTTGCGGAACTCGCCCCGGCCTGGAAAGCGGCCGCGCCCGCACCATGGAAAAATCCTGAAACGATGAGCCTTATGCGTGAACCTTATGGATTGGCGCGCAGACGAATCCAGATGCGCGCGAAAAGACGCGCACTGGCGGCTTTGGGCTCGCCTTCAGACCAGCAGGAGGTAGACCAGCGCAACCAGAGCCGCCCCGACGCCGGTAACGATCAGGGCGTAATCGGTGCGGAGGTCGTCCTGCACGTCGAATGAGGTTTGGGTCTCTTTGCTCATGGCGACGGTCTAGGCCAGGCCCGACCAGACTTATGTGAATTGGATCACATCTCCCCGGAATCTTTCGGGGGTAAGACGGGAACAGGCAGGCGGGGGAGGGAATTGTCTCCCACGATCCGTCAACAGGGAACGAGGCAGGCGATGCGGCCAGAACGGCAGCACCAGATTTGGCGGAGCGAGGCAGGTAGCCGGCTTTGGCTCTCGGGGCTGATTGCGGCCATGGAGCACGCGGAACGGCCCGAAATACGTCGCCAGCCTGTCGCCCCGGAAATCCTGGTCGCGCTGAGGACGCAACTGGCGTTAACGGCCAGTTTCCGCTCCTCCCAGATGTCGACCCTGCGTCACTAGGATCTATTCACCAGACTAGGACCTATTCACCAGCCAATTTCAGTCTGGGCTTGCTCGCGCGTTCGCGAGCTCGCAGCCGGGCTTCTTCACGCGGCATGTAGTCGCGGGTGATCGGCACCACGCCCTGGCGCCGGGTGAGCTGGATCTGGAAATTCATCATGGCCTGCTTGCGGAACGTCATCTCGCAGGCGGCCAGATAGAATTCCCACATCAGCGCGAAACGCTCGTCGTAGAGCTGCACGGCCTCCTCGCGCCGCGCCATGAAACGCTCCCGCCAGGCCTTCAGCGTTTCCGCGTAATGCAGGCGCAGGATCTCGATATCGCAGACCAGGAGGCCGGCGCGCTCGATCGCCGGCAGCACCTCCGACAGCGCCGGGATGTAGCCGCCGGGGAAGATGTATTTGGCGATCCAGGGATTGGTCGAGTCCGGGCCCTGCGAACGGCCGATCGCGTGCAGCAGCATGATGCCGTTTTCGCTCAACAGCTCGGCGCAACGTTGGAAGTAGGTGTCGTAGAAGCGGGCGCCGACATGCTCGAGCATGCCGACCGAGACGATGCGGTCGAACGGGCCTTCGACGTCGCGATAGTCCTGGAGCAGGAATCTGGCCGAGCCGGTCAGGCGCTTTTCAGCCGCGCGCGCGTTGGCGAGCTGCAACTGCTCGCTCGACAGCGTCACGCCGGTGACGTCGGCGCCGGCGATCTCGGCAAGGTAGAGCCCGAGCCCGCCCCAGCCGGAGCCGATGTCGAGGACGCGCTGGCCGGGCCTGACCAACAGCTTTGCGGCGATGTGCCGTTTCTTGGCCAGCTGCGCGTCGTCGAGCGTCGCGTCCTGCGTCTCGAAATAGGCGCAGCTATATTGCTTGTCGGCGTCCAGAAAGAGCGAATAGAGCCGGGCATCGAGATCATAGTGATGCGCGACGTTGTGGCGGGAGCGCGAGCGCGGATTGAACTGCTTCAGATGCCGCGTCAGATAGCGCAGGCGCCACCAGGGTTTTGCCCACTGCGGCAATAGGTCGGGTTGATCGAGCAGGATCGCGAGGGCATCAGCTATGGTGCCGCGCTCGACGATGAACTCGCGGTCCATATAGGCCTCGCCAAGCCCGAGCTCGGGATTGATGAGGATCTTCCGCTCCGCTTCCGCGGTGACGAAGCGCACCGCGACCGGCTCGCCAGTGCCGTCGCCAACGGTGAACTTCGATCCGCTCGAGCCGGTCACCGTCATCGTGCCGCGGCGGATGAATTGAGACAGAAATCTACGCAACAAGAGGTCCATCGACACCTTCCTCTCGAGCGAACCCGAAGGGATGCGACTAACCCGGCCTTCACTTCTGACGCCCAGGTGACGCGGCGGTTCCTATGCGCTTGCATTCAAATTTAGGGAGGCAGGATCGGCTGCGCTAATGCGCTGAGTTCACAGCCGATATTCGCAAACCGCTTAATCACATCCTTGCGCGTGGTGCCTGCTTCCATTCGTGGCTCAATCGGATAAAAGGTGACCGCTGCCGCGCCGGATGCCGGCTGCACCTCTCGGAATTCAATGGAGATGATGGGAATGTCGAGCCGAGCGCTCAGCCTCGCGACGGTATTGCTTCTGATCGGCTTCGGCGCGGCCGATACCGTTTTTGCGCAGGTGACCAACCTCGAGGCCGGCAAAACCCCGTCCCAGCTTTTCGCGCAGACCTGCAATGCGTGCCACAAGAGCCCGCGCGGACTTCTGAAGTCCGTCGCGCCGGGCTCGCTGCCGGGCTTCCTGCGCCAGCACTACACCACGAGTTCAGACATGGCAGGCATCCTCGCCTCCTATCTCGTCTCCAACGGCGCCACCGATACCCGCTACCAGGCCAAGGACGCCAAGAAGGACGGCGCCAGGGAAAAGGACGCGAGCACCAATCCCGAGCATCAGGGCCGCCGCCCGCGCGCCCAGGACGCGGCCAGGCCGGACGGCGAGGCTGCTGCTCCCGCAGCGGAAGGTGCGCGCCAGAAGCGTGCCGCACGGCCGGCCGAGGAGGGCACGAAGCCCGAGGGACAGGCTGCGCCCGAGGGACGCAAGAGCAAGCGCCGCGCCAAGCCCGGCACCGAGGAGGCGCCGAAGGTCGATGCCGCGGCGCCAGCCACTGACGAGAAGAAGAGCGAATCCAAACCTGAGTCCAAGCCCGACACGGCCAAGGTCGAGCCCGGTCGCGACGAGGCCAAGCCCGACAGCGGCAAGGCGTCCGAGAAGCCTGTTGAGACCAAGCCTGACAGCGCCAAGGCCGAGCCCCGCGGCAGCGAAGCTCCGGCGCTGCGGCCCGATCCGGTCCCGGCGGTAACGCCGGCCGCTCCGGCTGCCGCGAAGCCTGCCGAGCCAGCCGCACCCAAGCCGGCGGAAGAGGCTGCTCCCAAGCCGGCCGCGCCTGCGGCCAGCTCCGAACCGGCGGCCAGGCCGCAGCCGGCACCGCCCGCGACCGCTGCAGCCCCGCCTGCTGCGCCGGCCGAGTCCTCCGGTCCGCCAACGCCGCCCATCTCGCGCTAAGCCAGCGACGTTTTTGATCGACATGCGGAGGCCGCGTTCATCGCGGCCTCCGCATTGCATTGACCGCGCCTAGAGTATTGCTCTAGAGGAATACTCTAGGAGGCGTCCATGACGGCGAGCGTGCGGAACGACCTGTTGGCAGCCGGGCTGATCGTGTTCGACCGCGTCGGCTTCGAAGCCGCGACGGTGGCCGCGATCCGCACCCGGGCCCGCGCCTCTAATGGCAGCTTCTTTCACGCCTTCGGCTCGAAGAAGGAGCTCGCCGGTGCGCTGTTCCTGGAGGTCTTGCGGCACTATCACGCCGCGGTGCTGGCCGCGCTCGATCCCGTGCCCGATGCGGAGCAGGGCATCGACCGGCTGATCCGGGCCCATCTCGAATGGGTCGTGACCAGCCGGCGCGAGGCGCGCTACCTGTTCGAGATATCGCGAAGCGAGTGGGGCGAGGAGGTTCGCGACGCCCAGCGCGCGCAGAATGCGCGGCTCGCCGGCGGCATCGAGCGCTGGCGCGCGCCGCTGGTCGCAAATGGCGAGCTCTTGCCGATGACGCCGGTGATGTTCGTGAGCCAGCTCATCGGCCCGGCGCAGATCTTCTGCCGCGCTTTCCTGTCGGGACGGGACCGCGCCGATCCGCGCGTCGAGGCCGACACGCTGATCGCCTGTGCCGGCCGTGCGCTGCGGCCGCCCGAACGCATTAACAAGACATAAGGAGAGGCCTCATGAGCGCCGCAGCAGATCCCGAATTCGCCACTGTGGCCGAACGCATCCACGCCAATGTCGGCCGACAAGGCTTCATGAACCTGGTCGGCGCCGAGGTTTCGGAATTGTCGCGCGGCACTTGCACGATCGCTGTGGATCGCCGGCCGGAGCTGCTGCAGCAGCACGGCTTCTTCCACGGCGGGGTTACCGCCTTCCTGGTCGACAACGCCACGACGATCGCAGCCGCGACCTCGCGCGGCCAGCCGGCGCTGACGGCGGAATACAAGCTCAACCTGTTGTCGCCCGCGGTCGGTGAGAAGCTGATCTGCCGTGCCCGGGTGATCAAGCCGGGCCGCCAGGTGTCGGTGGTCGCGGCCGACGTGTTCTGCGTCAGCGACGGTGTCGAGAAGCACACGGCGACGGCGCTGGCCTCGATCGCGATGTTGAGCGAGGACGTCGCCGCCAAAACGAAAAGCCCGGCCGCCTGAGGCGACCGGGTTTTGTTTGTTCTTCCGTCATTGCCGGGCTTGACCCGGCAATCCATCCTTAAGCGAGAAGCCTTTTTGCGATGGATGCGCGGGTCAAGCCCGCGCATGACGAGTTGCTGCTTACTTCTCTTCCGCGGCCGGTGCCGGCTCGGCTTCGTCGTGCTCGGCTTCCGGATCGAAGAACTCGCCGGCGGCGGCGATCGCCTCGGCGGCCGCGTCGCGGTCCTCGTTGCGGGTCGAGATGTCCTCGCCGCGGTTGATGCGCTCGGCTTCGTCCTGGCTGCGCGCGACCGTCACGGTGATCTCGACCTCGACCTCGGGGTGGACGGCGACGGTGATCGCGTGCTTGCCGATGGTCTTGATCGGCGCGTCGAGCTGAATCTGCGGGCGGGCGAGCGAAACGCCATCGGCTTCGAACGCGATGACGATGTCACGCACGTTGACCGAGCCGAACAGCTGGCCGGCTTCGGAGGCCTGGCGGATCACGATGATGTTCTTGCCTTCGATCTTCTCGGCGACCTTGGAAGCTTCGCCCTTCGAGGCGAGGTTGCGGGCCTCGAGCTCGGCCTTCATGCCGTCATACTTGGCACGGTTGTCGGCCGTTGCGCGCAACGCCTTGCCGCGCTTGAGCAGGAAATTGCGGGCATAGCCGTCGCGAACCTTCACGACTTCGCCCATCTGACCGAGCTTGTTGACGCGTTCCAGCAAAATGACTTCCATATTCGTTCTCCTTTTGAAGTGCTCTGTAAGGTTTCGGTTTCGGGTTGAACTCAAGGGGTCGGCAGCGGCGGCGGTTGCCGGCTGCGCAGGAAGCGTTCGCGGAAGCCGAACACGGCATCCGCGAGTCCGAGGATCACCATCGCGATCACGGGCCATCCGAACACGACCACGACGGCGTAGGTCGAGCCGAGCCAGAACGTGCGGCTCTTCAGCGCCAGCGTGAGCGTATGCAGCACGGCAAAGCCGGTTACCGCATAGCCCATCATCAGCGCGGCCGCGGCGATCTGTGCGGCGATCGCGAGCAGCCCGCCGGTGAAGCAGAAGGCGAGCGCGATGCAGAGCGCCACCAGCGTCATTGGCGGCAGCTCCGCCGTCTTCATGTCCGGCCACGGGCGGCGCAGCCGGCCCGACGTCGCCGTGATCTTGGCGCTGAGCCAGAGGTTGAGGGTCAGCGTCATCATCGCGATGATGGTGGCCCCGGCCGGTGCGATCCGCACCATCGCATCGACGAACTGACCGGCTTCACCGGAGCTTTGCGGGTCGGTGGCCCGGAGCAGGCGCATCAGGCCGCGCCGCAGCGTGCCGATGATGGTCTCGGCGTCGGTCCCGAGCGTGAGCAGGGCGGCGATCGTGGTCAACGTGGCGAAGCCCGCGAGCCACAGCAGGATGCGGCCGACCGGATACCATTCGAGCTCAGGCTCGGCGGGCGCGGCGGCGTCAGGCGCGACATGTCCCACGGCAACCTTTCCCACAGGACGGCTGAGCAGGACGAGATGGCCGAGCCACCACGCCGGCAGCGCGACGGTGACGGCGAATGCGATGCAATAGGGCAGGCCGAACAGGGCACCGAGGCCGACCGCGGCAGCGATGCCGCCGAGGCTTGCGCAAAGCGGTCCCCAGCCGATCGCGGCGACCATCAGCGGCAGCGGTGCGAGATAGAACAGGACGAGCGAGATCAGCGCGCCCGAAATGATCGAGGCGAACATCAGGGCCGACGCAGCGCCGGCGATCAAGGCTATCAGCACAAAGGCCATCATCAGCTGTCCCGCTCCCTTCGAGCGGTTAGAGGCATCTCGCCCCAACCATCGGCGACCAGACGACCCGGAAGCCTTATGAAATTAAAGAGTTTAGCCGGCGGCGATGTCGCCGCCGGCTAAATTCGTATCAGCGAATGACGTAGGGCAACAGGCCCAGGAACCGCGCGCGCTTGATGGCGCGGGCGAGCTCACGCTGCTTCTTCGCGGACACCGCGGTGATGCGGCTCGGCACGATCTTGCCGCGCTCGGAGACGTAACGCATCAGCAGCTTGGAGTCCTTGTAGTCGATCTTGGGAGCATTGGCGCCCGTGAACGGGCAGCTCTTGCGACGACGGAAAAATGGGCGGCGTGCACCAGCTTCAGCCATTGTTCTTACTCCCCGTCCGTCGTGGTGGTGGTTTCAGCTTCTTCGCGCGGACGGCGTGGGCCGCGGTCACCGCGGAAGCCGCCACCGTCACGATCGCCACCACGGAAACCACCCTCGCGGTCGCCACGGAAGCCACCGCCTTCGCGGTCGCCACGGAAGCCGCCGCCACGGTCGTCGCGCTCGCGGTCACGGTCGGCCTTGCGCATCATCGCGGACGGGCCTTCCTCGAGCTCCTCGACGCGGACGCTGAGATAGCGGATCACGTCTTCGCTGATGCGCTCTTGGCGCTCGATCTCGGCGATCGCCGCGGACGGCGCGTCGATGTTGAGCAGCACGAAGTGCGCCTTGCGGTTCTTGTTCATGCGGTAGGTGAGGGAGCGTACGCCCCAATTCTCGGTCTTGGTGACCTTACCGCCGAGACCCTCGACGATACCGGTCATCTGCGCAGTCAGCTCTTCGACCTGCTGCGTGCTCGCGTCCTGACGCGCGAGAAAGACATGCTCATAAAGAGCCATGGTGGTCCTTTCCTCATGTTGGCGCATCGCCCGGCGTCAAGCCCTTAAGAGGCCTTCGGAAAGGACTCTGGGATTAAGCTCAGAAGGCGGAAACACGGGACGACGGGCCGACTGGCCCTGCCACACCAAAATCACGAATGACTTGCTGAGACCGTCCGTTCAGCTCCCGGCCGGGGTCTGCGGATGCGCGCCTTATACGGATTTTGTCTGACTTGGCAAGGTTGGAGACCTCGTTTTCGGCCAGACGGAGCTGACAGGGGGGCCTTCAAACCACCCTCCCTTACCAGCTTGACCTATTTGTTTGTATATCATACAAATAACGAGGTCGGGAGGTGCTGATGACTGGTGAATCGGTCCAGGCTCCATTTGAGGCGTCGGCGGGCGATCCGAAGCATGCCGCGCGGGCCACACGGTCGGCGGGGCGCAAGATGCGCTCGCTGCTGCTGGATGCGGCAAGCCCGCTGTTCCGGGAGCGGGGGCTGTCGGGCACAGCGATCACCGACATCGCCGCCGCAGCGGACGCATTCCCGAGCCAGATCACCTACTACTTCCGCACCAAGGAGGCGCTGTTCGTCGAATGCGCCTGCCGCGACCTCTTGTATCTGGCGCGTGCGACCGAGCAGGCGGCGCTGAAGGCGCGCACGCCACGGGACTACACGCATGCGCTGGCGGAGACCGTGACGGCGAGCGATTCAGTGGCTTTCTTCGCCGAGGCGCTGACATTGACGCGGCGCCGCCAGGATCTCGCACCGCTCGTCGAGCGCACGATCGAACGCCTGCACGGCGAAGGCGCGCGCGCCTATGCGAGCCAGGTGGCGCGGCACGGCTGGCGCTCGCTGCGCGCGCCCGACGAAAGCTCGCGGCGGTTCTGGGCCGTCGCCATTGGCGTCATTCTCGAAGGCTACGCCATGGGCCGTTCGCCCGAGGCGCTCTGCGCCGAGATGCTGCGCGTGCTCGGCGAGCAGGCGAAATCCGATGACACGGCGCGCCTGCGCCTCGTCGAGGGCCGCGAGGTATCAAGCAATTCGAACGAGGAAGGCTAGGCCATGACCGCGCTTCGCATGCGTGCCCGCGATTTCCTGACCGACGACCAGCTTGCCGATGTCCGAGAGCGTGTGACCTGGAAAGGTGTTGCGCTGATCGCGCACGCCTGGGCGCTGATCATTGGCGCGATCGCATTGGTCGCGTGGTGGCCCAATCCGGTCACCTATGTCCTTGCCGTCGCAATCATCGGCTCGCGTCAGCTGGGCCTCGCGATCCTGATGCATGATGGCGCGCATGGCTGCCTGTCCGCCGATGAGAAAACCAACCTGGCCCTGAGCCAATGGTTCTGTGCCTATCCGCTGTTTGCGGAGACACGCAGCTATCGGCGTTACCACCTGCAGCACCATGCGCGCACGCAGCAGGAGGATGATCCCGATCTCGTGCTGTCGGCGCCGTTTCCGATTACGAAGCTGAGCTATCGCCGCAAGTTCATTCGCGACATCACCGGACAGACCGGCTACCAGCAGCGCAAGGCGCAGCTGCTCAATGCGCTCGGGCCGAAGGACTGGCCGTGGCGGCAGCGTCTGGCGCATTTCTGGGACAAGCTCGGCCCGCAATGCCTCCTCAACGCCGCGATGTTCGCAGCGCTCGCGGCGGCCGGCGTATGGTGGGCGTATCCGCTGCTCTGGCTGGTGCCGCTTCTGACCTGGATGATGATCATCACCCGCATCCGTAACATCGCAGAGCATGCCGTCGTCCCCGACAGCAGCGATCCCCTGCGCAACACCCGCACCACGCATGCCAATGTTCTCGAGCGCCTGTTCATCGCGCCGTACTACGTCAATTATCACCTCGAGCATCATCTGCTGTTCTACGTGCCCTGTTACAATCTGCCGAAGGTCCATCGCCTGCTGAGCGAGAGCCGGCATGCCGGCCGCATGGAGGTGCAGCCGAACTACGCGGCGGTGTTGCGGCTGGCGACGGCAAAGCCTGACAGGGAGGATCGGCCGGGGCAGTTGGCGAGCAGCGCGCGCCGTGCGCAGGCCGGAGCGGAGGTCGATGCCAACCAGACCGCCGGTGGGTTTTGAGGGGGCGCATCCCCAGTTGAGTGCTGCTCGAAGTTCCCATCTCGGCTTGACAGTCCGGCCCCGGACAGTGTCTACGGCCCCCTTTGGAGCACGATCCGGAACCATGGCCTAACGCCGTGCGTAATCGGCTGCCGGTTCTCGCGGGGATCGTGTCCGACAAGCAGGGAGCGCCGATGACGGCTGCATTCACATTTCCTGGGCAAGGTTCCCAGGCGGTCGGCATGGGCAAGGCCCTGGCCGATGCCTTTCCGGTGGCGCGCGCCGTGTTCGACGAGGTCGACGCCGCGTTAGGGGAGAAGCTGACGGCGATCATCTGGGATGGTCCGGCCGAAACCCTCCAGCTCACCGAAAACGCCCAGCCGGCGCTGATGGCGGTGTCTGTCGCCACCCTGCGCGTGCTGGAGGCTGAGGCGGGATTTTCCGTGGGACGAGATGCGGCCTTCGTCGCCGGCCACTCGCTCGGTGAATATTCGGCGCTGGCCGCGGCCGGCAGTCTGACAGTCTTGGATACCGCCCGTCTGCTTCGCACCCGCGGTCTCGCAATGCAAAAAGCCGTTCCGGTCGGCGCCGGCGCGATGGCCGCGCTGCTCGGCCTCGACTATGAGACCGCCATGGAGGTCGCCAAGGAGGCGGCGCAGGGGCAGGTCTGCCAGGCCGCCAACGACAATGGCGGCGGGCAGGTTGTCGTCTCGGGCGACAAGGCCGCGGTCGATCGCGCCGTCGAGATCGCCAAGACCAAGGGCGCCAAGCGCGCGATGCTGCTGCCGGTGTCCGCTCCGTTCCATTGCAAGCTGATGCAGCCCGCTGCCGACGCCATGGCCGAAGCGCTGTCGAAGGTTACGATCAAGGCCCCGGCTTCGCCGCTGGTGTCGAACGTGCTGGCGAGCGCCATCAGCGATCCCGACGAGATTCGTCGCCGCCTGGTCGAGCAGGTCACCGGCACCGTGCGCTGGCGCGAGTCGGTTGCCTACATGGCAGGGCAGGGCGTCACGCGGTTCTTCGAGATCGGCGCCGGCAAGGTGCTGTCCGGTCTCGTCAAGCGCATCGCGGACGGCGCCGTCGGCGTTTCAGTCGGTGGCCCGAACGACATTGCCGCCGCCAAGGATGCATTGGTCGCTGCCAAGCAGGGCTAAAGCGCGATGATTTCTCGTCGCGCTTGAGTTTTTCAGTTTACGCACGATCTTTCGGAAAACCGCTGCGCACTTTTCCGGATCGTGCTTTGGAGGAGTTTTCGATGTTCGATCTGACTGGCAAAAAGGCGCTCGTCACCGGCGCGACCGGCGGTATCGGCGGCGCGATCGCGCAGGCGCTGCACGCGCAGGGCGCGACCGTTGCGATATCAGGAACGCGCAAGGAGGTGCTGGACGAGCTTGCCGGCAAGCTCGGCGAGCGCGCCCATGTGCTGCCCTGCAATCTCTCCAAGGCCGACGAGGTCGAGGCGCTGGTGCCCGCTGCGGAAGCGGCAATGGGCCAGGTCGACATCCTCATCGCCAATGCCGGCATCACCCGCGACAATCTCTTCGTGCAGCTCCGTGACGAGGATTGGGAGGAGGTCATCAACGTCAATCTGACCGCGACCTTCCGCCTGGCACGCGCCGCCACCAAGCTGATGATGCGCAAGCGCTTCGGCCGCATCATCGCGATCACGTCGGTGGTCGGCGTCACCGGCAATCCCGGGCAGGGCAATTACACGGCGTCGAAAGCGGGCCTGATCGGCATGATCAAGACGCTGGGGGCCGAATACGCCAAGCGCGGCGTCACCGCCAACTGCATCGCGCCGGGCTTCATCAAGACGCCGATGACCGATGCGCTCAACGACAAGCAGCGCGAAACGATTCTGACCAAGGTTCCGGCCGCCCGCCTGGGGACGCCCGAGGACATCGCGGCGGCCGCGGTCTACCTGAGTTCGAACGAAGCAGCCTACGTCACCGGCCAGACCATTCACGTCAACGGCGGCATGGCCATGATCTGAAGCGCTCGTTCCGCACTGCCCACATGGACAGTGCGGATGCGGCAAACGGCCGTTTCCGGAGAGAAATGAGGCTTATAGTCAAGGCAGTTGAAGTATGATAACCGGACGCTCAACGGATGGGCAAAGAACGCCATTGCAGGTTTTTGAAACCCTGTATATTGGCGATGCGGAGCCTTGGCCGTCGTTCGCCGGGCCCTGTATCGGTTAGGATGGGGCCAAATCAAAGTTCGTAAGCGAAGGCAAGTAACACGACCACGACGGCTCGTATCGTCCCGGGGGGTCGGGTCTACAGGGAACAACACGAGGTTATGCAATGAGTGACATTGGCGAACGGGTTAAGAAGATCGTGGTCGAACACCTTGGTGTTGAACCCGAGAAGGTTGTCGACGCCGCGAGCTTCATCGACGACCTCGGCGCCGACAGTCTGGACACCGTCGAGCTGGTGATGGCGTTCGAAGAAGAATTCGGTTGCGAGATTCCGGACGACGCTGCGGAAACGATTCTCACCGTCGGCGACGCCACGAAGTTTCTCGAGAAGAACGCGAAGAGCTAAGGCTCTTCATTTTCGCGGGGACAACATTGAAACCGGACGGGCCGCTTCCCAGCGGTCAGCCGGTTTCTTGTTATTGGCCGTGAATCTTTCGATGCGGAGTTTTCGGATATGAGGCGGGTTGTCGTCACTGGTCTCGGCATGGTGTCGCCTCTCGGCTGCGGCGTCGAGCCGACCTGGAAGCGCATCCTCAACGGCGAGAGCGGTGCGCGCAAGATCGAGAGCTTCGATGTCTCCGATCTTCAGACCAAATACGCCTGCACGGTCGTGCGCGGCGACGGCAGCAACGACACCTTCAATCCCGATAAGTGGATGGAGCCGAAGGACCAGCGCAAGGTCGACGACTTCATCATCTTCGGCATGGCCGCCGCCGGCCAGGCGCTCGACGACGCCAACTGGCATCCCGAGACCGAAGAGGACAAATGCGCGACCGGCACCATGATCGGGTCGGGCATCGGCGGCCTCAACGGCATTGCCGAGACCGCGATCCTGCTCAAGGAGCGTGGACCGCGCCGGGTGTCGCCGTTCTTCATTCCGGGCCGCCTGATCAATCTGGCTTCCGGCTACGTCTCGATCGCGCACGGGTTGAAGGGGCCGAACCACTCCGTGGTCACGGCGTGCTCGACCGGCGCACATGCGGTCGGCGATGCTGCCCGCCTGATCGCGCTCGGCGATGCCGACGTGATGGTCGCCGGCGGCGCCGAATCGCCAATCAGCCGCATCGGCATTGCCGGCTTCAACGCCGCGCGCGCGCTGTCGACCGGTTTCAACGAGACACCTGAGAAGGCCTCGCGTCCCTACGACAAGGACCGCGACGGTTTTGTGATGGGCGAGGGCGCCGGAGTCCTGGTGCTGGAAGAGCTCGAGCACGCCCGGCGCCGTGGCGCCAGGATCTATGCCGAGGTGATCGGCTACGGTCTTTCGGGTGATGCCTATCACATTACCTCGCCGTCGCCCGATGGCGATGGCGGCTTCCGCAGCATGTCGGCCGCGCTCAAGCGCGCCGGCCTGACCGCCTCCGATCTCGATTACATCAACGCGCACGGCACCTCGACGCCGCTCGGCGACGAGATCGAGCTCGGCGCCGTCGAGCGTCTGCTCGGCAATGCCGCCTCCAAGGTTGCGATGTCCTCGACCAAGTCGTCGACGGGGCATCTGCTCGGCGCGGCCGGTGCGATCGAGGCGATCTTCGCCATTCTCGCGATTCGCGATAATGTCGTGCCGCCGACGATCAACCTCGACAATCCGTCGGTCGAGACTGCGATCGATCTCGTGCCGCATAAGGCGAAGAAGCGAGAGGTCAACGTCGCCTTGTCGAACTCGTTTGGTTTTGGCGGTACCAATGCGTCGGTGATCGTCCGGCGCCTGGCCAGTTAGTTTAAGTTTGAGACGAATCCACCGTTTTGCCGTATTCGGCGATAGTCATGGAAGTGGGCGCGTGCATTTGGCAGGGCAAGCGATTGTCGGGCCGCGATTGAACCGGCAGGATTCAGGTTGTTTCGATGAGTGAAAGGCCGCCCATTTCGCCCCGGAGTCCGCGGGCAGCGCTCGAGCCCGAGCAGGTCCCGCCGCCGCCGAAGCGATCGGACCGTGCGCGCAATCCTTTCGTGGTCGTCGGCAACGCCATCATCACCCTTCTGCTGATCGCCATGCTCGGCGCCGGCGGCGTCTATTATTACGGCCGGCAGGTGCTCGAGGCGCCCGGGCCGCTCAAGGACGACAAGATCGTCAACATCCCGCAGCGTGCGGGCAAGCGTGACATCGCCGAGACGCTGAACCGGGAAGGCGTGACCGACATCAACCCGTGGGTGTTCATCGCCAGCGTTGCCGCGTTGAAGGCGAGCTCGGACCTCAAGCCGGGTGAATATTCGTTCCAGAAGAACGCATCGCTCCGCGACGTCATCGCCACCATCGTCGAGGGCAAGGTGGTCCAGCATGCCGTCACGATTCCGGAGGGCCTGACCTCCGAGCAGATCGTGGCGCGCCTGTCCGACAACGACATCTTCACCGGCAGCGTGCGTGAGTTGCCGCGCGAGGGCACGCTGCTGCCCGAGACCTACAAATTCCCGCGCGGCACCCCGCGCGAGCAGGTGGTCCAGCGCATGCAGCAGGCGCACAAGCGCGTGCTCGCCGAGATCTGGGAGCGCCGCAATCAGGATATTCCCGTGAAGTCGCCGGAGCAGCTGGTGACGCTCGCCTCCATCGTCGAGAAAGAAACCGGCAAGCCGGACGAGCGCAGCCGTGTCGCCGCGGTGTTCACCAACCGGCTGAAGCAGCGGATCAAGCTGCAGTCGGATCCGACCATCATCTATGGCCTCGTCGGCGGCAAGGGCACGCTGGGCCGGCCGATCAAGCGCAGCGAGATCACGCAGCCCTCGCCCTACAACACCTATGTGATCGAAGGCCTGCCGCCGGGTCCGATCGCCAACCCCGGCCGCGCCTCGCTGGAGGCCGCCGCCAATCCGGCGCGCACCCGCGACCTCTTCTTCGTCGCCGACGGCACCGGCGGGCACGCCTTCACCGAGACTTACGACGCGCATCAGAAGAACGTCGCCAAGCTCCGCGCCATGGAAAAGCAGATCCAGAACGACACGGTGGAGCCGGCCGAGGATGCGGCGCCACCCGCCGCCGTCGCACCCGGAGCTGCCGATACGCCGACGGCGACCACGCCGGTCCGGCCTAACCAACAGAAAAAGCCGCCGGCGGCGCGGCCCGCCGCTCCAGCACCGGCGCGGCAGGGCGCGGTGCAGTCCTCGCCGCCGGTGGTCCAGCGTTAGGCGGGTTGCAGACCTGCTCGCCGGCTTTGCGGATTCCACTTTCCTGCAAAATAGTCTTAAGATTCGCGTGGCTTGATGCCTCGCGAATCCCGTGTTTCCGGAGAAATTGACCTGATGGCGCTGTCGTCCATGACCGGCTTTGCGAGATGCCACGGCGCAAGCGGGCCGTACACGTTCGAATGGGAATTGAAGTCGGTCAACGCCAAGGGCTTTGACCTCAGGGTGCGGCTGCCGCAAGGGTTCGATGAGCTCGAGGCCCACGCCAAGAAACGCGCCGGCGAGCTGCTGTCGCGCGGCACCGTCTACGCCAATCTCACCGTCAAGCGCGCCAACGCCGCGGCCACCGTTCGCGTCAACGAGGACGTGCTCAACGCCGTGCTCAAGGCCGCCGCCGTCATCGCCGGCAAGGTCGACGCGGTTGCGCCGAGCATCGACGGTCTGCTCGCCATCAAGGGCGTCGTCGAGGTTGCCGAGCCCGAGGGCGACGAGGAGGAGGACAAGGCCGCGCGTATCGCCGCCGCCGAGGCCTTCGACAAGGCGCTCGCCGATCTCGTCGAGATGCGCAAGCGCGAGGGCACTTCGCTCGGGCAGATCCTGACCCAACGGGTCGACGAGGTCGAGCAACTGGCGAAGAGGGCGGAAGCCGCGCCCGGCCGCAAGCCGGAGGCGATCAAGGCCAGGCTCGCCGAGCAGATCGCGAGCCTGCTCGACACCTCCGACCGTTTCGATTCCGACCGCCTGATGCAGGAGGCGATCCTGATCGCCACCCGGGCCGACATCCGCGAGGAGCTCGACCGCATCGCTTCCCACATCGCGCAGGCGCGCGAGCTGATCGGCAAGGGTGGCCCGATCGGCCGCAAGCTCGACTTCCTGGCGCAGGAGTTTCACCGCGAGGTCAACACCTGCTGCTCGAAGTCGAACGACATCGAGCTGACCAATACGGGCCTCGCCATGAAGAACGTGGTCGAGCAGTTCCGCGAGCAGGTCCAGAATCTGGAGTGATCGATGACGAGCGGCGGTCACGGAACTGATGGTGTCGAGCGGCGCGGATTGATGTTCGTGCTGTCCTCGCCCTCGGGCGCGGGCAAGACGACGCTGTCGCGTCTTTTGATCGACCGCATGTCCGGCCTGAAAATGTCGGTGTCCGCGACCACGCGGCCGATGCGGCCGGGCGAGGTCAACGGCAAGGACTATACGTTCGTCGACAAGGCCACGTTCGAGGCGATGGTGAAGGCCGACGAGCTGTTGGAATGGGCGACGGTGTTCGACAACAGCTACGGCACGCCGCGTGGCCCCGTCGAGGCGGCGCTGTCAGCCGGGCAGGACGTGTTGTTCGACATCGACTGGCAGGGCACGCAGCAATTGAAGCACAAGGCCCGTGAGGACGTCGTCAGCGTCTTCATCCTGCCGCCCTCGGCCGGCGATCTCGAAAAACGCCTGCATTCGCGCGCGCAGGATTCCGACGAGGTCATCCGCAAGCGCATGAGCCGGGCCAGCCACGAGATGAGCCACTGGGCCGAGTACGACTACATCGTGATCAACCACGACGTCGACGAGGCCTTTGCGGAGGTGCAGTCGATCCTGAAGGCCGAGCGCCTCAAGCGCGAGCGGCGGATTGGCCTCGTTGGTTTCGTACGAGCTCTGCAAGCTCAGCTTCAGGGCTAGGCTGCGGCAGCCGCGGCCCCTGCTTCGCCAGCCGTTCCAGCATCGCGGTGATCACGTCGACGTCGACGGCATCCCCGGCCTGCGCATCTACCTGCGCATCTTCGTGGTGATCGACGGCCTTTTCGTCGCCGATGTCCTTGACCGCGAGCCGGGGCGCCGATGCCTCTATCTCGAACTTTCCGTTGAAGATGTCGGCCTTGTCGAGCTCAGCGGCCTTGTTGCGAATGGACGCGGATTGCGCCGCGATCCTGCCGATCTCCTTGGTGAAGGCGGCGATTTGCGCGGTCTGCGGCGGCCGAACTTCATCGAAGTCGACGGGGCCCTGCTGTGCGCGCGACGTGACGGCCGGCTCCGCACCGAGCCAGGGCGCGCGGCTTACGTCATGGTCCTGCGGCGCCCAATCGTCCCAATGTCCGCGGCGGTCGGCGGCCTGGACGCGGAGGCGTCCGCCGGCGAAGCGGTAGATGACGCTGGCGAGGATGCCGGCGAGCGCCAGCGCGCCGCCGATCACGAGCAGCAGCATCTGCACCGAGCCGGCCGGCTTGTCGGCGGTGCCGTCTGCCCCGGCCGGGGTCATCGGCGCGGGAGGCTTTGCCGGCTTTGCGCCCGCGGGCGCGGTGGCCGCAACGGGGGCCGGCGGCGGTGTGGGCGCGGCGGAGGCCGGGGAGGCCTCGGGCCAGCGCGCGGTGACAGCCGGCTGTTGCGCGTTGGTCGCAGGCGCGCCGCTTGGCGGCTGCTGGGCGACCGGCGGCGCATTGGTTGCGGCGGGGGCGGGCGCGCTCATGTTCGGCGTGCCTGGTGCGGCACTCGTCTGCGGAGCGGTGTATTCGGCTCGCGCGTTCTGCATCGCTTGCGGCGCGGCCGAATCCGCCTCGGGCGCGTCGGTCGTCGCCTGCGCGGTCTGGGAGGATTTGCCGCCTGCGGCGCGCAGATACCAGCATTGCCGCTTGGTCGTGCGGTCGAGACGATAGTACCAGTGCTGCCCCTGCGGCGCGGCGCCCTTCGGCGAGGCGAGGCAGTCGGCGGCCGCGTTGGCTGTGCTCGATGGCGCCGGCGCGTTCTGCGACACGGCGGCCAGTGGCGCGCCGGCAATGATGCTGCCGACTAGCGCGGATACGAATTTTGCGGTGCGGTTGCCCATCCTGGTCTCCCGGTTACGCATGACGCAACTCTCAACCAGCCCTTTGTCATCAAAGACTTGGGTGGCAATGAGCCGCAAATCCGGAGAGGATGTGGCTTGAATTGGGCTTGCGGCGCGTTCGTTCCGCCGCGAGATCAGGCATTTCCTTGGGCGTTATTGCTTCGCCGAGCTCCAGGTTCCGCCGCAACCATCGGAGCGCCGCCAGGTTCCGGAACCGCTGCGGGCGCCGAGACGGCCGGAGCCGGTGAAGGTCACGCCGTCGCCTTGACCGACCGTGCTGACCGAGCCGCTCGGGCTGATGGTGCCGGTGACGGGGCGAAAAGTGCGTGTCTGCGACTGCCGGGAAGACGGGCTCGGTTCGGGCGGCTGCGCTTCTGCAAATGACCGGGCCTGGGAAGACGACCCAAGGGAACCCTGATATTTCAAGCCTTGCAGTCACCGATTGTTAGGGAGCCTAAGATAAACCGCAGGATGTGGGAAATGGACCCCGGCTAGGCGTCAATCGTGATCGAGCGACTGACGGGGGAGTGTGATGGCTGTCGTCGATCAATACGATTGCCCCGACAAGACAGGCAGGGCGTCGTCGGGACATTTGGGTGCCGATGCCTGGATTCAACCCTCAACTGCAGCCATGCTCGTTTGGCTGGGATTGCTTGCGATGGAGATCATCGCAGTCCTGGCGCTGTGCGACTTCAGGCTCCTCTTCACGCTGGACGATGCGTATATCCACCTTGCGGTCGCTGACCAGATCCTGTCCGGCGGATATGGGGTCAACGCCGGGGAATATTCATCGCCTAGCTCATCGATCATCTGGCCATATCTTCTGGCTCTGACCGAAGCGCTTCATCTCGGTGCATTTGGTCCGTTGTTGATCAACGCTGCGCCGCAGGTGCGACGATCTTCGCTGTCGTGCGCCTCTTGGAGGCCAGTGGCCTGTTCGATGGCGTGGGTGAGCGTCTGTTCGCTTGTGTGATCGCGCTGCTCCTCATCTTCAGCACCAGCGCTGTCGCGCTGCCCATGACCGGCATGGAGCACAGTGTCCACGTCTGGGCGTCAATCGTGACCTTTGCGGGTCTCGTGGCGGCGGCGCGCGGGTTCGCACCGACATCGCTCCATTTGCTCGCCCTGGTGCTGCTTCCGCTCATCCGCTTCGAAGGGATCGCATTCGCCGGTGCCGCAATCGCGGCGTTCACGCTGCTGGGCCAGCGCCGCTTTGCGGCCGGCGCAGTGCTTGTCATTGTCGTCACTCTATCGGGCTATGTCGTTCTCATGGCCTTGCGTGGCCTGCCGCTGCTGCCGAGCTCCGTCTTGTTGAAGGGCTATCTGACGACCATTGATCAGCCCGCGAGCGAGCTGCCTGCCATCGTCAGAAACATGCTGCGGAGCGTGATGACGTCGTATGGATTGCGGCTCATCGCACTCGGTCTCGCTGTAGCCTGGTGCGCCAGTCTACTACGCGCCGATCGCAACGTGCTGATCGTCCTTCTGACCGTTATTGTTGCCGTCGGAGCCCATCTGGTGTGCGGTCAATACGGTTGGTTCAATCGGTACGAGGTCTACATCATGGCTCTCGCGGCGGCCGCGTTGCTGTGGGGCATCGCACAACTCAAGCCCCAGCTTTCCGCGCTGCAATGGTCCCGTGTGAAGGTAGGCGTGGTCTTCGGGCTCGGGACCGCGGCGATTCCCTACATGACAGCGGCAGTGGTCTCGCCGCTGGGCGCAAACGATATCTACGAGCAGCAATACCAGATGGCTCGTTTCGCCCAATCGTTTTATAGAGATGCGGTTGGGGTCAACGATCTCGGCTTGGTTGCATATGGCAATACCAACTATACGCTCGATCTCTGGGGCCTTGGCTCGGAGCAGGTGCGCAAGGCGAGAATGGCGGGAGATTATGGGCCGGCGGAGATGGCGGCTCTTGCCCAAGATCACGAGGTCGGTCTCATCATGATTTACGAGAGATGGTTCGAGAAAGGCGTGCCATCGAGCTGGACGAAGGTCGCCGTGCTCCAAACAACAAGCGTGACCATGTCGCGGCAGAACGTCGATTTTTACCGCACGCCGCTGGCCGATGCGGCGGCGGTTGATGCCGCGCTGCGGGCCTTCAAGGCAACGCTCCCGTCGCGGGACAGGCTGGATATCATCACGCCGTAACCCGATCTCAGGAAGTGCGAGACATCGCTAGAGAGATCATCCGCAGGACGGAGTGGGGCCTGTCGCCGATCAACCCGTTCGCCTGGAAACTTCTCACCTCCGCCGTCGTTGAATCGTGCCTGAGGACAGGCCATGCCGATCAAGGACCAGATCAAGAATTTCGCCAAGAAGCTCGTGGAGGAGCATCCCGATGCGGCAACGCTGCGGGGGCTGGTGCGGGCCCGGAAGCCGGCAGCCATCCGTTTTCGCGACGATGGCATCGTGCCGAACAATCCGCGTTTTCCGGTGTTGCTCTATCGCGGCGCGGTGAATCTGAAGTCCAGGCGCTTTCCCCCTGAAGTCATCATCGACACGCTGTTCGATACAAACGGCTGGGGCCGGTCGTGGCGGGACACTGTGTATGACTTCGTCCATTATCATTCGCAGGTCCACGAAGTGATGGGCGTGGCGCGTGGCACGGCCAGGGTCGAGTGCGGCGGGATCAAGGGGCGCATCCTCCGCGTGAAAGCCGGCGACGTTCTGGTGCTGCCCGCCGGCACCGGACACCGGCTGATCGAGTCCAGCCCGGACTTCGGGGTCGTCGGAGCGTATCCGCAGGACGGGACATACGACGAGTGCACCGACATGCGAGAGCGTCCCGATGCCGTCAAGCGCATCGCCAAGGTCCGCAAGCCGAAGACGGATCCTGTCCTGGGCCGCAATGGTCCGCTACTCACATCATGGCGGACGGTGCGGCCGCGATCGTGACGCGAGGGGTAGCGCTCCGCTCACCCATCCACCGCGCTTCAGGTCAGATAGTCGGGCGTGAAATCGGCAAACCTGCGCAACTCTTCAGGCTGCAGCAGCTCGATCTCGCTGCCTTCCCATGCGATCAATCCGCGATGCCGCAGTTCCTGGATGGTGCGGTTGACGTGCACGATCGACAGGCCGCAGGCATCGGCGACGTGCCGCTGCGTCATCGGAATCTGGAAGCAGGCGTCCTTGACAAGGCCGACGATCTCCAGCCGCGCCGCCAGCTCGCAGATGAGATGCGCGACCTTCGGCAGGGCCGCCTGCGCGCCGAGGCGGGCGATCCATTGCCGCGAGATCGCCGCATCGATCAGCGTCTCGCGCCAGAACGCGCGGGTCAGATGGTTCGAGCCGTCGAGCAGCTGGCGGAGCTGGCTGTGCCCGACGTAGCCGACGACGGTCGGGCCGAGGCCGACGAGATCCGCATCCATCGGCGAGACCAGCAGCGTGTGCAGGCAGGGCATGTCGCCGGGAACGTGGAACGCGAGGATCTGGCTGCGATCGCCGACGATGCGGGCCTGGTAGAGGAAGCCGCTGACGACGAAGACGCAGCGCGAGGCGGCCTCGCCCTGGCGCAGCACGATCTCACCGTCCGCGATCTGGCGCAGCGTGGACGGTAGGCCCGCGATCTGCCGGTGTTCGTCCTCCGACAGGCCTTCGATGGCCTGGAGACGCGCGATGAACTTCGGATGCGGCATGAGCCTCGCGGCGTGCTTCAGCAGTCTCGCGGCACTTCGATGAAGCGCCGCGAGAGCTTTGCGATGGTCCCGTCGGAGACCTCAGTGCTGCGGAACTCGCGGATGGCGTGGGCGAGTTCCTGATCCGACATCGGATGCGCCGGCTCGCGTAGCGTGCCGTTCTTGAAGGCATCGCTGATGCAGTCGAGGTGTTCGCCGGTATCGGATGCGAACAGGCCGCGGATGCGCTCCAGGATTGTCGTAGGGCTCATGAGAAGGGCCGGGCTCGGTTGGTGATCGAGGTGATGGTGGGTGCGACCCGAACGATCGCAAACGGATTAGCAACCAGTGCGTCCGTCTCGCGTTCTAGTCCGCTGAACCAGGGCCAGAAGTATCATTTGATAGATTCGGCGCGATTTTTGGTGGTCTCATGGAAAAAGCCCACGACGTGCTGATCCGGAACCTGAGCGAGCACACTGCGCTCACCGGGGAGGATCTCGACGAGATCCGCGCGCTCACCTTCACGCAGCGCGATGTCGCGCCCAACGAGGATTTCATCCGCCAGGGTGACGAGCCCGAACATTCGGCACTGGTCGTCTCCGGCATGGTGGCGCGTTACCATCTGCTCGGCAGCGGGGGGCGGCAATATCTCGCGTTCCATATCTCCGGTGACCTGCCGGACTCCCAGGGCCTGTTCATCGACCAGATGGACCATGGGCTCTCCGCGCTCGGGCAGGCGTCGGTCGCCTTCATCCCGCATCGCGAATTGTTCATAGCCTTCCGGCGCCGGCCCACTTTCGCGCTCTCGGTCTGGCGCGAGACGCTGCTCGATGCCTCGATCTTTCGCGAGGCCATCACCAACAACAGCGCCCGGCCGATGCAGGCGCGCATGGCGCACCTGTTCTGCGAGCTGTTCTACCGCGCCCGGGCCGCGCAGCTCGTCCGCGGCAATCGCTTCCGCCTGCCGATCAGCCTGGTGCAGCTCGGCGAGACGCTGGGCATGGCGATCGCGACGGTGAACCGGACGCTCGCTGACCTCAGGCGGGGCGGCGCCATGGATCTGCGCGACGGGGAGCTCATCGTCCTGAAATGGCGTGAGCTGCAGCGGCTCGGCGATTTCAGCCCGGCCTATCTGCATCTGAAGCGCCAGTCGCCACCGGAGGCGTGAGGCCGCAAAGATGCTAACGATGATCCGGAAAAGTGCGCAGCGGTTCTCCGAAAAGATCATGCTTGAACAACAACCTAAAGCGCGATGACGATGCATCCTGATCGCATCGCGCTTTAGCCATCGGCAGGTGACGCTCCGCCCAGCACCTCGTCGAAATGCTTCCTCACCCAATCGTTGCAGCAGCAGGCTCTGGCTTCGAGTGCTGCCCCGTCGAGGATCAGGATGGCGCCGCGGCGGGTCGCGAGGATGCGCCTTGCCTTGAACATCTGGATAACGCGGCTGGCATAGCTGCGGGAGACGCCGAGCATGCCGGCGAGTTGCTCGTGGGTGAGGGGGATCTCGGCGCCGCCGATACTCTCTTTCGCGGAGATGATCCATTTGGCGGCGCGCTGCTCGATCGAATGCGCGGCGTTGCAGGCCGCCGTTTGCAGCAGCTGCGCGAATTGGCAGTCGGCATAGCGCGAGAACACTTCCTGGAGCGTCGCTGATCTCTGCTGTGCCTGCTCGAGCGCGCGCAGCTGCAGCCGGACGAGGCTGCCGCCCAGCTTCACGACAATGCGCGAATAAGCGAGCGAAGGGCTGCGGCCTGCGGCAATGCCGACCGCACCCTCACGGCCCACCAGCAGGCTTTCGACCTCGCGATCGTCCTCGACCGGCACGGCGAACGATACCAGTGCGGGACCGCAGGGAAAGTGCACCGCCGTCACGTCGTCACCGGCGTGATGCAGGACGTGGCTCGCCGCGAGTTCGACCGGCTGGAGGTGAGGCGCGAGCAGTTCGAAATCCTGGTGGGTGAGCTGCCGGAGCAGATCGTTCGGGGGCCGACCGGTCACAGTTTCTTCTCTGGGCTGGCCGGGAATCGGCGCCAGCCAGAACCCTACGTTTCCGCGGCGGAACCGACGGTTCCAAAGTGCACACAAGCGGCCGTTGCATAGTTGAGATGCTGGCGCGCCGGCTTTAGGGATTTCCGGAAGTCGGGAGGAGCGAGGCCGCATGCGGGCTCCGCCCGACAGCGTTGATCTGGCGAGGTCTGTTCAGGAGTGAACATAGCGGGCTTGCGGATTGGCGTAGCATGTGGCGCGGAGCGCCGTACTCCGTGCGCTTTGCCCGAAGACCGCCGGCCTCAATCCGCTAAAACGCCGCTGGGCCGGCGGCCCGAGGGGCGGCGATGATCATCACCCGACGCGTGCTTCGCGATTCCACGAGGACCGGCGCAGTGCCGCGTGCGCGCGATAGGCGTCGATCGCCCTGTTGGCGAGCATTAGCTGCCGGCGTTCGCCGGTTTTGAGCTGACCTTCGATGGCGTCGAGAAGGACGTTGGCGCTCTCGTCCGGCGGGCCGAGCTCGCCGCTCTGCTCCAGGCAGCTCCAGGCGATGAAGAATGCGCTTTCGACGGTGCAACGAATGGACATGCGCTGCCAACGCGGCGAGGCCGAAGGCGTTCCGTCACGCGGGCCCAACTTGCGTCGGGCCCGCTGCGCGCGGCTCAGTTCTTCAGCACGATGCGGCCGACGACCTTGCCGGCACGAAGCTCGTCGATCCATTTCTGGACATCTCCCATCGGCTCCTCGCGCATCGGCGTCGGCTTGATCTTGCCGGCGCGCGCCAGCGCCATCAGCTCCTGGGCCTCGTTGAGCGTTCCGACCATGAAACCCTCGATGGTCATGCGCTTGTAGACCCATTGCACCATCGGCAGCGTGAACTGGCCGCCCATCAGGCCGGAGACCACGATCTTGCCGCCGCGCGCGGCGACCGCGACCGCAAAGGCCATCGACTTCTCGTTGCCGGCGAAATCGACGATCTCGTCGAAACCGCCTTCGGTCTCCTTCAGGATGCGCTTGATGATGTCGGGCTCGGACGGATCGTAAGCGACCGCGGCGCCGTTGTTCAGCGCGGTGTCGCGCGCGGCCGGCGAGAGGTCGGCGACCGTGATCGGCTGTTTGAACATCGCCTGTGCGAACGACAGGCCCATCATGCCGACGCCGCCGAGACCGATCAGCAGCAGGTTGCGCTGGCGCGGACGGTCGACCAGGCGCTTGAGCGCGCCATAGGCGGTGACACCGGAGCACATCAAGGTCGCGGCCTGGTTGACGGGCAGGGGATCGTAGTCGAGCAGATATTTCGCGTCGGGCACCAGCACGTGGGTGGCGAAGCCGCCGTCGATGGAAACGCCGAGGAAGCGCTGCTTCACGCAAAGATTCTCGTCGCCATTGGCGCAGTCGCGGCACTGGCCGCAGCCGATCCAGGGGAAGACGGCCTTCTTCGCGCCGACGAGGCCGGCGGCGACGTCAGGGCCGACTTCGTCGACGACGCCGGCGATCTCGTGGCCGAGCGTGAAGGGCAGCGTCATGCCGCGCGTGGTGTCGAGCTTCTTGCCGCCGCCGAGATCGGCATAGCCGTCCTGGATGTGCAGGTCGGAATGGCAGAGGCCGCAGCGCTCGATGCGCAACAGCACTTCGGCGCCTTTCGGCTTCGGCGTGTCGACGATGGTCTCGCACAGCGGCGCATCGAACTTGACCAGGGACTGCCGACGCATCAACGCCATATTTCTTCCTCCGAAATTATCTCATTGTTTGAGCATGATCTTGTTCGGAAAACCGCTTCGCACTTTTCCGGATCATGCTTCTTCGGTTCGTATATTGGCCAATTCACAGGCCATGGCAACAAAGCCCGAGATCGGAATGGTCTCCGCGCGCCGCGTCGCATCGACGCCGGCGGCAGCGGCGAGCCGCGCCGGATCGACGCCGAGCGACTTCAGGCTCTGGCGCAGCATCTTGCGGCGCTGGCCGAAGGCGGCGGCTGCGACCTGCTCGAGCATCCTGCGATCGCAGGCAAGCGGTTCTGCGCGCGGCACCAGACGCACGACGGAGGAGGTGACCTTCGGCGGCGGCACGAAGGCGGACGGCGAAATGTCGAACAGGATCTTGGTCTCGCAGCGCCAATTGGCGAGCACGCCGAGCCGGCCATAAGCCTCTTCGTCCTCGCGCGCGACGATGCGCTCGCCGACCTCGCGCTGGAACATCAACACCATCATGTCGTACCAGGGCGGCCAGGGCTCGGTGGTGAGCCAGCCGATCAGGAGCTGGGTCGCGATGTTGTAGGGCAGGTTGGCGACGATCTTCGCACGTTCGCCATTGAGCAGCGGACGGGGATCGAAGGTCATGGCATCGCCATGTACGATCTCGAGCCTGTCGGGGTAGCGCGCGGAAATATCCTGCAAGGCCGGGATCGCCCGCTCGTCGTGCTCGATGGCGATGACGCGCTTCGCGCCGAGTGCGAGCAGCGCGCGTGTTAGCCCGCCCGGGCCCGGGCCGATCTCGACGACCGTGGAGTCTTCAAGCGGCACTGCCGCGCGCGCGATGCGGGCGGTGAGATTGAGGTCGAGCAGAAAATTCTGGCCGAGCGATTTACGCGCCGACAGCGCGTGCTGGCGAATGACCTCGCGGAGCGGCGGGAGGTCGTCGATCGCGCTCATCAGCTTTGCGAAGCCGCCATGCGGCTGGCCAGCTGGAGCGCCGCGATCAGGCTGGCCGGATTGGCCTTGCCGGTGCCGGCGATGTCGAAGGCGGTGCCGTGATCGGGCGAGGTGCGGATGAAGGGCAGGCCGAGCGTGACGTTGACGGCGTCGTCGAAGGCGATGGTCTTGATCGGGATCAGCGCCTGGTCGTGATACATGCAGATTGCGCACTCATAGGTGCTGCGCGCGGCCTCGTGGAACATGGTGTCGGCGGGCAGCGGGCCCCTGGCCTCGATGCCGTCACCACGCAGCGTCTTGAGTGCGGGGGCGATGATCGTCTGCTCCTCGTGACCGAGCGAGCCGTCCTCGCCGGCATGCGGATTGAGGCCGGAGACCGCGATGCGCGGCTGCGCGATGCCAAAGCGGGATTTCAGCTCGGCTGCGACGATGCGAACGGTCGAGACGATCAGCTCGCTGGTGAGCTCTGCCAGCGCATCGCGGATCGAGACGTGGATGGTCACGGGCACCACAGCAAGCCGCGGCGACCACAGCATCATCACCGGCTGCGGCACGCGGCCGCCTTCCGCGGCGAGCTCGGCGAGGAATTCGGTGTGGCCGGGATGACGGAAGCCTGAGCGGTAGAGCACGCTCTTGGCGATCGGATTGGTGACGACCGCGCCGGCGCGGCCCTCGCGGACATCAGTGACCGCCTGCCGGATCGAGGCGAGCGCGGCCGGCGCGCTCGATGCGTCGGGCTTGCCGGGCTCGGCCGTCGCGCGCTCGCCGGTGGCGACCACGGGGAGGGTATCGGTGAAGGCGGAAGCGGCCTCGCCCGGGCTCACCGCCGCGGTCCTGACATCGGCGCCCAGCGCGGCGGCGAGCGCCTTGGCGCGCCGGGCGATCAGCGCCTCGTCGCCGAGCAGATAGAAGGCGGGCAGGTTCAGTTCGCGGCGCCGGAGCCAGGCTGCGATCGTGATGTCGGGGCCGATGCCGGCGGGCTCTCCCAGGGTCAGGGCAAGGGGAAGGGTATGCGGTTTGGCTGCGCGATTGGCCATCAGCGGTTGCGATATTCGATCATCGCCGCCTTGCGGAGCTCGTCGAGATAGGCCTTCTGGGTCTTCTCGTACTTCTCCTGATACATCTTCTCGCGGACCTCGCGCTTCTTCGGCGTGTCGATCATGGTCGGCTTGCGCGAGCACAGCACCACCATCTCGATGCCGTTCTTGGTCATCTCGGGCGCGGTCAGGTGGCCGATCGGGGTGTCGTCGAGCACCTTGCGCAGCGCCTCGGGCAGCTCCGCGGTGGTCTTGGTGACGCTGTCGCGGATGGTGGCGTTCGGCGTCGAGCGGAACAGCGAGTTGGCTTCCTCGCAGCTTCCGACGCGCGCGCGATAGCTCTCGGCTTCCTTCTTCCGTGTTTCCAGGAACGCCGCGGACGAGCCGCGCGGCACGATCAGCACGATCGGCTGCATCTTGTATTCGGTGCCCTCGATCTGGAGCTTGTCGCCGACAGCCTGCGCGACGTCGCGCTCGCCGACGAGCAGCTTCTCCTTGAAGCGGCCGCGCACGAGGCTGGTCCAGACCATCTCGGCCTTCATACGGCCCTTCAGCGTCTCGGGGCGGACGCCTTTGGATTCGAGCGACTTGGTGAGCTGGTCCGGCGTGATGCGCATGCGCTGCGCCATGCCTTCGTAGGACTGGTTGATGTCGGAGACGCCAGGATCGACCCCGAACTTCTTGCCCTCCTTCATCTTCACCTTGTCGTCGATCAGCTCGTTGATGACCTCCTGCCGGCTCGGGGTCTTCTGCGTCGTCAGCTGGTCAAGCTTGGAGCGCTGCTCGATGTCGAAATCGGTGATCGGGTCGCCGTTGACCATGACGACGATGTTCTGCGCGCGCGACGGCGAGGGCAGTCCGGTCAGGACCAGTCCGGCAGCGATGGCGAGGAGAAGGCGAAAGACGGGCAATGGGGTCGTCATGATTGTCGCTCGCATGTCAGCCGCGTCGAGCCTGTGATGGGGGCAAGCGCGGCCGGCACTTCAAACCGTTCACTGGAGGCCGGCGGAACTGCTGGTCGTCGACGAGGTCGCCAGCGTGCGCAGGCCGATCTGGAACATGAACGCATGGCTCAGGACGGGCGGCGCGGTGCCCGCCGAGTAGCTATACGAAGTTACGTAGTTCGCCGCCAGCACGAAGCAATCGTCGACATAGCCGGCACCGAGCACATACTGGTTGATCTTGTTGGCCTCGAGGTCCCACCGCGCCGAGCCTGACACCACCCAGTTGGTGGCGATCTTTATGGAGCCCGAGGTCAGGATGCCCTCGCGGCGGGTCAGATAGCCGAGTTCCGGCTGCGCCGCGTAATTGCCGTACAGCACGCTGACCGCCCAGCGATTGAAGTTGGCGCGGCCTTCCGCCTCGAAGCGCTGCACGTTCCAGGTCTGCTCGTCCATGCGGGAGCGGACGCTGAACGTGTAGGTGCTGTTGGGCGAGTAGCTGGCGCTCGCGACGTAATCGGAACGCGGCTTGTCCAGGCCGGAATTGAGGCCGGTGTTGATGGGGTCCTGGACCGCGAAGGAGTTCATGCCGAACAGCTGGTACGACTGGCCGAACAGGGCCTTGACGGCGCCGCCCTTGTCGAACTGCGTGGTGGACTGCACGCCGACATTGGCGCGGCCGCCGCCCTCGACGCGGTCGTAGCCGGAGAACTTGTCGACGCTGAACAGGTTCGAGGCGTCGAACACCATGCTCTGGGCGTCCTCGTTCGGGAGCTTGCCGGCATAGGTCTCGTTCGGCCGGATGATGATCTGCGCGATCGGCTCGATAGTGGTCGAGCCCCAGGGCTGAATATTGATGAAGGGGTAGCGGTATTCCAGGCCCACGGTCGGCATCAGGCGGAACGCCTGGGTGTCGCCGACGGGAAGATAGTTCGACACGCCCGGCTGGTTGGAGACCGAGGAGTTGATGGCGTCGGCGCGCAGGCTGGCGAACGGCGTCCAGATCTGGCCGAGCGGATCGGTGAAGGATTTGCGCCACTGCGCCTCGGCCGTAAGGCGGGTGTAGGTGCCGGGGAAGCCGCGCAGCAGGCACTGCGACGGCGTGCGGGCGAGCGGATCGGCCGACGCCGTCGTGCACAGGCTGTTGGTGTTCGCGATCGTGGTGATCGGATCGAACACCGCCTGGTCACGCGACATGTTCACGAAATTGGTCTTGTAGCTGAACTCGCCGCCGAACACCGGATAGTTGAGCACGTTGGAGTAGTCGATCACCGGATAGACGATCGGCACCTGGCTCTGGTTACCCGAATAGCTCAGCCAGTACATCGTGCGCGCGTCGAAGAAGCTGCGGTTGCCGACGCCGGTCAGATAGAGCTGCGACAGCGCCTCCGTCGGCAACAGCAGGAACGAGCCGAGCGGATCGCGGTACTGGTAGAGGCGGTAGTCCGAGAAGAAATAGTAATCGGACATCAGGACGCCGTCCCAACCCCAGACCCATTTGTCGTTCAGCGCGAACTGACCCTTGGTGTCGACGGCGCCGCGGAACTGCTTGTCGCCGGGCTGCCCGGAGAACGCGCCGGGATCGAGCTGGTCGATGCCATAGGCGCGGATCTGGTAGGCGCCGTCGATCAGGCGCTGCCGGAATTCCCCCTGCAGCAGCACGCCTTGCCGCGACAAGAAGCGGGGGTTGATGGTCGCGTCCATGTCGGGCGCGATCGCCCAGTAATAGGGAACCTCGACGCCATAGCCCGTGTTCGTCGTGCCGGAAACATAGCCCGGCATCAGGAAGCCGCTCTTGCGCTTCACGGTCGGGTCGGGCGTCGAGAAATAGGGCATGTAAGCGAGCGGCACACCGAAGAATTCGATCTGCGCCGTCTCGAAATACAGCATCTTCTCCTGCTGGTCGTGGATGATGCGGGCACCCTTGACCTGCCACAGCGGGGGCTTCTTCGGATCGTCCTTACACGGCGCGCAGGCCGTGTAGACGCCGTTCTCGAACACTGTGTAGTTGCCGCTGGAGCGGTCGGCGCGGCTCGCGGCCATGCGGGTCTGGTCGGCGGTATCCACACGCAGCGAATCGACGAAACCGTCGCGGTAATCGTCGGAGAGATCCATGATCTCGGCATAGGTGATCTTGCCGTCGGCATCCGTCATGCGGATGTTGCCTTCGGCATGCAGCCGCTTGGTCTTCTGGTCGTAGATGACCTTGTCGGCCTCGACGCTGGTGCCGTTGTAGAACAGCTGGACGTTACCGACCGCGGAGACGCGCGAATTGTTGTAGTCGTAGTCGACCTCGGTCGCCTGAACCAGCATCTGGTTGTCGTTGGCGGCCTTCGGAGGCTTCGGGCGCGGCGGCAGCGGATTATAGGTGAAGCTCTGGGCCGAGGCGGGGGCAACAGCAGCAACATCGATCAGCGCGCCGAGCGATGCCACGGCAGCGACAGCCATCATGAGCCTGCGAAGAGACAAGCCGCACCCGTTCGCGCGCATCACGATGCGGCGCGTCAAACGAGACACGGGTCCTCGATGGACGGCAGTCACTAACCGTCCTCCTGGTACAACAAGGCCAAAAAGCCGGTGAGGCCGCCCACCACCACGGGCAACCACGCCGCAGCGATCGGATGCATCAACTCAGCCTTGCTCAAGTCTTCAGTCACTTTCGACAGAACGTAGAGCAGAAAGCCTGCGCCCACGCCACTCAAAACCATCTTCTGCACGCCGCCCATCCGGAAGAAGCGCAACGACACCGAGGCCGCGAGCATCACCATGGCGGCAAGCAAAAACGGCTGTGCCAGAAGCTTCTGATACTGGAGTCGGTATCCTGCTGTCGCGAAGCCCGAGCTCTCGGATGAGCGGATGTAGCTCGGTAGTTGCCAAAAGGACACAGTCTCGGGGGTGGAAAAGCTGTTGCGGACCTGCGCCTCGGTGAGTGTCGTTGGAATCTCCAGGGTGGCCTGGTCGATCGGCGGGGAGTCCAGCGAGAAGCGGCGAACGGATTTGAACAGCCAGTGGCCGGACTCCAGTGTCGCCTCGCGCGCCTCGATCCGCTCCTTGAAGTGACTGTCTGTGTCAAAGCGGAACAGCGTCAGGCCGGTGAGTCGGACGCCCTGCTGCTCGCTGCGCGCGGCGTTGATGATGGTCTGGCCGTCGCTGGTCACCTGATTGAGCCAGAAGCCTGAGGCGTCCTGGATGCCGCCGCCCGGCGCCGAGCCGAACAGCTCGGCTTCCATGCGCTTGGAGAGCTCACGCAGATTCGCCGACATCGGATTGTAGGCGACGGTTGCGATCACCCCGATCAGGAGCGCGCTGCCGAGCGCCGGTGAGATGAACTGCCATGCGGAGATGCCGGCGGCGCGCGCAACCACGAGCTCGAGCCGGCGGGAGAGGGCGAGATAACAGGTCATGGCGCCGATCAGCATGCAGAACGGCGTCAGCTTCTCCAGCAGTTGCGGCACCCTGAACAGCGAGGTCTCGGCCACCATGAGCGCCGAGGCGGATGCCAGCCCCGAGGTCTTGCGCACCATCTCGATGTAGTCGACCAGCACCAGCAGCAGGAAAATGCCCGCGAACACGCCGAGCGCCGCGACCACGAAGCGGCCGGCGAAATAGCGTCCGAGTGTGTTGGTGAGCATGCTCATGCGGTGGCCGGCCGTCCGAACAGCTGCGCGATGCGCGCGTTCGACCTGTTGATGGCCTCCATGAGGCCAGGGGGCGGCTCGACCACGACGCCGCGGATGATCATCCACAGCCCGATGCCGATGGCGCCCATGACCATCGCATATTGCACCAGCACCGGGCTTGGCGACTTCACCGCCATCACCGAGCAGGCAAAGCCGGCCATGCGCAGGCCGAACACCGCAACGACCGAAGTGCCGATCGAGAAATTACGGCTCTGGCGGGTGGTGCGGGGTGCACCGAGGAAAGCGAAGGTCAGCACGGCGAAGGCAAAGGGATAGATCGGCGCGAGCAGGCTGTCATGCAGGGCCGAGCGGAACTGGCCGGGAATCTGCTTGTAGACGGGGTCGTTGTCGGACGGCGCAAGCAACTCCCAGAGATAGCGCTCGCGGATGCCGAGGGTGACGTCGCGGCCCTGGTTGGAGAACTTCGACATGTCGAAGCCGTAGCGGCCGAAGGCCACCAGCGCGGGATCGCGCTTGCCCGCTTCGAAGCGCTGGAGATTGCCGGTCTCCAGCACCAGGAAAGAGCCGGTCTCGTTCTTCACGACCTCGCCGTGCTCGGCGACGATCGAGACGCGCTCGTTCGGATCGCGGCGGTCGTCGATGAAGATGCCGGCAAGGATGCCGCCGGGCTGGCGTTCGCGAATCCGGATCGTGAGGTTCTTGTCGAGCTGGGCGAAGCGGCCGGGCTGCAGGATGTTGGTGAGCACGTCCGCGGTGATCTCGGCATCCCATTGCTTGATCCGCCGCATGCCGTCGGGGGCGAGATAGGCCGCGATGAAGGCAACCAGCAGCGCCACCACGCAGGTGGCGTAGAAGAACGGATAGAACAGCCGGAACGGCGACAGGCCGGCGGCATTCATCACGATGATCTCGGAATCGGTCGCGAGCTTGTTCAGCGTGTGCGAGATCGCGATCATCAGCGCGATCGGCGAGATGATCAGCACCAGGGCCGGCACGACGAGGCTGGTGATGCCGAGGAAGGTGAGGATGGTCTGACCCTGGCTCGTCATCAGGTCGATGCCGCGCAACGCCTGCGTAATCCAGATCACGCCGGTGAGGCTGACCAGGATCAGCGCAAACGACGCCAGCGTCGTGCGGAAGATATACCTATCGATCGACCCCATGCGCTACCGCACGAATCCCACCAAGTCCCCAATGTCGGCCGAAATTCCGCTGTCCAACCAATCCCCGATTAAGGGATCCCCAAGGTTGGCCAGCGCCTCTCCCGCCAGCTCACTCTCTCACTACCATCCCTTTGATCCGTCAACAAAATGGCTGCCCCGTGGCACCCTCACAATATGGTTAATATTTCACTCATTGTGGCCTTGGGGCCACGGGGGGTGCTTGGCATCTGCCGGGGCGCTGGCCCATAGTGCGGATGGCTCAGTGAATCGCCGTTCATGTCCGGCCCTGGCCAGGGACCGTGAGCAGCAAAAAGACCAAGATTTTTGAAGGAGTTACCCATGTCCGATGCCATCAAGGTCGGCTTTGTCCCATTGTCTGCCGCCGCCCGTGGCATCCTGGTCGTGTTCTGCGACGACAGTCTGAAGGTCGGTCCGGCGACGGCCAAGGCCCTGGGCGGCGCTATCGAACTCGTGAAGCGTGCGGCCATCGCCGCCGCCTTCAAGGGCAAGAGCGGGGCTGCGCTCGACATCCTGGCGCCGGAAGGGGTGAAGGCCACCCGTCTGCTCGTGATCGGCGCCGGCAAGGCGGCCGGCCTGAAGGCGAACGATTTCCTCAAATTCGGCGGTGTGGCGGCGGGCAAGCTCGCCGCCGGAGCGGCCGCCATGACGATCATGGCGGAACTGCCCGATGGTGCCATGACGAGCGAGCAGGCGGTCGCGATCGCCTCGGGCCTGCGCTTACGCGCCTACAAGTTCGACCGCTACAAGACGAAGAAGAAGGACGGCGAGGAGGGCGGCTCGCGCGCCGACATCTCGCTGGCGGTCGGCGATGCCGCTGCCGCGAAGAAGGCGTTTGCCTCGGCCGGCCACGTCGTCGACGGCGTGATCATCGCGCGCGACCTCGTCAACGAGCCGCCGAACGTGCTCTTCCCCGAGGAATTCGCGCGCCGCGCCAGTCAGCTCCGCAAGCTCGGCGTCAAGGTCGAGGTGCTCGACGTCAGGGCGATGCAGAAGCTCGGCATGGGCGCGCTGCTCGGCGTCGGCCAGGGCTCGGCGCGGCCGAGCCGCACCGTGATCATGCGCTGGGACGGCGGCAAGAAGGGCGAAGCCCCGGTGAGCTTCGTCGGCAAGGGCGTCTGCTTCGACACCGGCGGCATTTCGATCAAGCCGGCCGGCAGCATGGAGGACATGAAGGGCGACATGGGAGGCGCGGCCTGCGTCGTCGGCCTGATGCACGCGCTTGCCGCGCGCAAGGCCAAGGTCAATGTGGTCGGCGCCATCGGCCTCGTCGAGAACATGCCCGACGGCAATGCGCAGCGGCCAGGCGACATCGTCACCTCGATGTCGGGCCAGACCATCGAGATCATCAACACCGACGCGGAAGGCCGCCTCGTGCTGGCCGACGTGCTCTGGTACGTCGCCAAGAAGGTGAAGCCGAAATTCATGGTGGATCTGGCGACACTGACCGGCGCGATCGTGGTCGCGCTCGGCACCGAGCATGCCGGCATGTTCTCCAACAATGATGAGCTCGCCGAACGCCTGCTGGCGGCCGGCATCGAGAGCGGCGACAAGGTCTGGCGCATGCCGCTCGGTCCCGAATACGACAAGCTGATCGATTCCCAGTTCGCCGACATGAAGAACACCGGCGGTCGCCACGGCGGCTCGATCACCGCCGCGCAGTTCCTGCAGCGTTTCGTCGATGGCACGCCCTGGGCCCATCTCGACATCGCCGGCACCGCCATGGGCGCGCCGAAGACCGACATCAACCAGAGCTGGGCAAGCGGCTATGGCGTCCGCCTGCTCGACCGTCTCGTCGCCGACCATTACGAGCGCAAATGATCTGAGATGACCGAAGTCCTGTTCTATCATCTGCAAAACATGACGGTGGAGAACGTGTTGCCGCCGCTTCTCGAGAAATCGCTCGAGCGCGGCTGGCGCGTCGTGGTGCAGTCGACCTCGGAAGAGCGCGCCGATGCGCTCGACGCGCATTTATGGACCTACCGCGACGATTCCTTCCTGCCGCACGCGACATGGCGCGTGAACGATGCCGCCGATCAGCCGATCGTGCTGGCGATCGAGGAGGGCAATCCCAACGGCGCCCATGTCCGATTCCTGGTCGACAATGCGGCCTTGCCGCAGGACGCGCAGGGTTATGCGCGCATGGTGCTGCTGTTCAACGGCGACGATCCGGATGCACTCGCGCTTGCCCGCAGCGCCTGGACGGATTGCAAGGAGCGGGGATTTGATGTCACCTATTGGCAGGCCGACGAGCGGGGCCGGTGGCAGCGTCGGAATTAGGGGTCCTTCGCAATTAATGATAATTTGCACTTTTCGGGCGATGCTGGCTTTTGTCACCTTCGTGCCGCAAAGTGATGTTGGGACAATCGCTTAGGGCTGGTCCTTCACGCGGGGAATTTGGTTTATCGTGCGACATCAAAAGCTTCCCAGGTCGCTTCTTGTTGCTTTGGCTGCCGCGGCTCCGCTGCTCGCCGGCTGCTCGGGCGCGTCCGATCTGCTGTCGAAGGACGCACAATGGTTCAACACGCCGAGCCGGCTGTTCATCAAGAACATCTCGATCGAATCCCCGCCGCTGACCCCCGACAAGCCGGTCGGAGCTGAGGATCTCGTCAGCGCTGACGGCGCCTGTCCCGGCATGGCGCCGCCTCCCGGGCCGGCCGATGCCAACGCATCGACGACGGCGCCGGCGCCGATGGGCGGCACGGTCGCGCTGGGCCATACCGAATGCGACGTGGTGCGCGGCATCGGCGCGCCATCGAACATCAATCTCTCCAATGACGCCGCCGGCCGCCGGGTTGCCGTCGTCACCTGGGCCACGGGGCCGCGCGCGGGGATCTACACCTTCACGTCGGGCCGCCTGTCTTCGATCGAGGGCAATCCCGATCCGCAACCGGTGCCGAAGGCGACCAAGCCGAAGCCGAAGAAGCACACGTAGGCGGGATCGCCTGCACCACAACGGAACGGCTGCGCGCATCGGAGGCGTTATTGTCCTGCTCCGTAAATCGCCATCTGCTCGAATAGCGGCATCGATGCCGTAGTTCTGAAGGACGCGGGCGAGCGTGGGCGGACCCGATCGGAAGCCCGCTTCGCGCGCGAACCTCAGAGCATCGGCTTGGTGTTGAAGCGATCGGGTTGGCGAACGCGGAACCGGCCCTTCATCTTGAAACCGTCACGCATATTGAGGCCTAGAAGAGCGATGTTCATCGCGCCGGCCAACAATTCGAGAGGCTGTACCGCATAGAACGTGGTGTCGAACTCCGCGGCCTTCGCCTTGAAGGCAAGAAACAACGCGGAGGGAATGAGAAGCAGGATGCCGTTGCCGGCGATGAACGGCATACGCTTGATCTTCGCGCCGATCACGCCACCACGTCGTCCCTTTGCCAGGAAAAATCCTGAGCCTCCCGTCACCGCCAACGCCGGAACCAGCAACAGGAAGCCCCAGGGTATGGCCATTTTCACCGTGGCTATGCTCGCGTGCGACGCAAATAGCTCGGTGAGGGCCGTGGAGAGCCAGAAGGTCGCGATAGTCGTCAGCGCGACAGCGCCCGCGACGGGGTGGATGATCCTGGTCATCGCGTTCTGCCGTTTTCGAAGCGAGCTACGCCACACAGATGCCGGGCACGGCGACCTTCTCGAACAGGTGCGGAGAGGCGACGGCGGACGAGGGATAGGCTGCGATCTTCGATCTGAACTCGGGATGTGTGAACGCAGCCCGGAAGTGGGCAGTCGATTCCCAGACGGCATAGTTCAGATATGTCGGGCTATCGCCGATCGCGCGGTGAAGCTGGGTGGCAATGAAGCCCGGCTGCCGCTTCATGAAGGCTGCATCGTCCTGCCAAACCTGGAGGAAGCTCTGCTCGTCGGTCTTGTCGAGCGTGAACACATTCACCAGCACTGCGGGGCTGGTGTCGATGCCAAGCTGACGTTCGATGGGAAAGTTAGGGTCCAGAGGGCGTAGGTGCGCCATGGCAAGCTCCGTTCGATATGGCAATATGGTGTCAATGTGGTACTATACGTAACCTAGTGATTTGACATCATGATGTCAATAACAGTTTATGGTGACGGATGCCGAAATCCTTGCGAACGCCGGCCGGTGATACTCTGTCGAACCTCGTGCTTGACCTGTTCCGGCTGAACAGCCTGCTCCTGACCGCGGGGGACCGCCTGGTGGCCCGGCTCGGGCTCACGAGCGCTCGCTGGCAGATTCTCGGCGCCATCGTGCACGCGGAGCGCCCCCAGCCGGTGGCTTGGCTTGCCCGCGATCTGGGTGCCAATCGCCAGAACGTGCAGCGGATCGTCAATGACCTGCAAGGGGAAGGCCTCGTTGCTTTCGAGGCCAACCCGCATCACCGCCGGGCGCAGCTTGTCGTCCTGACCGACAAGGGGCGGCGCGCTTTCGATGCCGCCATGGCTTTGCAGGCGCCGTGGGTCAACGGCCTTTCGGAGGGGCTTGCGGTCAAGGACCTGCAAACCGTTCATCGCATCGTCGCGGACCTGCGGACGAAGCTCGAGAGCGAGACAGAGAGCCAGACCTAGCGCACGGCGAGCGGCGGAATTCACGGCAGCTCTTCACGAGATGTTCCCGGAACGCCGCTGCGGCCGAACAATTGCTGCGCGCTTCTGATGAGCGCTTTCCTGATGGTCTTGCGGGCAGGAATGCGCTCATATGGAGCTATAAAAATCTGGAGGAGACTATGCGGTTCTCGATTGCCCTCGTATCGGCTCTGCTTCTGCCGCTCGGCGCGGCCGTTGCCCAGGACTATCCGACGAGGCCCATCACCATGCTTGTGCCGTTCGCGGCGGGCGGGCCGACCGACACCATCGCGCGCCTGACGGCCGCAGGCATGGGGAAGTCGCTGGGACAGCAAATCGTCGTCGAGAACGCGACCGGCGCCGGCGGCACCATCGGCACGACCCGCGCTGCGCGCGCCCAGCCCGACGGCTACACGCTGCTGATCCATCACGTCGGCATCTCGACCGCCGCGACGCTGTATCGCAATCTCAGCTATGACACGAAGACGGCGTTTGCGCCGATCGGCCTCGTGACCAATGCACCGATGACCATCATTGCGCGTCCGGATTTTCCGGCCAACACGCTCAAGGAGCTGGTCGCCTACGCCCAGCAGCAGGGCGACAAGCTGACCTACGCCAATGCCGGGTTAGGTGCGGCATCGCATCTGTGCGGCATGCTGTTCATGACGGCGATCCAGAAGCAGCTCACCACCGTGCCTTACAAGGGCAACGGTCCGATCATGAACGATCTGCTCGGCAAGCAGATCGATCTCACCTGCGATCAGGCGACCAACACCACCGGGCCGATCACGGCCAAGCAGGTCAAGGCCTATGCGATCACCACCAAGGAGCGGCTGAAGAGTCTGCCCGATCTGCCGACGGCCGATGAGGCGGGCCTCAAGGGATTCGAGCTCGGCGTCTGGCATGGCCTCTATGCTCCCAAGGGCACTCCGCCCGCGGTCGTGCAGAAGCTGACGGCCGCGCTGCAGACGGCGCTCAAGGATCCGGCGCTGATCGCCCGGTTCAACGACATCAACACCGAGCCCGTGCCGCAGGACAAGGCGACGCCCGAGGCGCTGGGCGCGATGCTGACGAGCGAAGTCGACCGCTGGGCTCCGATCATCAAGGCGGCCGGGCAGTTCGCGGACTGAGCGGATACTCCCATGAAGAGTAGCTTGGTCAGCTGCTTAATGCAGGGCGATCAATTACCGCTACTATGCATGGGGTTGTTTCCAGATTTGGATTCAGCCCGCAGCCTCGTCGAACTGCGCGCTTGCCTCGAGCCACTGCTCCTCCGCGCGCGCCAGCGCATCGGCGGCATTGGCGCGCGCCTTTGACAGCTGTGCGGCCTGCTTGGGATCGCGCGTAAAGATGTCGGGCAAAGCAAGGGCCGTGTCGATCTTGGTGATGATGTCGCTGACGCGGGCGATCTCGGCTTCGGCCTCGGTGATGCGCTTCTTCAGCGAGCCGCGATTGTCGGACCTAGCCAGCTGCGGCTTTTCGCTTGGCGCACTGCGTTCGCGCGGGGCAGGCTCGCCGTTGCGCGCGGACAGCACCAGGCGGCGATATTCGTCGAGGTCGCCGTCGTAATTGGTGACGGTCCGGTCGGCGACGATCCAGAGCCGGTCGGCGCAGGCCTCGATCAGATAGCGATCGTGCGAAACCATGATCACTGCGCCGGGGAATTCGTTGATGGCTTCGGCCAGCGCGGCGCGGCTGTCGATGTCGAGATGGTTGGTCGGCTCGTCCAGGATGATCATGTTGGGGCCGAAGAAGGTCGCAAGGCCCAGCAGCAGCCGCGCCTTCTCGCCGCCGGAGAGTTTTCCGACTTTGGTGTCGGCCGCCTTGCCCGAAAAACCGATCGCGCCGGCGCGGCCGCGCACCTTGGCCTCCGGCGCATCGCCCATCAGCTTGCGGACGTGGTCATAGGCGGAGGCGTCCTCATTCAGCTCGTCGAGCTGATGCTGCGCGAAATAGGCGATCGACAGCTTGTCCGCACGCGTCACCTTGCCGGAGAACGGCGCGAGCCTTCCGGCGAGCAGTTTGACCAGCGTCGACTTGCCGTTGCCGTTGGCACCCAGCAGCGCGATGCGGTCGTCATTGTCGATGCGCAGCGTGACGCGGCCGAGCACGGGCGCCGCCGGATCGTAGCCGACGGAAGCGTTGTCGACCGCGATGATCGGCGGGGACAGGATCTTCTCCGGCGCCGGAAAGCTGATCTCGCGCACGTCCTCGGTGACCAGCGCCGTGATCGGCTTCAGCCGCTCCAGCATCTTCACGCGAGACTGTGCCTGGCGGGCTTTCGAGGCCTTGGCCTTGAAGCGGTCGACGAAGGCCTGCAGGCGGGCGCGCTCGGCCTCCTGGCGCTTGACTTGCTTGGCATCGAGCAGCTCGCGCGCGGCGCGCTGCTCCTCGAACGAGGAATAGGTGCCCTTGTAGAGCGTGAGCTTGCCGCGCTCCAGATGCAGGATCTGGTCGACCGAGCTTTCGAGGAGATCGCGGTCGTGGCTGATCACGATCACCGTGCGCGGATAGTGCGCGAGGTGATCCTCCAGCCACAACGTTCCCTCGAGGTCGAGATAGTTGGTGGGCTCGTCGAGCAGCAACAGGTCGGGGGCTGCGAACAGCGTCGCGGCGAGCGCGACGCGCATGCGCCAGCCGCCGGAGAATTCGGCGCAGGGGCGGAGCTGATCGGCGGCGGAGAAGCCGAGACCGGAGAGGATCGCAGCCGCTCGGCTCGGCGCCGAATGCGCGTCGATGTCGACTAGGCGGGTCTGGATCTCGGCGATCCGGTGCGGATCGGTCGCGCTTTCGGCTTCAGTGAGCAGCGCGTCGCGTTCGAGGTCGGCCTTGAGCACGACGGAGATCAGGCTTTCGGGTCCGTTCGGGGCTTCCTGGGCGAGACTGCCGACGCTCCAGCGCGGAGGCAGGGTCACCGAGCCGTGTTCGGCCGCGAGCTCACCGCGGATCACCTTGAACAGCGTCGACTTGCCGGTGCCGTTGCGTCCGACCAGGCCGACGCGCGATCCCGGCGTGATCTGCACGGAACTCTGGTCAATCAGAAGGCGTCCGGCGAGGCGGAGGGAAAGGTCGGTGATCGCAAGCATGCGGCCTTGTCACCGCAAGGCGCGTCGAACGCAACCCGTTTTTCGCAGCCGCTCAGTGCGAGTCGCGGTCGCGCTGCCTCAGCTCCTTCATGAGCTGCTCGAGATGGGTCGGAAGCTGGGGTTCGGGACGCAGGCTCTGCTGGAGGCGTTCGCCCACCGCATCGCAAATCGAGCGGCTGGTCCGCCGATCGATCTGTTCGCTGTCATTGGCAAAAAGGCCAGCCATTGCGCAGGTTCCGTGTGCTCAAAGTAAGGACACGGTACCAAGTCATTGGCCCCCAAAATGGTTTCGCCGTTTCTGGGGCAATGCCGGCATTCTCGTCAAAATTGTATGAATCCCGCTATATCCGCCCAAAATGCGAAGCCCCGGCGGGGGGATCGCCGGGGCTTCTCTTGGAAGGCAACCGTGTGGGGCGCGGTCGCCTATAAGTTAAGGTGCTGTCGGGCTCAGTAGCAGCGGTTGATCATCCGCCAGCGCGGTCCCCAGGGGGTCGGGACCAGCCGGCGGACATAGCAGCCGCCATAACCGTAGGAGACGGGGGCATAGAAGCGCGGACCGCCCCAGCCATGGCCGCGGTGCCAGCCGCCGCCGTGCCAGCCACCGCCGCCGTGCCAGCCCGGGCCGCCACCGTGCCAGTGGGCGGAAGCCGAGGTCGGCGCCAGCGCGGCACCCAGCGCAACCGCAGCGACGGCGGCAAGCGAAAGTTTCCTCAACATGGTGATCTCCTCAATACTGCCGGCGCGGGGCTATCGCGTCCGATGGAAAGGCCGCCGAAACGGTCCGCCCAGTGATCGGGCTTCAGTTTCGATGGGCCCAACCCTACGCCGGCGAGGCTGAACCGAATCCTGACAGGGGCTTCAGATTGGGTTCATCTGGGTGAAATTGTCGTAATCCAGGTTGAAACCGCAGGGTCGGGTCCTGCGGCGAAGCGCCTGTGACGTCATACCGGCGGTCGCTTGCCGGATGGCAAAGGCGCCGATATAAGCCCGGCAACTCGACAACCACTGCTTTTCTTCCCAAGGACAAGATTATGGCCATCGAACGCACTTTCTCGATCATCAAGCCCGACGCGACCGCGCGTAACCTGACCGGCGCCGTCAACGCCGTGATCGAAAAGGCGGGCCTGCGCATCGTCGCGCAGAAGCGCATCCGCATGACCAAGGAACAGGCCGAGACCTTCTATGCCGTCCACAAGGCGCGGCCGTTCTTCGGCGAGCTCGTCGAGTTCATGACCTCGGGCCCGGTCGTCGTCCAGGTGCTGGAAGCCGAGAACGCCATCGCCAAGTACCGCGACGCGATGGGCGCTACCGATCCGTCGAAGGCCGCCGACGGCACCATCCGCAAGCTCTACGCCAAGTCGATCGGCGAGAATTCCGCGCACGGCTCGGATGCGCCGGAGACCGCCGCGATCGAGATCGCGCAGTTCTTCTCGGGCAACGAGATCGTCGGCTGATCCATCGGCTGATAAGTTAAATCGACGGGGCGAAAGGACGTATTGTGAGCTGGCTCTGGCAGATCTTCGATCCCGCGACGATCGGGGCATTCTTCACCCAGTTTCGCAACGAGATGGCCGAACCGACCTTCTGGATTGCGGTCGGCAAGATCATCTGGATCAACATCCTTTTGTCCGGTGACAACGCGCTGGTGATCGCGCTCGCCTGCCGCGGCCTCTCGCCGCGACACCGCCTGTGGGGCATGATCTTCGGTGCCGGCGCCGCGGTGCTGCTGCGGATCATCTTCACCGGCATCGTCGCAACCCTGATGGAGCTGCCGTACCTCAAGCTGATCGGCGGACTCGCGCTGATCGTGATCGCGGCCAAGCTCTTGGTGCCGGAGCATGACGAGGACGACGACGTCGACGCGGCCTCGCATCTGTGGCAGGCCATCCAGATCGTCGTGGTCGCCGACATCGTCATGTCGCTCGACAACGTCATTGCGGTCGCCGCCGCCGCCAATGGCAGCGTGCCGCTCCTGATCCTCGGCCTTGCCATCAGCGTGCCGCTGATCGTCGCCGGTGCGGCGCTGATCATGGCGCTGCTCGAAAAGCTGCCGGTGCTGGTCTGGGCCGGTGCTGCGCTGCTCGGCTGGATCGCGGGCGAGGTGATGGCGACCGATCCCGGCGTCGCGCCCAAGCTGCACACGCTGTTCGACGGCCCGTTCGGTGCCTCTCTCGACAGCATGCTCGGCGCCTTGCGCATCCCGCCGCAATTCGGCCATGGCGGGGCGGGCGGCGAATATTTCTGCGCAGCGCTCGGCGTCGTCGTCGTGCTGGTGGTCGGCACCATCTGGCGCCGCCGCAAGCTGACCGCCGCCGCACTGGAATCGTCCGAGCGGCACGCCAGGGCGTCGGCGGAGTAGGCCCGCTCAGTCGATCGTGCCGAGTTCCGTCACGGGTATCGTCCAGTAGACCAGCTTGGTTCCGGCGAACGAAGCCCGCAGACGGTCGAGCAAGCGGCCGGCATCTGTCCCTGCGAGCACCACCTGCACGACGGCCTGATCGGCGTGGCCTTTCACGCGTTCGGCGGCCGTATGCAAACGGATCTCAGTGCCGTGACCGGCTCCGTGCGATGCCGTGAATCCCGAAACCAGGTCGGTCTGCTCAGTGAGATAGTCGAACACCTCCTCGCGGAGGAGATGCGGCACAATCAGCGTCAGACAGACCGGCTGCTCGATCATTTAGCCACCTTCGACGATCCGCCATAGCGGCGATACAGGATCGGCAGGAGAATCAGGGTGAGCAGGGTGGAGGACAGCAGTCCTCCGATCACGACGATTGCGAGCGGTCGCTGTACTTCGGAACCCGGGCCGGAGGCGAACAGCAGCGGGATCAAGCCCAGCGCCGTGATGCTCGCGGTCATCAGCACGGGGCGAAGCCTGCGCATGGCGCCTTCGACGACGATGCGATCCTCGGCAAGGCCGTGGGCGCGGAGCTGATTGAAGTAGGAGACCAGCACGACGCCGTTGAGCACGGCAATGCCGAGCAGCGCGATGAAACCGACCGAGGCCGGCACCGATAGATACTTGCCCGTCACGATCAGCGCGAAGACGCCCCCGATCAGGGCGAACGGGATGTTGACGAGCACCAACAGGGCCTGCCGGATGGCACCGAATGTTGTGAAGAGCAGCACGAAGATCAGGCCGATCGCGACGGGGACCACGACGGATAGGCGGGCGGCGGCACGTTGCTGGTTCTCGAACTGCCCGCCCCAGGTCAGCCGGTAACCGTTCGGCAGCGGGAGCTCGGTCGCGACCTTCTGGCGGGCCGCTTCGACGAAGCCGACCATGTCGCGACCGCGGACGTTGGCGCGCACCACGCTCATGCGGGCGCCGTCCTCGCGGTCGATCTTCACCGGGCCGTCCACGCGCTGGATGCGGGCGACCTGCGACAGCGCGACGTGCTGTCCGGAGGCGAGCGTGAGCGGCAGGCTCGCCAGCAGCGTCGGCGCTTCCCGCGTTGTCTCGCTGCCCCGGATGAGGATCGGCGTGCGGCGTCCGTCCTCGAGCGCGGTCCCGATGGTCCGGCCCTCGATCGGCGTCCGCAGCGAGTTGACGATGGAATCCACGGTCAGGCCGAGGCGGCCGGCTTCCATGCGGTTGACCGCAACCGTGTAGTATTGAGCGCCTTCGTTCAGCGTGGTGTAGACGTCCTCGGCACCGTCGATGCTGGACAGGATCGCCGACAGCTTTGCCGCGGTTTCGTTCAGCTTGGCGATGTCGGGGCCGAAGATCTTGACGGCGACGTCACCGCGCACGCCGCTGATCATCTCCTGCACGCGCATGTCGATTGGCTGGGTGAAGCTGAGCGAGATGCCGGGGAAGCCGGTGAGGACCTCGCGAAGCTTCTGCAGCAGGGCCTCGCGATTGTCGGTCGCGCGCTCGGCGGCCGGCTTGAGCACGAGGAACGTGTCGGTCTGGTTGGGGCCCATGGGGTCGAGGCCGAGCTCGTCCGACCCGGTTCGGGCGACGATGCCGGCAATATCAGGCACGGCCAGAAGCGCGGTCTGCAGCCTTGCATTCATCGCCAGCGATTCATCGAGGTTGACAGACGGAAGCGTCTCCACGCTGACGATGACGTCGCCTTCATCCATCGTCGGCATGAAGGTCTTGCCGAGCTTGGTATAGGCGAAGCCCGCCGCGACGAGGCCGATCAGCGCCGCAGCCATCACCTTGCGCTCGTTGTTGAGGGCCCAGTCCAGTGCCGGCGCGTAGATCCGTTGGGCCGCACGCACCAGCAGGGGATCGCGATGTGACGCCGACTTGAGCACGAAGGAGGTTGCGACCGGGATCACGGTGAGCGCCAGCAGGAGCGAGCCGGCCAGCGCGAAGATGATGGCCAGCGCGACCGGGATGAACAGCTTGCCCTCCAACCCCTGCAGCGTCAGCAGCGGGACGAACACGATGATGATGATGAGCACACCCGAGGCGACCGGTTCCAGGACTTCGCAGACCGAACGGTAGATCAGGTGGATCAGCGGAGTGGCCTTGCCCGGCTCGTGCTTGCCGAGGTTGCCGACGATGTTCTCAACCACGACCACCAGCGCGTCGATCAGCATGCCGATCGCGATCGCAAGTCCGCCGAGGCTCATCAGGTTGGCCGACATTCCCACCACGCGCATGACGATCAAGGCGATGACGATGGCCAGCGGCAGGCTGAGCGCGATCACCAGCGAGGCCCGCCAGTTGCCGAGGAAGAGCAGCAGAAGGACGATGACGAGGGCGGTGGCCTCGCCGAGGGCCCGCACCACGGTGCCGACGGCGCGGTTGACCAGGCGGCTGCGGTCATAGAACACGTTGATCGACACGCTCTTCGGCAGCGAGGGTTGCAGTTCCGCGAGCCGGGCACGCACGTCACGAATCAGCTGACCCGCGTTGGCGCCGCGCAAGCCGAGGACCAGTCCCTCGACGGTTTCGCCGCGGCCGTCCGCCGTGACGGCGCCATAGCGGGTCAGCGTCCCGACTTTGACGCTCGCGACGTCGTTGACCAGGATCGGCACGCCCTCGCGGGTGTCGACGACGATGGCCTTGATGTCCTCGATCGAGCGGATGCTGCCTTCGATCCGGACCAGGGCGCTGTCCTCGCCTTGGTTCACCCGCCCGGCGCCGTCGTTGCGGCTGTTGGCTTCGATGGCCCGGCGAAACACATCGTAGGTGATGCCGCGCGCGGCCAGCGCATCGTTGCGCGGCACGATCTCGAAGGCGCGGACATAGCCGCCGAGCGCATTGACGTCCGCAACGCCGGGGACGGTCCGCAAGGCCGGGCGGATCACCCAATCGAGCAGGGTGCGGCGTTCCGCGAGCGACAGCTCGAAACTGTCGATCGTGAACATGAACATCTCGCCGAGAGGGCTCGTGATCGGCGCCAGACCGCCGCTCACCCCGTCGGGGAAATCGCGCGAGATGTTCGACAGCCGCTCCGAGACCTGGTTGCGCGCCCAGTAGATGTCGGTGCCGTCCTCGAAATCGACGGTGATGTCTGCCAGCGCGTATTTCGTGGTCGAACGAAGCACCTTCTTGTTCGGCAATCCGAGCAGTTCGAGCTCGACGGGAACGGTGATGCGCTGCTCGACCTCTTCGGGAGTGAGGCCCGCCGCCTTCATGATGACCTTGACCTGAACCGGCGAAACGTCAGGAAAGGCATCGATCGGCAAGCCGGGCAGGAGGACAGCGCCGGCGCCGACCACCAGCAGCACGCCGAGCATGACGAACAGTCGCTGCGACAGTGCGAACGCAACCAGGCGCCGGAGCATTTACTGCCCCAGTCCGGAGAGGATGCCGCGAAGCGCCGAGATGCCGCCGATCGCGATATCATCCCGGTCCGAGACGGCGCCCGCTACGACCACATGGTCCTGATCTTCCGCAAGCAGCTTGACCGGCACCAGCCGGAAGCCGCCGTCAAAGGCGACGAAGACCGACGTTTGCTCGCCCCGCCGGACCAGCCCGCTGTAAGGGATCTCCCAGGCGCTTTCGACGGTCGAGAGAAATCCGATGCGGGCCGCGGTGGTCTGGCCGGGATGCAGCTCGCCGTCGTTGGGGACTTCCGCGCGAACCAGAATAGTCTGGGTGGCAGGATCGATGGTCTCTGAGACCAACACGACCTTGCCCGGGGTGGAATAGCCCTCGATCTCGACTTTCGCGCCGGTACGGATCGCTCGAATATTGGCGGCAGGGACCGCGATTTCCGCCCATAGCGGCGAGAGCCGCGCCAACTTGACCAGCGGTGCGGATTGTTCGAGCCGCTGCCCTGGTGACACCGCGAGCTCGACCACGGACGCGGCTTGCGGTGCATAGACCGTGAGCGTCCCGCTGATCGCCGCTTGCTGGGCCAGCCGGGAGATTGCATCGTCGGACATCCCGCTCAGATGCAGCATCTGACGCCGTTCGGCGACGACGAGGGCGGCCTGGCGCGCTTCGGCCTGGCTGGCCTCGAGCACGCGCTGCGGCACGGCCTTGCCTTCGAACAGATCCACGTTGCGATTGAGCTGCTGGCTGGCGAGGTGCTCCTGCGCGATCGCGTGCAGATAGTCGCGTTGCTGGGAGACGAAGCTCGGACTCTCCAGCGTGACCAGCGGCTGGCCGGCCATGGCGCGGTCACCGCGCCCGACCAGGAGATTGGCGACCATGCCGGCCACCGGCGCGCTGACGACCCACAATTGCTGCGTCGGGATGACGATCTGGACGGGATAGGGCAGCGTCAGATCGGTCCGGCTCGCGACCGGATGGGTGACGCGGACGCCGAGATTGCGCGCCTGCGCATCGCTGAGCTTCACCTCGTCCTGCGCATTCGGCGCGGAGGGCCAAAGACTCAATACAAGCGCTAGGAGAGCACGGGCAGTCGCGCTCCGAGCGGGGCTCAGACGGAAAATCCCATGGGGCAGTTGCATGGCGGAAGTCGTCCGGAGCGCAGCATTTGTACCTCGCTAACGCCGGCGCGACGGTGGTGGGTTGATGTGCATCAAGCGCGCTTGGCTTGCGCAGGATATTTTTGCATGAGGCGCGACGGAGATGGCATCGATCCGGCTGTGGGCCGAGGTGGGCTCCGGGTGGTTTGCTTATCGCGGGGCGCAACAGCCAATGCTGTTCTGAACTACGCAGGAGCAAAGTCGTGAAATTGAGCAGACTCTTGTGCACACTGCTGAGCAGTGTCATTGCGGCGCTTGCTCTCGTGCAGCCCGCGCTTTCCCACAGTGGAACGGCGCAGGATCCTTGGAGCCCCGCGCGCATTGACATGCTCCCGGACGAAATCCGCGCAGACGTGCAGAAATGGAACGCTGCGTGCGGGAGCTCGATAGCGGCCGCCCAACATTTTGCGCTCTATCTGACCGTGCCAGGCGCCGAGTTCGTGGCCCTTCGCTTCGACGATTTTCAATGCCGCAGCAGAGCCGTTCTTTGCAATTCCGCGGGATGTCTTCACGAAGTGTATGTCGCGACGGCCGGCCGATACCGCCGCGTGCTCACGGTGCGCACCTATGACATCCGACTATCATCCGTCAACAACCGGGCCTTCGTCGAGCTCCTCGACCGCAACGGAACCAGCCGGACGCTGCGCTGGAATGGCAGCCGATTCGTCGCGAAGTAGATGTCGGTGTAGATGCCTGTCGCTTGCACTTGTGTCGTTGCGCTTCAGTTTAGTGTTACAGCATGGTCTTTTCGGAAAACCGCTGCACACTTTTCCGGATCATGCTCTAGCGCCGCACGATCGAGCCGGCGCGGCTGACCAGGCGGGCGAGTGCGCGGAAGCGGCTGCCGACGCGGTCGGCGACGAGGTCGCCGAGGCGGTGCTCGAACACCAGCATCAGCTTGCGGCCCTGGCTGCGGAAATGCGTGGCCGGCAGCACGCCCGGACGTGCTGCCGAGATCAGGTGCGCGACGCGGAACGCAGCGCCCAAGAGGCGCGCGCGTTCGAGCTGCGCCGGCGTCAGTAGCTCCTGCATGGTGACCGGCGGCTGGTTTTCCTCGCTCAAGCCCGCATAGCGATAGAACACCGAGAGGCCGACGAAGGCGCGCTCGGTATGGGTGATCGCGCCGAAATTGCCGTTGACGACGAGGCTCAGCGTCTGCTCGCCGCGGTGATCGGGATGCACGCGCCAGCCGATATCGGACAGGAGGCACGCGGTGTGGCGCAAGCGGCGGTCCTCCTCGGTCTCGCGCAGCTTTGCCACGCGCGCGAGGCGGTCGGTCCAGGCGATCAGCTCGTGGGCGTGCTTCGCCGAGCGCGACAGCAGCTGGTTAAGCTCTTCCGCGGCGCAGATCAGGCCGTCCTTGTTGCGTTCCGGCTCCGACAGCTTCTCGTGCAGCAGGCCCTCGCGCACGCCGAAGGTCGAGAACACGATCGTCTTCGGCTTCGCCACCCGGATGATGTGCTCGAGCACCAGCGCCGCATAGGTGAGGAGAGGGCGGCGGGCATCGGCGACGCTCTCGATGTCGGCGAGCATGTCCGCTGCCGCAAGACGACGCAAACGACGCGAGAAGTCGAGCGCCTCGGCGGCCGAAATCGAATAACCGTGCATCACCTGGAGCGGATAGCCGCTCTGGATGATGTGAATGCGCGCGAGTGCGCGCCAGGTGCCGCCGACGGCGTAGAAGGTGCGGCCGCGGCCCGCGGTGAGCTGCGGCACCTCGTCGAGCTCCTCGCGCACGATGCGGTCGGCGCGCTTGAGCGATTTATGCGCGAGGTCCTGCAGCGCGAGCCCACCCAGCGGCAGCGTCACGCCGCTGCGCACGCTGTTCCTGCGCACGTCGATCAATTCCAGCGAGCCGCCGCCGAGGTCGCCGACGATACCGTCGGGATGATGGATGCCGGAGATCACGCCGAGCGCCGACAGCCGCGCCTCGCGCGGGCCCGACAGGATCTCGATCTTCACGGCGCAGATGCGCTCGGCCTTCGCGATGAAGTCGGGGCCGTTGGAGGCGTCGCGGCAGGCCGCGGTCGCGATCGCGAACACGCGCCCGACCTGCATCACGCGGCACAATGCGCGAAAGCGCCTTAGCGAGGTCAGCGCCTTGTCGACGGCGTCGGGCGCGAGCAGGCCTGTGCTCTGCACCTCGCGTCCGAGGCCGCACAGCGTCTTCTCGTTGAAGATCGGAATGAGGCTCCGCGTCAGTCCCTCGTAGACGACGAGACGGACCGAGTTGGAACCGATATCGATGACTGCGACGCTCGAGCCGCGCTTGCGCGGCCGCTTCACGTCGAACATCCCGGATCAGGATTGATGGCGTTCGTTCCGGCGCGTGAGACGACGCGGCGAGGATTCCTTGAGCGACTTTCCACGGCCAGACAGACTCGGATTTGTCATGAAGTAGTTGTGGACGTTGAAAGGCTCTTCGCCCTTCGCGGTCTTCATACGCGTTGAGGACCCGTCCGGCAACAATTGCCAGCTCTGCTCATTGTCCTTGAGATTCGCGACCATGATCTGTTCGAGAACCTGCTGATGCACCGTCGGATTTTGCAGCGGACACAGCACCTCGACGCGGCGGTCGAGGTTGCGTGGCATCATGTCGGCTGAGGAGATATACACAGCCGCTTTGGCGCTCGGCAGGCCCTGGCCCATGCCGAAGCAGTAAATTCGGCCGTGTTCCAGGAAGCGTCCGATGATCGACTTGACGCGGATGTTCTCGGACAGGCCGGGAATGCCGGGGCGCAGGCAACAGATACCGCGCACCACGAGCTCGACCTGCACGCCGGCCTGGGAGGCCTCGTAGAGCGCGTCGATGATGTCGGGGTCGACCAGTGCATTCATCTTCATCCAGACCGCACCGTGGCGGCCGTGGCGCGCATGCGCGGTCTCGCCCTGGATGTGCTCGATGATGCGCTTGCGCAGGGTCAGCGGCGACACCGCCATCTTCTCCAGATCGCTCGGTGCGGCATAGCCGGTGATGAAATTGAAAACGCGAGCGGCATCGCGGCCGATGGTCGGATCCGAGGTGAAGTAGGAGAGGTCGGTGTAGATGCGCGCGGTGACCGGGTGATAATTGCCGGTGCCGGTATGCACGTAAGTCGTGAGGCTGCCGCCCTCGCGGCGCACCACCATCGAGAGTTTTGCGTGCGTCTTCAGTTCGAGGAAGCCGTAGACGACCTGCACGCCGGCGCGTTCGAGATCGCGCGCCCAGCGGATGTTGGCTTCCTCGTCGAACCGCGCCTTCAGCTCGATCAACGCGGTGACGGATTTGCCGGCCTCGGCGGCTTCCGCCAGCGCGCGGACGATCGGCGAGTTGTTGGAGGTGCGGTAGAGCGTCTGCTTGATCGCGACGACATCGGGGTCGCGCGTGGCCTGCTGCAGGAACTGCACCACCACGTCGAAGGATTCGTATGGGTGATGGACCACGAGGTCCTTCTGCCGGATCGCGGCGAAGATGTCGCCGCCATGCTCGCGCACGCGCTCGGGATGGCGCGGTACGTAAGGGGTGAATTCGAGATCGGGCCGGTCGAGGCGGGTGAGCTGCGAGAGCTCGTTCATCGCCTGCACGCCGTCGACCAGGAACACCTCGTCATCGGCAGCCGACAGCGCGTGCTGAACGAAGCTGCGCAGCTCCTCCGGCATCTTGGCATCGATCTCGAGCCGGATCACCGACCCGCGGCGGCGGCGCTTCAGCGCGGTCTCGAACAGGCGGACGAGGTCTTCCGCCTCTTCCTCGATTTCGAGCTCGGAGTCGCGGATGATGCGGAAGGCGCCTTGGCCGTGCAGATTGTAGCCGGGGAACAGGCGGTTGATGAACAGGGCGGTCGCCTGCTCCAGCGAGATCAGCCGGACTACCTTGCCGTCGGCCGGCAGGCGGATGAAGCGGTCGATCTTGCCGGGCATGCGGATCAGCGCGTTCATCTGCTTGCCGTCGGCGGCGCGCGTGAGCTGGAGCGCAATGGTGAAGCCGAGGCTCGGGATGAACGGGAAGGGGTGGGCCGGGTCGATCGCCAGCGGCGTCAGCAGCGGGAACACGTTGCTGAGGAAGTAGTCCTCGATCCAGGTCCGCTCCGCCTTGGTGACGTCCTTGCCTTCGACCAGCACGATGCCGACATCGGCCAGCGTGCCGCGCAAATCGCGCCAGATCGCCTGCTGGTCGGAGGCAAGCTCGGAGACGGTGCGGTTGATCAGCGCGAGCTGTTCGGACGGGGTCAGGCCGTCGGGGCTGCGTTCGGCAATGCCCTCGCGCACCTGGGCCTTGATGCCGGCGACGCGGACCATAAAGAACTCGTCGAGATTATTCGCCGAAATCGACAGGAATCGCACCCGCTCCAGCATGGGATGGCTGGGATTGACCGATTCCTCCAGGACGCGGCGGTTGAAATGCAGCCAGGAGAGCTCGCGGTTGATGAATCGCTCGGGACTCGATGCGATCGCCGGCAGGCTCTCGGTCTCTGGGGCTTTTTCTTTAGTTTCAACAGCTTGCGCAGAGTCCATCAGAAGTCGGTCCATCCAGTTCGCCCCAATTTGCGACTTATGCGCAAAACCGGCCGGAGCATGTGTTAGAGCGATGACGTTTCGATGACATTGATGTTCCGCCGCTTCGCCGCGTCAAGCGGACTCGCGTAAGCCTTGGGCGCGGCCGCGTGGCCGATCAAGCGTCCCGGAGCAGCTCGGCCGCCAAGGCCCGGGTGACCGGGCGGCCGAGCCGCAGGGCTTCGCTGTCAAGCAATTCCACGGCCTGGCGGGCGGCGGCCGAGGACCGCTCCAGGCGGGTGGCGAGGTAGCCGACCACGCTCTCGTCCACGGTGAGCTGGCGGTCGGCGCAGAATTTGACGATCAGGCCGCGGAACAGCTGGTCGTCGGGCGGCAGCAACGCGACCACTGGAACGGCGCGCAGACGCGAGCGCAGGTCGCGAAGCTCGATCTCCAGCGCGGCCGGCACCTCGCGTCCGGTGAACAGGACGTAGGCGCCATCCTCGCGGGCGAGGTTCATCAGGTGGAAGAGGGCGCGTTCGTCAAATTCCCTGGCCTTGAGATCCTCGACCACCAGCGCGCCGGTGGCGAGCGCGCCCGGAACGCCCGCGGCGGTCAGCCCATTGGCCGTGGTCGAGCGGGCCCCGGCTTCCTCGGCCCAGATCGCGGCGAGATGGCTCTTGCCGCTTCCTTCCGGGCCGGCCAGCCACATGATCCGGTTCGGCCATTCCGGCCAGCTGTCGATCAGGCCGAGACCGGCCGCGTTGGCGGGGCCTTCGAGGAAATTGTCCCGGCTGAGGCTTTCCGCATGCGGAAGCGAAAACGCCAATTGTCGGGGGTGAACGCGGCCTGGCACGCTTGCTTTGCTCCGTGCCGGCGGGCCGGCTTCATTTGAAGAGGTCGGACGTATCGAGCGGGAGTTGGCCTTTTACGGGGCCGCATCGCCTCTCATTTAGCCTCGATCGTACTCATGTGCCGCAGCCACTCGACCAGATAGAGCGAGACGGAGGAGAGCGTGAAGACCGTGACGAGGCCCATCAGGATGATATCATAAGGGGCGGGCTTGAAGCCGAAGGCAAGCGCTGCCAGCACGAGCGCCGCGAACGCCACCTGTGCCACGGTGTTGAGCTTGGACACTTTCGACGGCTTCATCTCGACGGGCCGGTCGAACAGCCAGGACACGATCACGGCGGCGACGATCATGATGTCGCGCGAGACCACCAGGATCACGATCCAGCGCGGAATTGCGCCCCAGATGCCGAGCGCCATGTAGATCGAAACCAGCAGCGCCTTGTCCGCGAGCGGGTCGAGCAGGGCGCCGAGCTCGCTCGTCATGTTGAAGCGCTTGGCCAGGAAGCCGTCCACGGCATCGCTGATACCGGCGATCAGGAAGACGGCGAACGCGACCTCCATTTGGCTCGACACGATGGCCCAGACGATGATGGGGACCAGCATGATGCGGCCCAGGGTAATGATATTCGGAATACTCACGAAAGCGCTTCCCGGCACCCGGTCTGACCTCGAATCCGGCCTCTCGGGAGGCTGAACCGGTTGATATCTCTACATAGTATACGGCGGTGCGCCATGCGAGCCATTGCGCGTCCCCGGAATTCGACGTAACCAGCCGCGAACCCACTGGAAATCGGGCATGACCGACCGCAAAAACGGCCTCACTTACGCCGATTCAGGCGTCGATATCGATGCGGGCAACCGCCTGGTCGACCTGATCAAGCCGATGGTGCGCGCCACCGCACGGCCGGGCGCCGACGCCGAGATCGGCGGTTTCGGCGGCCTGTTCGACCTCAAGGCGGCGGGTTTCAAGGACCCGGTCCTCGTGGCCGCGACCGACGGCGTCGGCACCAAGGTCAAGATCGCGATCGAGACCGGCCTGCATGGCGGGATCGGCATCGACCTCGTCGCCATGAGCGTCAACGACCTCGTGGTGCAGGGCGCCGAGCCGCTGTTCTTCCTGGACTATTTCGCGTGCGGCAAGCTCGATCCGGAGGCGACGGCCTCGATCGTCGCAGGCGTCGCGGAGGGCTGCCGCGAATCCGGCTGCGCCCTGATCGGCGGCGAGACCGCCGAGATGCCCGGCCTGTACAAGGATGGCGATTACGATCTCGGCGGCTTTGCCGTCGGTGCTGCGGAGCGGGGCACGCTGCTGCCGCGCAAGGATATCGCCGCGGGCGACGCCGTGATCGGCCTCGCCTCGTCGGGGGTGCATTCGAACGGCTTCTCGCTGGTGCGCAAGATCGTGGAACAATCGGGCCTCGGCTTCGAGGCGCCGGCGCCGTTCGCCCCGGTCATGACCCTTGGCGGCGCGCTGCTGACGCCGACGAAACTTTACGTCAAATCCTGCCTGCGCGCGATCCGCGAGACCGGCGCGGTGAAGGGCCTTGCCCACATCACCGGCGGCGGCTTCACCGACAACATTCCGCGCGTGCTGCCGAAGGATCTGGGTGTGGGTATCGACCTCGCGCGTCTGCCGGTGCTGCCGGTGTTCAAATGGCTGGCCGCGCAGGCCGGCATCGCCGAGCTGGAAATGCTGCGAACCTTCAACTGCGGCATCGGCATGATCGCGATCGTCGAGCCCGACAAGGTCGACGAGGTCGTGCAGGTCTTCACCGACGCCGGCGAGACCGTGGCGCAGCTCGGCACCGTGATTCCGGCCGAGGGCGAGCACCGCGTCGTCTACAACGGCCATCTCGACATGGCGCTGTGATGACTGGCGCTGTGATGAAGCGCCGCGTCGCCATCCTGATCTCCGGCCGCGGCTCCAACATGTCCGCGCTGATCAGGGCCGCCACTGCTGCGGATTTCCCGGCCGAGATATCACTCGTCATTTCGAACAAGGCCGATGCGCTCGGCCTCGAACGGGCCAAGGCGGCCGGCGTGAAGACGCAGGTGATCGAGAGCAAGCCATTCGGCAAGGACCGCGCCGGCTTCGAGAAGGTGCTGCAGGCGGCGCTCGACCAGCACGGCATCGAGCTGATTTGTCTCGGCGGCTTCATGCGCCTGTTCACGGCCGAGTTCACCAGGGCCTGGTACGGGCGGATGCTCAACATCCATCCCTCGCTGCTGCCGTCCTTCCCCGGCCTCGATCCGCACGGCCAGGCCTTGCGCGCCGGCGTCAAGCTGTCAGGCGCGACGGTGCACTTCGTGATCCCCGAGACCGATGCTGGCCCGATCGTGATGCAGGGCGCGGTTCCCGTCGGCGATCACGACACGGGGGATACGCTGTCGGAGCGTATCCTCGAAGTCGAGCACCGCATCTATCCCGAAGCGCTGCGGCTGCTCGCCACCGGCAAGGTCCGGATCGAGGGTGATGTCTGCAAGACGGCTGGGAGTGCGGCGTCGGAGAATTTCCTGGTGGCGCCGGTGGTGAGCTGACGCGCATTCCTGCGATGGGCGTCCCAAAACAAAATCCCCCGGCAGAGCCGGGGGCAACGTCATGATCTCTCGCGCTTTGGCTTTGAGAGAATTCAGGAGACCTTGAGGTTCTCCGCGGATGCTTTGCCGCGGTTCTCCACGAGGTCGTATTCAACCACCTGGTTCTCGTTGAGGGTCGAAAGTCCGGCACGCTCGACGGCGGAGATGTGGACGAACACGTCCTTGTCGCTGCCGTTCGGCTTGATGAACCCATAGCCCTTGGTCGGGTTGAACCATTTGACGGTGCCCTTTTGCGGCATCCTCAGTCTCCTCCACTAGATATAAAAAAGACGCGGCCGCTTTTCGCGTGCCACGCCACAAACGGGCTTCCGGGAGTCTGTTCGAGTCTTGAATCTCAATGTCGCGAAACGCACAGCAGAGCGGCCAATTCCGATTGTGTCCAACATTGCAACATGAAAATCGCCCGTTAGCAAGCCGCGCGTAAATTTCAAGGGCAGGCGGATTGTGCCGTTCTGCAATTTCCGACCTGTGGCCACGGAACCACAATCGAGGGCAATAGCCCCTGTCTCAGCACTGCAACCGATTGACGCTCCGTGGCAGTTCAGCACAAATCGCCGCGTGCGGCCGCGCGTCGTGTTGTATTTTTGCGCGCCGCGCTTTGCTTTGGGATGAGTCGTCATGTGCTGCACCACGCAGCTCTCCGGGACACGGCTGACGATCGGGCTGGACCGCGTCCGCAGGGTCGCGGCAGCGATCGCGACGGCGTTTGCGATCGTCGTGATGATGTCGGCCACGTCACCCGTCTTCGCGCAAAGCCCTACGCCTACGCCGACCCCGACGCCCACGCCGTCGCCCACCCCGATCCCGTCCCCGTCAGCCGGCAACGCTGCGCTCGATCTCGGCTCGAATTTCCTGGAGCGGCTCGGCAACCGGGCATCGAACGGTTTCGACCGGGCGTTCCGGACCAATCCCGGCGGCGGCGGCGCGTCCGCCAGCACCGAAGATCCGCGCTACCGCACCTGGTTCGAGGGCTACGGCATCTCGGTCCGGACCGATCCGCAAGGCGACTTCGTCGGCGACAAGCGCAAGACGGTTGGCGGTGTCGCCGGTTTTGGCGCGCGCGTAGCCCCGGGCGTCAATCTCGGCTTCTCGGTCGACCAGAGCCACACCGACGTCGACGTGCCGCTGGCGCTGCAATCGGCCACGCTCGACCTGACGCAAATCGGCTTCAACGGCTCGGTCGACAAGGGGCCATGGACCTGGGCCTTTGCCGTGGTGCACGGTTTCGGCAAGGTCCGTTCCAGCCGCGACACCGGCCTTGGCCTTGCGACCGCGGGCTATCGCGCCGCGGTCGACGGCGCGCTGACCGAGATCAGCTATTACTGGACCAAGGACCAGATGCGCATCGTGCCCAAGGGCGCGCTGGAATATGTGCGCGCCACCAGCGCGGCGTTCCAGGAGGCCGGCGGCCTCGATCCGCTCAACGTTGGTTCGACGGCGCTCTCACGCGCACGCATCATGATCGGGGCCGAGATCGGCCGCTACTTCATCATCGATCAGAAGATCCTGGACCTATCCGCCTACGGCAAGTTCGTCGACAATTTCCACCAGGACCTGGGATCGGTCCAGGTCAGCCTCGGCGCTCAGAACATCGTCGTTCCCGGCATCGGCGAGAGCCGTTACGGCGTGGATGCCGGTGCCTCGGCTTCGCTGAGCCTGACGAGCGTGGCGCGGCTCTACGTCAATTACGACGGCAAGTTCCGCAACGAACTGACCTCGCATCAAGGCACGGTCGGCTTCGAATATCGCTGGTAGGCACAGCCTCCTAGGTCGGCGTCGCCGCGACATATCCCGTCAATCCAAAACCCTCGCGCGCCGCCGTCATCATCGGCACCAGCGCGTTCGGATGGATGAACTCGTCGCGGAAGCAGGGATGGGTCTTGGGATCAAAGATCTTCTTCAGCCAATCGACCACGATCTTGTGCCGCTCGGAGGTGCGGAATTCCCGGTGATAGGTGAGCCAGAGATCGGCGTGGTGGCTGACGCCGAGATCGACGGCGATCAGCGGCGCGCCGAGCGCGGTCGAAACCGTCGGCAGGAAGCCGATGCCGGCGCCGCGCTCGACGGCGTAGAGCACGCCGACCGAGGAATTGGTCTTGATCCCGACGATGCCCTCGAGCGACCTCAGTCCGAGCACGCGCGCGTAGGCGCCGTCGTCGACCTGCGGCGCGCTCTGCTTGATGATGCGGTGGTTCTTCAGGTCGGCCAGCGTCGTCGGCACGCCGTAGAGATTTTCGTACTCCTTGGAGACGAAGGGATAGATGTGCAGACGACCGAGCTTGGCGACGATCAGATCCGGATTGGTCGGCGGCTCGAGCTGGATCGCGATGTCCGATTCAAGTCGTGCGACGTCGGCCTGCTCCATCGCACAGCGCAGATCGACGGTGATCTTGCGGTAGGTCTTCTGGAAGTCGATCAGTCGCGGCAGGATCCAGAAATTGCCGGGGCCTTCCGTCACCGCGACGCGTACGGTGCCTGAGGTGTCGTTCGACGACCGCGAGGCGCGCCGGAAGACGTTGAAGGCATGACGCTCCATATGCGCAACGTCGGCGATCATCGCGGTGCCTTCATCGCTGAGCGTGAGCCCGCTCTGGTCGCGCAGGAACAGCTTGCAGCCGATACTCTCTTCGAGCCGGTCGACCCGACGCATCAGCGTCGTGGAGGTGAGCCCGAGCTCCTCGGCGGCATTGCGAAAACTTTTATATTTTGCGCACGCTAAAAACAGTTTCAAATCATCCCAGGACGCGCCCAGGGCTTCTTCACGGTGCTGCATCATAGCAGCACCCCGGTGCAATAACTGCTGCATACTCCTGATCCCCAGCCGCTAAGCTCATTGGCATAGCGGGCACGAAAGCTCCGGACGATAGAGGCGCGATATGGCTATGGAAAGAGGCTCGTTTGCCGCAAGGCATGATTTCGATGCCTTGCCGCTGAGCCCGGATGTGGATGTCCGCTGCGCGCAATTTTCCGAAATTGCCGCGCTTTCGGAGATGGCGCAACGGCTGGTGCCGGGCGTGCGGATCGGGACAGCCGAGCTTGCGCATTACTTCACGTTCGATCCCCAGAGCATCCTGACGTTCCGCCGGAAGGGCGATCTCGTCGGCGGCATGGCTTTCCTGTTTCTCAATGACCGCGGGCACGATGCGTTGCTGCTCGACGAGATCTGCCTCACCGCGCCCGAGACGCGCTATCTCGCTTCCGCGAACGAAGAGGTCGCTGCCATCTACATCTGGGCGATCGCGGCGACGGGACGCGGTATCGCCGGTCTCGGCAAGGCTGCAGCACATCTGCGACAGCTAAGGTTTCGCAGCGCCGATTGCTATGCGCAGCCGTCAACGGTGGCTGGACGCGATATCATGAAGGCGACCGGCTTTGCGCCGGTCCCGAGCTTCCAGCCCGACCTCTGGTGCTACGAGCGGCCCTGGCATCGGCAGCCGATGCGGATGCCAGGCGCGATCATCCAAGCAAGGAGTTTTGCAGATGCACGGTACTAGGATTCCTGTCGCCAAGCCCTGTTCCCGCGCCATCACCATCCGCCTTGCGCGCGATCCAAGCGATCTCATGCTGGTCACCGCCATTCGCTCGGCGGTCTATCTCGCCGAGCAGGATTGTCCGTTCGAGGAGGAGTTCGACGGCAACGACATGGTCGCGGCCCATTTCATCGGCTTCGTCGGCAACGAGCCCGCAGGCTGCCTGCGGGTGCGCTTCTTCGGCGATTTCGCCAAGGTGGAGCGGCTCGCGGTGCGTCACCAATACCGGCGCTCGCGCGTCTCGTTCAAGCTGGTGCAGGCCAGCGTCGACTATGTGAAGCGCAAGGGCTTTCGCAAGATCTACGGCCAGGCACAGGACAGGCTGGTCGATTTTTGGGCCCATTTCGGCGCCAAGCCGCTCGGCCACAATCGCAAGGTCACGTTCTCGGATTTTTCCTACACGGAAATGCTGCTGGAAATCGAGCCGGGCCCGGACGCGATCACGCTGGACAGCGATCCCTACGTGATCATCCGCCCCGAAGGCGATTGGGACCGGCCGGGCGTGCTCGACGCTTCGGCGGGGCGGGCGGTGACCTCACCGCTGCGGGACCTCGCGCTCGCCGACCGTTGAAATTGGTGCAGCTCTGCGCAAGACAATGCTGGCTTCCATCCACGATGATCCGCCGATCCTGGTCTGCGCGGATCTCCAGGTCGAATATCTGACCCCTGGGCGCCGCCACGTCGTCCTCGACGGCGACGCCGTCACTGCGCGCTGCCTGGAACTCCTGACCTTGTGGCGGGCCAATCTCTGGCCGGTGATGCATCTGAAGCGGATCGCGCAGGCGGCATGGTTCAATCCGGCATCGAGGCTGACCGATTGGATCGCGGAGACCAAGCCGCGGCCGGGAGAGATGACATTCGACCATCCGCTGCCCTCGGCCTACAGCTCGTCGCGGTTTGTGGACTACATGTCCAATATCCGGGCTGTGCGCTGCATTCTGATCGGTTTTTCCCTGGACGAAACCATCCTGGCCACTGCCGTTGATGGGTTTCACCGCAGCCATCGCTACCAAATCGTCGCTGACGCCGTGGCTTGCCGGCAGCCGGGTACGGGCGATGCCGCCGCCTATAAGCGTGCGGTAGTGAATGTCATCGGGAATTTTGCTACAATCCAGTCCAGCGCCGAACTGATCAGAACCAGCGGCGCCGTTGCGGTGTAGGCGGCCGCAACCGGCGGATGGGGTGAGAGATTGTCACGGGGAGACGAGCTCAAGGAGCTGGCGAGCGATCTGTCGCGTGCGGCCGAGAGGGCGCGCGGGCTTGGTTTGCCGACGACGGTCTATCTGCTCTCGATGGCGCTGGTGGAGGTGAGGGAAGCCACCACCGGCACTGACGACGGGCATGACGACGACGCGGCATGAGAGCTGCTCCACGTGTTGCTTCGCCATGAGCGGATTTGTCACGTGCGGCAATGTCACGTGCAGCTTTGTCGCGTGCATCTTTGTGCATCGCTGCTGAGCGCTTGCTGCCGACGAATTGGCGTTGCAAGTTCTGCGCTGTCGCAATAGCCAAGGTACTTGATCATCGAGTGATGACGCCGGCTATGCCTGCGACGTGACGCTTTCAAGGATCTCCGCAAATGTCCATGCTGCCCAATTCGCAAGAGGCCCGGGATGTAGCCTATCAGCTCCATCCCTACACCAACGCGCGCACCCATCAGCAGGCGGGTCCCCTGGTGATCGAGCGCGGCGAGGGTCCTTACGTCTTCGATGCGTCGGGCAAGCGCTATTTCGAGGCGATGGCCGGCCTGTGGAGCGTCGGGCTCGGCTTCAACGAGAAGCGACTGGTCGAGGCTGCGCACAAGCAGATGCAGGCGCTGCCGTTCTATCACACGTTCTCCGCCAAATCGCACGGGCCCTCAATCGACCTTGCCGAGAAGCTGGTCGCGCTCGCGCCTGTGCCGATGAGCAAGGTGTTCTTCACCAATTCCGGCTCGGAAGCCAACGACACCGTCCTCAAGCTGATCGCCTATCGCTCCAACGCGCTCGGCCAGCCCCAGCGCAAGAAGGTGATCAGCCGGATGCGCGCCTATCACGGCGTCACCATTGCCTCGGCGAGCCTCACGGGCCTGCCGAACAACCACCGCTCGTTCGACCTGCCGCTGCCGAACATCCTGCACACGGGCTCGCCGCATTTCTACAAGGACGGCGCGCCCGGCGAGACAGAGGAAGCGTTTGCGACGCGCCGGGCCGAGGAGCTCGACGCGCTGATTCAGAAGGAAGGGCCAGATACGATCGCGGCGTTCTTCGGCGAGCCGGTGATGGGCGCGGGCGGCGTCATCGTGCCGCCGGCGACCTATTGGGACAAGATCCAGGCAGTCCTGAACAAGTACGACATCCTGCTGGTCGCCGACGAGGTGATCTGCGGCTTCGGCCGCACCGGCAAGATGTTCGGCTGCGAGACCTACGGCATCAAGCCTGACGTGCTCGTGGTCTCCAAGCAGATCACCTCGAGCTATTTCCCGTTCTCGGCGATCATCATGAACGACCGCATGTTCGAGCCGATCGCGGACGAGAGCAACAAGATCGGCGTACTCGGCCACGGCTTCACTGCGGGCGGTCATCCGGTCGGATCGGCGGTTGCGCTGGAAAACCTCAAGATCATCGAGGAGCGCGGCCTGGTCGCACATGCCGCCGAGCTCGGCGCTTACATGCAGGGCAGACTGCGCGAGCTCACCAGTCATCCGCTGGTCGGCGAGGTCCGCGGCGTCGGCATGATCGCGGCGATCGAGCTCGTGCTCGACAAGGGACGCAAGACGGCGGCCGCGACGCCGGGCGCCGTCGGCGGCATCGCCAGCCGCATGCTCCAGGAGCGCGGCGTGATCTCGCGCAACATGCTGGACGCCATCGCCATCTGCCCGCCGCTGATCGTCACCAAGGCGCAGATCGACGACCTCGTCGCCGCGATCTCGGGTGTGCTGAACGACATGAAGGCGGAAGTGGCGAAGCTGACGCCGGCGTAGGGTACACCGGCCTCAAATCTACACCGTCACCCTGAGGCGGCCGCTTCTTCAGCGGCCCTCGAAGGGCGACGGCCCGGCTGTAGCAGCACGGGCGTTCATCCTTCGAGGCTCCCCGCGTGGTGCTCTGCACCACGCGTCTCGCACCTCAGGATGACGAGCAACAGTTTGCGCCTTGGTGGCTTCCAGTTGAGCCCTACGCCCGCTGCACGCCGATCACGCGGCCTTTCTCGACCGCCAGCGCCAGCTCGCCGCGCTTGAGCTTCAAGGCAGCGTCGCCGAACAGCTCGCGGCGCCAGCCGCGCAGTGCCGGCACGTCGGCTTCGTCGTCGGCCGCGATCTCCTCGAGATCGTCGACGGTCGCGATCACCTTGCTGGCGACCGCATGCTTCTCGGCGGTCATGCGCAGCAACACCTTCAACAGCTCGACGATGGCGGCGCCATTGTTGTTGTTGCGCGGCTTCTCCAGCTTCGGCAGCGTCGCAAAATCCCGCGCTAGCCCGCGCTCGACCGCGGCGACGATGTCCGCGCCCCATTTGGACTTCTCGAACCCCTTCGGCACCGAGCGCAGATGGGCGAGCTTCTCCAGCGTGTTCGGCGCGTGGGTCGCGATATCGCTGATGGCCTCGTCGCGCAGCACGCGGCCGCGCGGCACGTCGCGGCTCTGCGCCTCCTGCTCGCGCCAGGCCGCGACCTCCATCAGCACCGCGAGATCCTTCGGCTTGCGCACGCGCGTCTTCAGCCGCTCCCAGGCGCGCTCGGGGTGGAAATCGTAGGTTCGGGGGGAGGTCAGGACCTCCATCTCGATGGAGACCCATTCGCTGCGGCGGCGCTTTTTGAGGTCGGCATCGAGCGCTGCGAACACGTCGCGCAAATGCGTGACGTCGGACACGGCGTAATGCATCTGCTCCTTGGTCAGCGGCCGGCGTGACCAATCGGTGAAGCGGTGGGTCTTGTCGGGGCGGTGGCCGGTGACTTTCTCGACCAGCGCGTCATAGGCGATGCTGTCGCCGTACCCCAGCACCATCGCGGCAACCTGGGTGTCGAACACCGGATGCGGGATGATGTTGGCCTGGTGCCAGATGATCTCGATGTCCTGACGGGCGGCGTGGAAGACCTTCAGCACGGCCTCGTTGGCCATCAGCTCGAAGAACGGCTTGAGGTCGATCCCCTCGGCCAGGGTATCGACGACGACGGCTTCCTCGGCGCTGGCCATCTGCACCACGCATAGCAGCGGGTAGTAGGTGGTCTCGCGCAGGAACTCGGTATCGACGGTAATGACGGGGTGCTTGGCCAGCCGGCTGCAGGCAGCCGCGAGGTCAGCGGTGGTGGTAATCAAATCCATGAACGGCCCATGACACTTGATATCAGCCGTTCTGCCGAAAGTGCTGTGATGTCAAGGGGCTCGATGCGAATTCGAGCCTTGAATTTGGACCGGAATCGCTTTTTCCGACGAAATTCCTATTCGTAGCGGACCCGGTGCGAGGATTTGCGGGCGCAGGGCAACGCCACCACGATCACGCACATGGCGACCAATGCCAATCCCAGGAACTCGAAAACCAACAGATCCACGGCGAAACCTCCAGAAACATTGATAGATTTGTCGGGGGCGCGTTGAGGGTCTGTTAATTGCAATGGTTACCGGCGGCGGGGTGGGCCGGATGGTGGATGAGGGGTTAACGGCGGAAACCGCCCTTCATGTCATCAGCTTCGGCAGGGCTGCGGCCAAGGTATCCACGGCCACGCGGACCTTTGGCGGCAACCGGGGTGAGCGCGGCCAGAGCGCGTGGCATTCGTAGAGGAATTCCGGTTGACCGCTGAGGAGCCTGATGAGCGCTCCGGTTGCGAGGCGCTCGCGAACCAGCCAGTACGGTAGCCAGGCGAGCCCCATGCCCTGCGTGGCGGCATCGGCAATCGCCTCGAGATCGTCGAGCCTCAGCCTGCCGGATGGCATGATCTCGCGCGGAGGCTGGTCTGTTTGCGGAAACAGCCACGGCCGAACGCGCCCGCGGCGGCGATAGATGATCGCCTGATGCGCGGAGAGATCGTCAATCGATTTCGGCTTGCCGTTGATGCGCAAATACGTGCGAGCGCCGCACACCACCATGCGCTGGCTTGCGATGCGCCGCGCGATCAGGCCGGATTGATCATCGAGATCGCCGGTCCGGATCGCAAGATCGTAGCCGGCCTCGATGATGTCAGCGATCGGGTCGCCGAAGGAGAGGTCGAGCTCGAGATGCGGATACTTTCGCGCGAGCTTCATCAACAGCGGGGCGATGCAGTGCCGTCCGAGCAAGGAAGGCATGGTCACCCGCAGCTTTCCATGCGGCTCGGAACGCTCGTCGGCAACGACGGCGTCGGCGGCTTCGGCCTCGCTGAGCACTGCGCGGCAGCGCTCGTAATAGGCCTGGCCAGCCTCGGTCGGGCTCTGTCGCCGTGTGGTGCGGTTGAGGAGGCGGACGCCGAGGCGCTCTTCGAGGAAGCGCACATGCTTGCCGACCATCGGCCCCGACATCTCCAGGGCGTCGGCCGCAGCCGCGAACGAGCCGAGGTCGACAGCCCGAACGAACACGGCCATGCTGGTCAGGCGGTCCATGATTGAAAACTCCTGGTTTCGACTGTTCGCATACTTTGCCGATTTATCCACTTCCTTAGGATTGGCATAGCGCCATTCAGTTCAACTGTTTTGGAGTGGATCCATGACCCGCGTCGTTCGCTTTCACCGCCATGGCGGTCCCGAAGTGCTGGGTATCGAGACCGTCAACGTTCCGCCGCCGGCGAAGGGCGAGGTTCAGATTCGGATCAGGGCGCTCGGCCTCAACCGTGCGGAAGCCCTGTTACGGTCGGGGTCCTACATCGAGACCGCCCAATTTCCGTCCGGTCTTGGTCTCGAGGCGGCGGGTCTTGTCGAGGCTGTCGGAGAAGGCGTGGCCGGCTTTGCGCCGGGCGATGCCGTCAGTATCGTGCCGCCGACATCCATGGTGCGATGGCCGGCTTATGCGGAGCTCGCAGCTTTTCCGGCCGAACTCGTCGTAAAGCATCCACCCGATCTAAGCTTCGAGACAGCGGCAGCGCTATGGATGCAGTATCTGACGGCCTACGGCGCGCTGGTTGACATCGCCGGACTCTTGCGAGGGGACGTGGTCGCCATCACGGCGGCATCGAGCAGTGTCGGGCTTGCAGCAATCCAGATCGCCAACCGGATCGGGGCTGTCCCGGTCGCCCTGACCCGGACATCGGCCAAGCGGCGGGCCTTGCTCGATGCCGGTGCCGCTGACGTCGTGGCCTCAGACGAGGAGGATATCGCAGCGCGGCTGGCGGAGATCGCCGGTTCAAACGGCGTCCGTGTGGTGCTTGATGCCGTCGGCGGTCCGGCGTTCGAGCGGCTGACTGCGGCGATGGCGCCGGGCGGCATCCTGATCGAATATGGCGGGCTGAGCCCTGAGCCGACGCCGTTCCCGCTCTTCAACGTGTTGACCAAGAGCCTGGTCCTGCGCGGCTACCTCGTGCACGAGATCGTCCGCGATCCGACGCGACTTGGGCGGGCCAAGGCTTTCATCCGCGATGGGGTGGCGGACGACACGTTGAAGCCGATCATCGCGCGAACGTTCAAGTTCGAGGATATTGTCGAGGCGCATCGCTTCCTGGAGTCGAACACGCAGTTCGGCAAGATTGTCGTGACGATCTGAACCGGCCCGTCCAAACGAATTCGGCGCCCCACATGGCGGAGCGCCGAAATACGTTTGCCGTTTGAAGTGGCCTTACGGCAGCTTCAGCGACGTCTCTGCATTGTACGGCTTGAGCGTCTCATCCGCGGCCTTCTGGGCGGCGGCGAGGGCTTCCTTCGGCTGCTTCTTGCCGTTGAGGACCAGCATCACCTCGTCCTCGAGGTTCTTGCGGACGGGGACGGTCTTGTAGGTCGCGAACCAGGGTTTTGCCACGTCGAGCTGCTCGACAGCGGTCTTGGCGTCCGGGTTCTTGTTGAGGAAGTCCACCATCTCGGGCGTCTTGTAGGCGGCCATGTTGGGCGCGAAATAGCCGGTGGCGCGGCTCCACCAGCCGCTTTTCTCGGGCGAGGTCATCCACTTGATCAGCGTCCAGGCGGCCTTCTGCTTGTCGGCCTCGAGCCCGGCCGGAACGATCAGCGAGGCGCCGCCGATCGGCACGGCGTTGCGGACGTTGCGCGGGATGAAGGCGACGTTGTAGGCGAATTTGGCGTTGTCGCGCACGTAAGTGAGTGAGCCCGTCGACAGCATCATCATCGCAGCATTGCCTGAGATGAAGGAGGTGCTGACGGCAGGGCCGGGCGTGGCGCCGGGCGCGTGGACCTTGTGCTTGTAGACAAGGTCATTCCACCAGGTCAGCGCGCCAAGCATCGAGGGCGTGTCATAATAGACCTCGCCGCCGAACTCCTCGTTGTAGTAACGCCCGCCATTGCTCATGGTCAGCGTTTCCATCATCCAGCCGCAATAGTCGTAGGCACAGGGGATCGCGATGCCCCATTGGGTCACCTTGTCGCCCTCCCGCTTGGTGAGCTTCTTGGCCCAGTCGGTGAGCTCGGCCCAGGTCTGCGGCGGCTTGCTCGGATCGAGGCCGGCTTCCTTGACCTTGTCGGCGTTGATGTAGAGCAGCGGCGTCGAATTGTGGAAGGGCACGCCGTAGACCGAGCGGTTGATCACAGCATTGCCTTGCAGCGCGGGGAAGAACTGGCCGAGGAACTGCTCCTTGGTGGTGCCGTCGGCCTTGATCAGGGCATCGAGATTGGTGAGCTCGTTCTCGATCTGCATGTCGAGCAGGAAGTTGGCCGACATGATCACGGCGGACGGCGGCTTGCCGGCCTTGATTGCGGCGCGCGTCTTGATCAGCGTGTCGTCATAGGAGCCGGTGTAGACCGCGGTCGCCTTGACGTCCGGATGGGTCTCGTTGAACTCCTTGATCAAGGTGCCCATGTCGCGGGCGAGCTTGCCGTCGACGGGGACGGGGAAGAACAAATCGATTTCGGTCGGGCCTTCGCCGGCGAGAGCCGGAAGCGCGAGGGCGCCTGCCATAGAGCCTGCGATGGCGAGGCCCAGCATGAGCCTGCGGGAGAACAGCATCGAAAAATCTCCTATTTGATGCCTGAGGTGACGAAAGAGCTGATGAAGCGCTTCTGGAAGATCAGGAAGGTGATGAGCAGCGGCGCGATCACCATCAGCGTGCCGGCGGCGATGGTGCCCCAGGCCTGCGTGCCCTCGGCGGTCTTGGTGAAGACGGAGAGGCCGACCGTGAGCGGCCGCTTGTCTGGCGAATTGATCACCATCAGCGGCCACAGGAAGTCGTTCCAGTGGCTAGTGACGGAGATGATGGCGAAGGCCGAGAAGCTCGGCATCGACAGCGGCACGTAGATGTGACGGATGCGCTGGAACAGGCTGGCGCCATCGATCAGGGCTGCGTCTTCCAGCTCGGTCGGAATGGCTTCGAACGCCTGGCGCATCAGGAAGGTGCCGAAGGCGGAGGCGAAGAACGGCATCATCACGCCGGTGAGCGTGTCGTAGAGGCCGAGTTGCGCCACCAGCGACAGGTTCGGTACGATCAGCAGCACCGGCACCAGCATCAGCTGCATCAGGAACAGATAGAAGATCAGCGTTTTGCCGACGAAGGCGAGGCGCGCAAAGGCAAAGCCCGCCAGCGTGATCGTGGCGAACTGCACCAGCAAAATGCCAGCGCAGATGATCGTGGTGTTGAGCGTGTAGCGCGGGAAATCGCCGATATCCCAGGCATCCCTGACATTGTCGAGCGTCGGCTTGAGGCTCGGCATCAGCTCGGCCATGGCATTGATGCCGTCGGAGGCCGGGCGCAGCGTCGCCACGACCATCCACAGGAACGGGATGAGCCAGACGATCGCGAGCAGCACCGTCAGCGCGAAGCCGAGCTTGGGCGTGATCTCGCCGCGGGTGGCGAGCGGGGCGTCCTTGTAGAGCCGGTCTATCAGCTTCATGGTCCACCCTCGCGGTTCGCCATGGTGCGGAAGGAGAGGGCGGTGAGGCCCATCAGTGCGGCGAGCGTCAGCAGCGTCGCGGCCGAGGCCTTGCCGACGTCGTAATGCTCGACCGCCTGCTGGTAGATGTAGAACAGCACGAGGTTGGTCGAGTTCGACGGTCCGCCCTGGGTCATGACGAAGACGTGGTCGACCTGCGTCACCGCGTTGAGCGTGGCGATCACGATGACGAACAGGAAAGTGGGCTTGAGCTCCGGCAGGATGATGTGGCGGAAGCGCATGTACGGCCCGGCGCCGTCGAGATGCGCGGCCTCCATCACGTCTTCCGGCACGGCCTGAAGGCCGGCGAGGAAGAACAGCATGTAATAGCCCGCGTTCTTCCAGATCGTGATGACCATGATCGCATAGAGCGCGATGTCGGGGTCGCCGAGCCAGTTCGGCAGCACCGGGAGCAAGCGGCCGATATAGTAGTCGAGCAGGCCGACATTGGGCAGGAAGATGAACATGAACAGCGCGGAGGCCGCGACCATCGGGATCAGCACCGGCAGGAATAGCGCCGCACGCAGCGCGCTGCTGACGGCGTTGGTGCGCGACAGCGCCAACGCGAACAGCAGCGCGAGGCCGATGCTGGGGACCGCAGTGCCGACCGCATAGACGAGATTGTTGACGACCGCGCCGGAGAAGGCGGGGTCGGCCAGCACCGCTGCGATGTTGTCGAGGCCGATGAAGCGGACCGGCGCCTTCGGTGTGGCGCGCTGGTAGAGCGCATCGATGAATACGCGGCCCATCGCGCCATAGGTGAACAGCGCGAGGAAGACCAGCGAGGGCAGCAACAGGAGATAGGCGGGCAGCGAAGCTTTGAAGCGTGTGCCGAGGCGCTTCAGGACGTCCAGGCGCGGCGCCGCCGAGGTCGCGACCGGAAGAGCCGCGGGTTCGGCGAGGCTCATCTCAGCGCGCCGGAAAGTTGAGGGCATAGTCGCGGCCGTCCACTCCCGCCGGTGGCTCGAAGGGGAAGCGCAGACTGGTGTCGAGGAAGTCGTGGCTGTGCACGACGAGGTTCTCGTCGTCGATCAGCACGACGCCATAGGCGGGGGGCTCGTGGCTGGCCAGATGCGGCGCGTCAGCGTCGAGCTCGAACCAGACCTGGTGGTTGGTGCCGCGTAGGGTGGAGAACGGGATCTTGCCGTAGCTGCCGAAGATCGGCCGGTGCACATGGCCGAAGAAGAGGTGGCGGATGCGCGCGCGATAGGGCGCGATCACCTCGGCGAACTCCGCGCTCTGTTTCAGCCCGATCTCGTCCATCGCATGGACGCCGATCGGGAAGGGCGGGTGATGCATGAACACGACGAACTGCTGGTCGGCGGGTGCAGCCGCGACCGTCTTCGCGAGCCAGTCGAAGCGCTTGGCGCACATCTCGCCGGCGTGGCTGGTCTCGTCCAGCGTGTCGAGGAAGACGAACAGGCCATGGTCGGTGGTGCGCGTGCCCTGCACGAAGCCGTTTGAATCGCGCGGCGCGGCCTTCAGCGCGTCGAGGCAGGTGACGCGGCGGTCGTGATTGCCGACCATGGCGATGTACGGGATCTTCAGCGCGGCCATTGCGTCTGCGAAATTGGCGTAAGATTCCGGCTCGCCCCAATGGGTGAGGTCGCCGGTCACGACAGCGAAGGCGGCGTCGGACTGATGCGTGTTGATGTCGGCAATCGCCGCATCCAGCCGCGCGCGCGGATCGAGGCCATAGAGCGTCAAGCCGGGGTTCGCCAGATGCGTGTCGGTGAGGTGGATGAATTTGAAGGGCATGGCGCGCTTTGTCGGGACGGTTGGAGGATGGGTGCCTCCGGCAGGACGACCCTGACAGGCGGTTAGAGCGCGTGTGTTTCAGTTTGATGACAGTGGTTCCCGTGTCCACAGCAGCGCGCTGCGCACGGTGGATTAGCCGAAGGGGTAATTCAAAGTTCCGGCTTACCTTGAGTTGCGGTGCTGCGCGGAGCAGAGCTAATCTAAGCGCGCAAACTTGGTTCTTGTCCCGCGGATCGAGCTAACGGTCGATCGCGCGCAGGCGCTTGATCTCGGCGATCAATCTCGGAATGTCCTGTCGCGCGTTGGCGATGAATTCCTGATCGGCGAGCGTCGCGCCAGTGAGGTAGATGTCTTCGCCTCCGGTCTGGACGAAGTCCGATCCGCTTAGTTTATCGCGCTTCTCGATGAACGATTTCCAAGGACCGCGGTCGCCTGCTCGCAGCGCGCCTTGATCGCTTCGATCTCGTCATCTGTCAGGGCCGAGAGCTGCGTCATCTTGCAATCCAGAACAGGTCTACGTCCCACAAAACGTCCGCAATACCCGCTGGTCCGGCAGCGGCGGATCGGCGTAGGCGGCAAACTCCGGCTGGTCCTCGAACGGCTTGGCCAGCACTTGCACCAGCTCCTCGAACGGGGCGTAGTCGTCGTCGTTGACCGCAGCCTGGATCACAGCCTCGACGCGGTGGTTGCGCGGGATGAAGGCCGGATTGACGGCGTGCATGGCGGCTTGTCGGTCGGCAGCGCTCTGCGGCTCCAGCGCGATGCGGGCGCGCCAGCGGCCGGACCACTCGTCGAAGGCTGCGGGCTCCATGAACTGCGCACGCGCATCCGCGCTGTCATCAACGGCGGAATCGCCGAGCTTGCGGAAGGTGAGGGTGAAGTCGGCCTGGTTCTTGGCCATGGCTTCGAGCAGGTCCTGGATCAGGGCGTCGTCGCCTTCACGCTCCGTGAACAGGCCGACCTTTTTGCGCAAGCCGGCTTGATAAGCCGTGCTGAAAATCTCGGAGAAGGCGCCGAGAATGTCCTGGGCTTCGGCCACCGCCTTCTCCTGCTCGTCGGAGAACAACGGCAGCAGGCACTCGGCGAGGCGGGTCAAATTCCACAGCGCGATGCGCGGCTGGTTGGCGTAGGCGTAGCGGCCCATCTCGTCGATCGAGGAAAACACCTGCGAAGGGTTGTAGGCGTCCATGAAGGCGCAGGGGCCGTAATCGATGGTCTCGCCGGAGATGGAGCTGTTGTCGGTGTTCATCACGCCGTGGATGAAGCCGACCAGCAGCCAGCGCGCGACGAGGTCGGCCTGACGGGCGACGACGCCGGCGAGCAGCGCGTGATAGGGCCGCTCGGCGCCGACTAGTTCGGGATAGTGCCTGGCGATGACGTGGTCGGCGAGCCGGCGGATCGCCTCGGTGTCGCGGCGCACGGCGAAGAACTGGAAGGTGCCGACGCGGATATGGCTGGAAGCAACACGCGTCAGCACCGCGCCGGGCAGCGCGGTCTCGCGGATGACGTGCTCGCCGGTAACGACGGCGGCAAGCGAGCGCGTGGTCGGGATGCCCAGCGCATGCATCGCTTCGCTGACGATGTACTCGCGTAAGACCGGCCCGAGCGCGGCGCGGCCGTCGCCGCGGCGGGAAAACGGGGTGGGGCCGCTTCCCTTCAACTGGATGTCGCGGCGGACGCCGTTTCTGTCGATGACCTCGCCGAGCAGGATGGCGCGGCCATCGCCGAGCTGCGGCACGAATTGCCCGAACTGGTGCCCGGCATAGGCCATGGCGATGGGGTCGGCGCCTGCGGGAACCGTCTTCCCGGCCAGGATCGCCGCGCCCTCAGGGGTCTCCAGCAAGTCGGGATCGAGCCCGAGCTGGACCGCCAGCGGCCGGTTCAGCTTGATCAGCCGGGGGGCCGCGACAGGGGTCGGCGCGACGCGGGCAAAGAAGCTGTCCGGCAGCGCCGAATAGGAGTTCTGGAAGGGGAAATGGACCGTCATGGGCTCAAGATAGGGCTGGAACGCCTGATGGCAAAGGCTCGGGTCCCAATAAGCCAAAAATGGGCGCATCCAGCCCCAAAACAGGCCGTTCCCTTGGTTGCCGCCTTGGGTCTCGTCGGGTAAACCCTGCCGCAATCTCGGACCGGCCCTTACAGGCCGTCCGATTCGTTTCCTCCGACATCATTTTTGGGACGACCATGCATCGCTACCGGTCACATACATGCGGCGCGCTCCGCGAGAGCAACATCGGCGAGACGGTCCGCCTGTCAGGCTGGGTCCATCGCGTCCGCGACCATGGCGGCGTGCTGTTCATCGACCTGCGCGACCATTACGGCCTGACCCAGTGCGTGGTCGACCCGGACTCGCCGGCATTCTCGCTGGCCGAGAAGCTGCGCTCGGAATTCGTGGTGCGGATGGACGGCAACGCCCGCCGGCGCCCCGAGGGCACCGACAATGACGATCTGCCGACCGGCAAGATCGAGATCTACGTCACCGAGATCGAGGTGCTGGGTCCGGCCGGCGATCTGCCGCTGCCTGTGTTCGGCGACCAGGAATATCCTGAAGACATCCGCCTGAAGTATCGCTTCCTCGACCTGCGCCGCGAAAAGCTGCACCAGAACATCATGACGCGCGTCGAGATCATCAAGTCGATGCGTAGGCGCATGGAGGGGCAGGGCTTCTTCGAGTTCAACACCCCGATCCTGACCGCGTCCTCGCCGGAAGGCGCGCGCGACTTCCTGGTGCCCTCGCGCATCCATCCCGGCAAGTTCTACGCGTTGCCGCAGGCGCCGCAGCAGTACAAGCAGCTGCTGATGATGTCGGGCTTCGATCGCTACTTCCAGATCGCGCCGTGCTTCCGCGACGAGGACCCGCGCGCCGATCGTCTGCCGGGCGAATTCTATCAGCTCGACGTCGAGATGAGCTTTGTGACGCAGGAAGACGTGTTCGCCGCGATGGAGCCGGTCATCACCGGCGTGTTCGAGGAGTTCGCGAGAGGAAAGCCCGTCACGAAGGGCTGGCGCCGGATTCCGTTCGCCGAGGCGTTGCGCAAGTACGGCAGCGACAAGCCGGACCTGCGCAACCCCATCGAGATGCAGGACGTCTCCGAGCACTTCCGCGGCTCCGGCTTCAAGGTCTTTGCACGCATGCTCGAAGACCCCAAGAACCAGGTCTGGGCGATCCCGGCCCCTGGCGGCGGCAGCCGCGCGTTCTGCGACCGCATGAATTCGTGGGCGCAGGGCGAGGGCCAGCCTGGCCTCGGCTACATCATGTGGCGCGAGGGAGGTGAGGGCGCAGGTCCGCTTGCGAACAACATCGGGCCGGAGCGCACCGCCGCGATCCGCGCGCAGATCGGCGTCAAGGAAGGCGATGCCGCCTTCTTCGTCGCCGGCGACCCCGACAAGTTCTGGAAGTTTTCGGGCCTTGCCCGCAACAAGGTCGGCGAGGAATTGAACCTCACCGACAAGGAGCGGTTCGAGCTCGCCTGGATCGTCGACTTCCCGATGTACGAGTACAACGAGGACGACAAGAAGGTCGATTTCTCGCACAACCCGTTCTCGATGCCGCAGGGCGGTCTTGACGCGCTGAAGGGCCAGGATCCGCTGACCATCAAGGCGTTCCAGTACGACATCACCTGCAACGGCTACGAGATCGCTTCGGGCGGCATCCGCAACCACGTGCCGGAAGCGATGGTGAAGGCGTTCGAAATCGCAGGTTACGGCGAGCAGGAAGTGGTCGATCGCTTCGGCGGCATGTACCGCGCCTTCCAGTATGGCGCCCCGCCGCATGGTGGCATGGCCGCGGGCGTCGACCGCATCGTGATGCTGCTTTGCGGCACGAACAATCTGCGCGAGATCTCGCTGTTCCCGATGAACCAGCAGGCGATGGATTTGCTGATGGGCGCGCCGTCGGATGCGACCACAAAACAGCTTCGCGAGCTGCATGTGCGGGTGAATCTGCCGCAGAAGTGAGGCGAGGCGAGTTGCCCGTGCCCCGGACGCAGCGCAGCGCTACTTCAGCGGTGCGCTGCTGAGCCGGGGCCCATGTCTCGGTAAGCGGCAGCTTTCTGGGTCCCGGTTCTGCGCAGCAACGCTAAGGGCGTTGCAGCGCGCCCGGGACACGAGACCACCGCTGTTGCCTACAATCCCGTCGACGCCTCGATCCTGAACTGCGCCAGCGCGCCCTCGGGGTCGCTTTGCGACAGCTGCATCAATTGCATCAGCGGCACCTTGGCGCGGGGCGTTAGCTTGGCGGTCAGCGTCTGCCCTGACGTCTCGACGAAACCGGCGAGCGCATCGACCGCCATTTTCACGTCGCCATTGGCCCCTGTGATCTTCTCGCCCTGCGCCCTGATCATCGCGACGATGGCGCTGCGCGCGGCGTCGCGGCTGACGTCCTGCATGCGCGCGAACTGCGCCACGACGAGATCGACGACGCCGCTGTCGCGCAGCGAGAGCTCGAACGTGCCGGTCTCGACCTGCGCCGCCTGGCCCATCGCCTGCACCGGGTCGGTCGTGAACAGGCTGCGCGGGACGTTGGCAAGCCCAAAGCGGGCCTGCGCTTTGGCGAGGTTGCCGAGATCGAGCGTGGCCGGCGCGAGCGCGAATGCGCCGGACGATTCCGTCCAGGACGCACCGAGATCGAGGTCGATCGCAAGCTTGTCCACTCCTGCCATGACCAGCGGCCGCTGCGCCGGATTGGAGGGATCTGTCGGCGCGACCATCCTCACGACCAGATTGGCCTTGCTCGGAATCGATCCGACCAGCTGGCCCCAGTTCAGGCTGATCGTGTCGATAGTGACGAACTGCCGCGTATTCTTGTAGGGCGCCACCACGCCCTTGATCTCGGCGCCTTCGAGCACGCGGAACAGGCCGAGCATCTGATCGGGCGAGGGCGCCTGTCCGGGCGTTCGGAGGCTTGCCGCCCAGCGCATCAGATTTGCCGCGCTGAAGGACTTCAGCGCGAAACGCTCCATCTTGAGCTGCCCCTGCGGCATCGGCATGTCGAGGCCTTCCAGCGCTATTCTGTCTTGATCGTATTTGACGGCGTTGAGGCGTCCCGTCCCTTGCGGCGTCTCGACCGTCTGCTTGCCGATCTCGGCCTTGCCGATCTGAAAGCCCTCGAAGAAGTCGGCCACCTTCTCCATCATGTCGCGCGACTGCGCCGGCGTCGGGATCGAGCCGTCGGCCGGGACCAGCGCGATGATCTCGGCCGGGCGGAATTTGGAGGGCCGGATCGCGATGTCGTCAAAGGTGATACCGTCGATCAGCACGCGCACGCCCGGTGCGGTCGTCACCACGTATGAGTTGACCGAGATGCGCCGATAGATCCTGTGGAAACTGTCGTCGCTCGACCCTTGCTGATCGAGCGCGGCCCTGACAGCGGCTGCGTCGAAATCGTAGGCGGCCAGACCGGACAGCTCGCCGGTCATTTTCGAGGGCTTGCCCGGTTGGGCCAGGTCGACCGCATAGGTGATGCGGTCCGTCTTCGTCGTTTCGATTTTGCCGCGGTTGACGTTCTGGACCGACAGACCCGAATAGACGTAATCCCCGCTGCCGGCATTGCCGGTGCCTGCATCGACGCTGACCGCGACGGTCGGCGCCACGATCGAGGACGCCGAGACGGTCGCGTATTGCGCGAGCATGAAGCGGTACATGTCGATGATCGACCCGGACAACTGAGTGCTGTCTGCACGGGTCGGGCCGGAAAAGTCGCGAGCGCTGATCTGCGGGATCTTGTAGTTAGCTTTCAGCTTCGCCCGCTCGGTGGACGTGAAGGCTACTTCGACTCCGGACACTTCAATGCTGTCGGCCGAGAAATGGGCCTCATCCGGCTTGCGTACACCGACGGCCGTGACCTTCGCGACCTTGACATTGGCGAGCTGCGGCTGGCCGGGCTCGACATTGATATCCTCGATCGTCAGCGTGCGCGTCCCAAGTTCGAATCCGATCTTGCCATGGCTCGCCTTGCCGCCGCCTGCGCGGATCTGCTCGAAGGCTGCCTCGACCTCAGCGGTGGCGCGATGCTGGACATAGAGGTTGAAGCCGAACCATCCGCCCGCGCCGAGTACGGCTGCCACGATCAGGCCGATCAGGATTCGCTTCATTCCCAGCTCCAGTTGCTCGTTTTGCACCGCGCAACCTGCCATATTCGCGAAACGCCGCGCGGTCCAGGGAAAGCTATGGTTTTCAAATATTTGACCGCGCGCCCTGTTGATGGGCGCGCAATCGGATGTTGCCACCGGGGCGCCCGGCGTGCTTCATCCCGTTTCCATGACCCGGAAATACGGTCCGCTTGGACAGCTGCTTCGGATCGTGCATTTTGAGGCCGGTAACGCGAGGCGAGACACCGCATGTCGTCCTATTCTGATGATCTCCACCAGGCGGCGCTCGCCTATCACCGTCTGCCGCGCCCTGGAAAGCTCGAGATCCAGGCAAGCAAGCCGCTTGCCAACCAGCGCGACCTCGCGCTGGCCTATTCGCCGGGCGTCGCCGCGGCCTGCACCGAGATCGCCAAGAATCCGGCGGAAGCCGCCACGCTGACCACCCGCGCCAATCTGGTCGCCGTGGTCTCCAACGGTACCGCCGTGCTCGGTCTCGGTAATATCGGCCCGCTGGCCTCCAAGCCGGTGATGGAGGGCAAGGCCGTCCTGTTCAAGAAGTTCGCCGGTATCGACGTGTTCGACATCGAGATCGCCGCCGACACCATCGATCGCGTGGTCGAGACCGTGGCGGCGCTTGAGCCGACCTTCGGCGGCATCAATCTGGAAGACATCCGCGGACCGGAGTGCTTCGAGATCGAGGCGCAGCTCAAGGAGCGCATGAAGATCCCGGTCTTCCATGACGACCAGCATGGCACCGCCATCATCGTCGCCGCCGCCATCACCAACGGCCTGCGCCTGAACGGCAAGAAGCTGTCCGACGTCAAGATCGTCGCGTCGGGGGCAGGGGCTGCGGCGATCGCCACGCTGAATCTGCTGGTGTCGATGGGCGCGCAGCGCAAGAACATCTGGGTCTGCGACATCGACGGCCTCGTGCATGAGGGCCGCAACACCACGATGGACCGCTGGAAGGCGGTCTATGCGCAGAAGACCGAGAAGCGCACGCTCGGCGACGTCATCGGCGGCGCCGACATCTTCATCGGTCTCTCGGCGCCGGGCGTGCTCAAGCCCGAGATGGCCAAGGCGATGGCCGACAAGCCGCTGATCATGGCGCTCGCCAACCCGACGCCTGAGATCATGCCGGAGGAGGCGCGCAAGGTGCGCCCCGACGCCATGATCTGCACCGGCCGCTCCGACTATCCGAACCAGGTCAACAACGTCCTGTGCTTTCCGTTCATCTTCCGCGGCGCGCTCGATGTCGGCGCCAGCGCCATCAACGAGGAGATGAAGCATGCCGCCGTCGAGGCCATCGCGCAGCTCGCGCGCGAGGCGCCGTCGGACGCAGTCGCGCAGGGTTTCGACACCGGCGAGACGCAAGGGTTCGGCCCGGGCTCGCTGATCCCGAGTCCCTTTGATCCCCGGTTGATCCTGCGCATCGCGCCGGCGGTTGCGAAGGCTGCGATGGAGTCCGGCGTCGCGACGCGGCCCATCACCAATTTCGACGAGTACAGGGCGCTGCTCGAGCGCTTCGCCTTCCGCTCCGGCCTCGTCATGAAGCCGATGTTCGCCAAGGCCAAGACCCAGCCGGTCCGCGTGATCTACGCCGAAGGCGAGGACGAGCGCGTGCTGCGCGCCACGCAAGTGGTGCTGGAGGAGAATTTGGCGCGGCCGATCCTGGTCGGCCGTCCTTCGGTCGTGGAGGCGCGCATCAAGCGTTTCGGCCTCTCGATCCGCGCCGGCAAGGATTTCGATCTCGTCAATCCCGAGGACGATCCGCGCTATCGCTCCTATGTGCAGTCCTATGTCGAGGTCGCCGGGCGACGCGGCGTGACGCCGGATGCGGCGCGCACGGTGGTGCGTACCAACAACACGGTCATCGCTGCGCTCGCGGTGACGCGCGGGGAGGCGGATGCGATGCTTTGCGGCGTCGAGGGCCGCTACATGAGCCATCTGCGCCATGTTCGCGAGATCGTCGGTTTTTGCCCGGGCATCAGCGACTACGCGGCGCTGGCACTCCTGATCACCAGCAAGGGCGCCTTCTTTATCGCCGACACGCAAGTTCGCCCCAATCCGAGCGCGGAGGAGCTCGCCGAGATCGCATCGCTCGCCGCGGTCCACGTCCAGCGCTTCAACATCAAGCCGAAGATCGCCTTCGTCTCGCACTCGGATTTCGGCAGCTACGACACCGATTCCTCGCGCAAGATGCGCCGCGCGACCCAGCTGCTCAAGGAAAAGCATCCGGAGATCGAGGCCGACGGCGAGATGCAGGGCGATACTGCGCTCTCCGCTGCCGCGCGAAAAATGGTGTTGCCGCATTCCAATCTCGAGGGCGAGGCCAACATCCTGATCATGCCGACGCTGGACACCGCCAACGTCGCCTATCAGATGATCAAGTCGCTGGCGGACGCGCTCCCCGTCGGCCCGATCCTGGTCGGCCCGGCGCGCCCGGCGCATATCCTCACCCCCTCTGTGACGGCGCGTGGCATCCTCAACATGACGGCCGTTGCGGTCGTAGAAGCGCAGGAGCGCGCGGCCCGGCAGCCGACGTTGTTTACGTAAGGGTTCGTTCACGTAAGGGATCAACATTTCCCCGAACTCGTCATGCCCGGGCTTGTCCCGGGCATCCACGATCTGCGTGCCGCGGGACAAGCCGTGGATGGCCGGGTCAAGCCCGGCCATGACGCCGAGAGAGCGGTGGTCGAATTCGCCCAGGCGGTTCGATTCCGCTAGGGAACGCCACTACATCGCGCGCCTCGCAAATCTTGAATTGCTTTCAGTTCTCCATTTCCCCGTTTGTAAAGCGGCGCGTGACTCTTCATAATCCTCGCGCGTTCCGTGCTTAGCGCTTTGCCAAGAGGCCGATCATGCCAGCGTTCGTGACTTTCGGGCGAATCCTGTTCGCCGTGCTGTTCATCTACACGGGCGCGACGAAGCTCTTTGCCATCCAGGCGACCGCCGACTTCATCGCCACCAAGGTCGTGGTGCCCGACATCGTCGCGCCCTACGCCAAGCAGGTGGAGACCGCCACCGCCATGACCACGCCGCAGCTGCTGGCGATCGCGGTCGGCGCGCTCGAGATCATCGCGGGGCTGATGATCGCGCTGAATTTCGGCGCGCGGTTCTTCGCGATGCTGATGATCGTCTATGTCGCGGTCGCGACCGTGCTGTTCGACGACTTCTGGAACCAGGCGCCGCCCGACAATGCCAAGATGGTGGTCGACGCGCTGAAGAACCTCTCGATCATCGGCGCCTTGTTCATGATCATGGGATACGGCCGCACCACGCGTCCGGCCGAGGCGGCGTACGGGGACGTCTGAGGGCCTAGGTTCGGCGCCAGGGTGTCACGGTCACCTCATGCGCCGCATCGAGCAAATACGGCGCGCCCGGCTGCATCCCGTGCGACGTCAGCACCTCCTGCGGGCTCCGCTGGGGCACGCCGACGAAACAGCCTTCGCCGCCGGGCAGGCGCACATGCGGGGCTTCGGACAGCCAGAACGTATCGTAGCGGCCCATGAACATCTCGAACACGGCTGGGCCGCCGATGATGGCGACCATGCCGGTGGCGACATCGGCAAAGGCGCAGGCCTCCTCGAAGCTCGCCTGTTCCGGATTCCACAGCGTCGCGTTCGGCATCTCCGGATCGACGGTGAGCGCCTTGATCTTGCGGGTCAGGATCAGCCGCTTGCGCTTCGGCGAATTCGGCTGCTGCTCATGCGAGTTGCGGCCGTGCACGATCAGCGCGGCGCGATCGAGCGCCTGCTCGAAGAACAGCTTGTCGCCGTCGAACTTCAGGCTGTCGGGCATGACGTGGCTCGCGTCGGCGAGCATGCCGTCCGCAGAGACGATGACGTAGCCTTCGATACGGAAAGACAATGGCCGTCTATTCGGAAACGGTCGTCACCACGGAGTTGACCGGGCGCTGGCTCACCGTCGGCAGCTTGGCGTCCTTGAGCAGCTCCTGGTCGTATTCGGGCAGCGACGTGGCCGGGAATTTGGCGCGCATCGCCACCACCTTGTAGCCGCCGGCCTTCAGGCGCTTGAGCAGCTCGGGCAGGGCCTCCGCAGTGTGCTTCTGGAAGTCGTGCATCAGGATGATGCCCTTGCCCTTGGTGTCGAGCTTCTTCATCACGGTCTCGACCACCTTCTCGGGCTTGGAGGCCTTGAAGTCGAAGGAGTCGATATCGCAGGAGAAGATCGCGGTGTTGCGGTTGCCGAGATAGGTGACCATCTCCGGCGGATGCTGAAGCGCCGGGAAGCGGAAGAACGGTGAGGGCGAGATGCCGCCGAGCGCCCACTTCACCGCGGACAGGCCCTTCTCGATCTCTTCCTTGCGCTGCGCTTCGTTGAGCTTCTTGTTGTTGAGATTGGCGTGCGACCAGGTGTGGGTGCCGACGGTGTGGCCGGCGTTGTAGACCTGCTTCAGGATCTCCGGCTCGTAGGTCGCGTGCTTGCCGATCGAGAAGAAGATGCCGGTGGTGCATTCATCGGCGAGCGCCTTCAGCACGGCGGGCGTGTTCTTGGGCCAGGGGCCGTCGTCGAAGGTCAGCACCACCTCCTTGTCGCGCAGGAAGTCGAGGTCCTTGAAATGCTCGAAGCCGAAGCCGGGACCACCCGTGGTGTCGATCTCGACGGTGCGGGCGACACCGAGCGCGCCCGGCGTGTTGCAGGCCGCGCGGGCCGGCTGTGGCGCCTGTTTGGGCGGAGGCGGATTGACGAAGCCTGCCGGCGCGGCGGCTGCCGCGGGAGCTGCCGGCGGAGCCGCAGCAGGCGCGGCCGCGGCCGGCGTTGCCGCCGGTGCGGCTTGCGTCGCAGTTGCGGGCTTTGCGGCCGGGGTCTGCGACCATGCTGCGCCGGTCATCGCAACCGACATCGCGCTTGCCAAAATCAGTCCTGCCGCCACACGCATGGTGTTGTCCTCGAGATTGATCCCGTTGTTCCGCCGCTGCTTTTCGCCCTCGGCAAAAACCGTCCTGCCCCAAACGATCCTAGCCTAGATGGTGGGCCCTCGCCATTGCAACGGCTGTTTGGCATCCCGCCACAATTGTGCCCAGCCGGATTGAGGCGCCGCGCGTCAACTATCGGCCAGCGTCCTGGCAATGGCCGTCTTGATCCGCGTGTCGGCCGGTTCGACCGCGGACGGAAAGACCTCGGCGATATAGCCGTCGCGCCCGATCAAGTATTTGTGGAAGTTCCAGCGCGGAACTTCCCGCGGCCGCGCATCGGCGGCCCATTTGTAGAAGGGATGCGCCTTCGCGCCGACGACATTCGCCTTGGCCGCAACCGGGAAGGTAACACCATATTGGTGGTGGGCGGTCTCCGTGATCTCGCTGCTGCCGCCCGGCTCCTGGCTGCCGAAATCGTTGGAGGGCACGCCGATCACGGTGAGCCCGCGCGCGCGAAACTCGTTCCAGATCTCCTGCAGGCCGGCATATTGCGGTGTGTAGCCACAGAGCGAGGCGGTGTTGACCACCAGCAGTGGCTTGCCAGTGAAGGCGGCAAGGCGGATTTCGTCGCCGGACAAAGCGGGGAAGGAGAAGGCATAGGCCGAGATCCGGCTCATGCCGCCATCGGCGAGCGCGCGCGTTGCCGGCACGAGCATGCCTGCAAGCGCCGCGGTGAGCATCGTTCTGCGATTCATCATGACGGCGTCCCCCGAAATGATCCGGGCCGCATGTTACTCCGCCGCTGCGACCTGCCTCGTCAACACCGCGTTATCGGGGCGTCGGGAAACAGGTCAGTACAGGCGGACGATGAAATCGGTGCCTTCGCCGGTCTCGCCCTGATTGATGCCCTGGTCCGAGATGATGATCGAGCCGCCTGATGTCAGCATCTCGTTGATCTTCGCCATGGTGTCGGCGGGGATCGAGATGCGGTCGAGGGCCGCGGCCGGGCTGTCCGGCGTGACCACGGGCTTGGCAGTCACAGGCTTGGCGGCGACGGGGATCACCGCAGCGCCATCCTTGCGGCGCGTGAGGCGGCTGTCGTCCTCGCGGGCCGCGGAACGGGCGGAGACCGGCAGCGACACCACCGACCAACGCAGCGCATTGGAGTCGGTCTTGTCGAGCTCGGCGGTGAAGATATGCGTGCCGAGCGGACGGTCGCTCGTGGCGATCGTGATCGGGACCTCGAACAGCGGCGCGAAATTCTGCCGTACGTAGAGCTTGGAATCCTTGCGGCTGATGAAGACGGCGATCTGGCCCGCCCGCTTGGGCGCTTCCGGCTTTGCGGCCACCGCCGGTTCGGCAACGCGGCCGTCATCCTTCTTTGCGTCGGGCGAGGCGGCGAGCGCAGGCGCCGGCGCATCGGGCGTCTTCGCGGAGTCCGCGGCTTCAGTCTTGACCGGCTCGGTCTTGACAGCTTCGACCTTGTCGGTGGCGGGCTTGTCGTCGCTAGCCGGCTTGGCGGCTTCCTCCGATTGAGGCTTGGCCGCGTCGGATGCCTCGGCCGTCTTGGTCTTGTCAGCCGGCACGGCGGCTTCCTCGCGGGCTGACGCATTGCCCGTGGTCACATCCGACATCGCGACGTGTCCGACGGAGGTGCGCAGCTCGAGCACGCTGTCGGCGCTGGCAGTTTTGGTCTCGGCGGCTGTGGTCGGCGCGGCGCCCTTGTCGGCCTTGTCGCCGACATTGGTCTGCGGCTCCAGGCTGGCCGCAGGCTGCGGCGGCACGCGCGACGAGGCGAGCAGGGGATGGGAGAAGCTGTGCGGCGTCATCTCGCCGGGCGCGACGATGACGCGCGCGCCCATCCTGGTCCAGTTCCACATCTTCACCGCGAACGCCATCGGCATGCGGATGCAGCCATGCGAGGCCGGATAACCCGGCAGCACGCCGGCATGCATGGCGACACCGGACCAGGTGATCCGCTGCATGTACGGCATCGGCGCGCCGCTATAGATGTTGGAGTGGTGGAATTTGTGCTTCTGGATGACGCTGAACACACCCATCGGCGTCGAATGGCCCTTCATGCCTGTCGACACCGGAGATTCCGCGAACACGCCGTTGGTGTCGTAGACCGTGACCTTCTGCCGGTCGATCGATACGACGATGACCAGCGGCCCTTGGGGCTTGGTCCCGGCTTCCTTCCCGGCGACAGCTTCCTTCTTGACGGCAGCGCCGCGCTTCTGCGGCTTCTGGCGCGGTATTTCGGGATGCCGGTCCTGCCGGGCGTAATAGGACCCGTCGGAATAATCCGTCCAATAATAAAATGCTGCGTCTGCCTGGCTGGTCGCGCCGATCACACCCGCCGCCGTCAAAATGGCGACCTGCCACAGCCGCGCCGGCTTGGTTGAAAAACCCGACCCGTTCACGCTGTTCATCCTCGAATCCATAATCCAAATCAGAAGTTAGTCTCGCAGAGGGGATACGCGTTCACCAGCAGGGCGGTTCTGCCATCAGCTACATTTGTCCAACTCGTAGCAAAAAAGCCTCACGGAGCGGTAAACGGCGGCCGCGCCCGTCTGTCCGTCGTCTTCCTGAGCGGCTGCCTCATGCCTACATTGTGGCGACTTGTTACCGGAGAACTTCATGTCATCTCGTTTCCTCGGTCTTTCCAGCATCCGATTGAAAGGCCTAGCTTTCTTCCTCCTGGCCCTGGTCGTGCCGGCGGCGTCCGCTTCGGCCGCCGACGAGCCCGATCTGATCTTCCGCCGCTCCACCGTGTTCAAATGGATGAGTCCGAACGACAAGCTCGCGACCTATGGTCTCGACGATCCCGAAGTCGAGGGAGTCGCCTGTCATTTCACCGTGCCGGAGAAGGGCGGCTTCAAGGGCTGGCTGGGCCTTGCCGAGGAGGTCTCGGACATCTCGCTGGCCTGCCGCCAGGTCGGCCCAATCAAGTTCAAGAACAAGATGGAGCAGGGCGACGACATGTTCCGTCAGCGCCGCTCGCTGTTCTTCAAGAAGATGCAGATCGTGCGCGGCTGCGACTCCAAGCGCAACGTGCTGGTCTACATGGTCTATTCGGACAGGCTGATCGAGGGCTCGCCGAAGAACTCGACCTCGACCGTGCCGATCATGCCGTGGGGACCGGCGGACGCAAACGTCCAGAAGTGCGGCGAGTTCTTCACTCAGTGACGCGCTTGCGTTCACTCCGTGAAGCGTTTGCGTTCACGCCGTGACGCGGTAGCGTTTCACGCAGCGCGGCTGGCCCGCGGTTTGACAAGGTGCGAGCCGGTCAGCCGCACGAACGCTTGTGGCGCGGCTTCAAAGTCGCGGCCAGACTGCAACGACATTGCGCCGACTGAGGCGACGCGATTCGACCGTTGATCTCCGCGGTCCGTCCGTTGGTCCGCCTCGCGCGGCAGTGCGAGATCTTGCGCCGCCATAATGGCCATCCCTCAAGTGAATGCGCCCGGTGATCCGGGCGTCCTGGCTTCGATGGCTTGGGTCGCAGCCGACGTGATCTCGGTTCGACCCAGCCTTCGTTTGCCGCTCCATTCAGCAGAAAAACGTAAAATGCGTGTGAAGCGGGTAAGGCGGGAGCATGACGGCGGCGGCGTCCGGTGTGTCCGCGCACCGCAACCGGAACTTGGCAGGCCACTTTGATTTGCTGCGAGACCCGACTGAAAACATTGGTCTTTTCGGAGAATTGTGTCGTCGTCCCGGGCCGGACGAAACAATTCTCACGGAGATGAAACCATTTTGCGCTTTTGGCGCATCACGCGCGAAACCGCCCATGGTTATCAGCTTCACAACGACGAACGGCGCACCGCCGGCCACCGAATTCGGAGACGAGACCATGCGCGCGCTCAGCTTCATCCTTGCCTTCGGTTTCGTGATCGCAGGCTCTTCGCTCGCGGGCGCGCCGGACGGCAGTCTTCCCGGTGTCGGCACCTTCCAGTACAGCGGCTCGCCGATCATCCCCACAACGTCGCAGCCGATCGTGGTTGCCGCGCGCTTCTGATCGATAACAAGAGAATCAGCCGATAAAGGCCACCATGATCGTTCGATTTTGCGCCGCTGCCTTCGTGTCCATTCTGACGATCAATGCGGCCCAGGCGCAGGTGCGCGCTCCCACCAGGTTACCGGATCCCCGCACTGAGTTCGTGCGTCAGTGCGCGCCGCGGATGCTCGGGCGGTGGGAACATCCCGAGGAAGTCTGCGGCTGCCTGCACGATCACGCCGCGGCGGCCGTCGAGGACCGCGATCTGCGCGAAGCGCTGTTGCGCGGCATCAGCGAGACCGGCGTGCCCACCATCGAGACCGACTGGGTGCCGACGTCCAAGCAGGGCGAGATCGGCCCGACCTTCACCAAGATCGCCAAGCCAACCCTGCAGTGCATGTTCGATCCGGCGAAGCAGTAACTATTTCGTCTTCGGACCGTAGCGCGGCACGCAAGCGCTGGTGCGCGCGACGCCCTTGTCGGTCATCTTTGTTCCGCGCACTTCCTTGACCTGTCCGGCGGGACAGGTTCCGTCGTCCACCTGCACGCGCTGGCCCAGCTTGAGATCTGTGATGTCCTGCTCGCGTCCGACCGTGACGGCGTGCGCCGTCGTCACGAGCGCGGCGGAGATCAGGAGCGAGAGGCAAGCTGCACGGCGGAAAAGCATGGCGAAAGATCCCGGCATTGATACCGCAATGTAAGGACGGGCTCGCGATTCTGGTAGTGAACCTTTGTCAGGGCCGCCGGGCCGATCTGTTCCTCGTGCGCAGCGCGGTGCGCGATTCCCGCGCGAGCCGTTCGGCGGAGGCGATGAGCTGTGGAACCGCGTGGCCGGAAAATCCCAGCACGAAGCCGGGCAGAGGGCGCGCGCGCGAATAGGTGTCGGCCAATAGCCAGCCTTCCGCGCCGGCCGCCTGCTTGGCCCGCGCTGCCACTGCCAGGTCGACCGAGGGATCGAACCGGGCGACGAGATGCAGGCCTTGCGATGGCACCGGTACCGATAGCACGCCATCGGATGCGGCTTCCAGCGTTTCGGCCAGCGCATCGCGGGCGTCGCGATAGAGTTTTCGCACGCGCTTGAGGTTTGCGGCGAAGGCGCCGGAGTTGAGCATGTCGGCCACCGCACCTTCCATCAGCGTGCCGGGGAAGCGGTCGAGCGCTGCGCGCGCAGCCGTCACGTCCGCGATCAGGCGTTCGGGCAGGGCGCAATAGCCGATGCGCAGGCCGGGAAACAGCGTCTTGGCAAACGTGCCGAGGTAGATCACGCGCTGGAGGCGATCGATGCCGGCGAGCGACATCAGCGGTGCGCCGTCATAGCGAAACTCGCTGTCGTAATCGTCCTCCAGCACGAAAGCGCCGGCCTGCTTGGCCCAGTCCAGAAGCTCGAGCCGCCGCGGCATTGACATCTGCACGCCCAGCGGAAACTGGTGCGACGGCGTGACATAGGCCGCGCGCGCGTTGGGGCCGGCAGCGCGTCCCTTGGCGACCTGCATCCCGTGCTCGTCGACCGGAACCGGCACGGCCCGATAGCCGCAATGCGCGATGGTTTTTCGCGCGGCGGGGTAACCCGGGTCCTCGCACCAGACCTGGTCGCCAGCCTTCAGGATCGCGCTCAGCACGATGCGCAGCGCATGCAGCGTGCCCGATGTCAGCATGATCTGATCGGGGTCGCAGCGCAGGCCGCGCGCCGACAACAGATGATCGGCGATCGCCGCGCGCAGCTCGCGGCTGCCGCGGGGGTCGCCATAATGCAAATGCTCGGCCCCGAAGGCGCGCATGCGCCGGCCGACGAAAGCGCGAAAACGCTGCACCGCGCGTTCGTCGATATGGGTGCAGCCGAGCGCGAACGCGCCTTGCCCCGGTGTTTCAACGACGGCCTTCGGCTTGTTCGGCTCGGCCGTGCGCGCAGGAATGCGCGCGGCGACGAACGTTCCGGAGCCGACGGTCGCCTCGGCGAAGCCGTCGGCGATCAGGCGCTCATAGGCGATGACGACGGCGTTGCGCCGAAAACCGGTCTGCGTGGCCAGCGTTCGCGACGGCGGCAGCGGCTCGCCGGGCTTGACGAGGCCGGAGACGATCATCTCGCACAGCGCCTGATAGAGCCGGTGTGCGGCGGAGGCGCCTGGCGTGACGTGCGGGCCGGTGAGGTCGAGCGGCAGCTCGGTCTTTGTCGGCAAGGAAGGCTTGGCCGGTGAGGGGAGAGAATTGGTCGGAATATTTCGCATGGAATTGGAACTATCGCAGACCAAATGCGCCGCTACAACTGCTTCCAGATTTCTTCCAATCCGAGCAGGAGCGGCCGTGAGCCAGACCGAGACCTCGAATTCATATCCGACCTCAGTGCGCAACCAGGTGAAGCGCCGGCACGACCGCGGCTTCTACGACCACGCCACGGTTCATCGCATCCTGGATTCCTCGATGCTCTGCCACGTCTCCTACGTGATCGACGGACAGCCCTATTGCACGCCGACCTTCTTCTGGCGCGAGGGCACCAAGCTGTACTGGCATGGCTCGAGCGCGAGCCGGATGCTGCGCAGCCAGACCAGGGGCGAGCGCGTGTGCCTGACGGTCGCACATCTCGACAGCCTCGTGCTCGCGCGCTGCGGCTTCAATCACTCCGCAGACTACCGTGCGGTGATGGCGTTCGGCACCGCCTATCTCGTCACCGACCCCGAGGAGAAGGAGCGCGCGGTGATCGCGATGGTCGACCGCTTCTTCCCGGACCGCACGGCGAGCCTGCGGTCCAGCAACACGCAGGAGATCAAGGCGACCTCCTTCATCGCGATGGAGATCGAGGAGGCCTCGGCCAAGGTTCGCGCCAAGGGTGTCGCCGACGACGACGAGGACTATGCGCTGCCGATCTATGCCGAGCGCATCCCGGTGCGCACCGTGCTCGGCGCGCCGGAGCCGTGCCCGCGCCTGCTCGACGGCGTCAGCCGGCCTGCGACGCTGAATGGCTATTCGGAAGGCCGCCTGCTCGAAGATGCATTGCGGGATGCTTATTTTGTGGAGTACCCGAACGGCTGAAATCGGCTAGCTTGCGCGCTCCTTGGGAACCATTGGAATGCCGGGAGTTGCCTGATGAATGCCGAAACGCAGCAGAGGATTCTTGACGCCGTCGATGCCGGCTTCGAGGCCCAGCTCGCCACCACACGCGATTTTGTCGCAATCCCTTCGACCCGCGGGGCGGAGGGACCGTGCCAGGACATGATCGGCGACCTCCTGCGCGCGCGCGGCTACGAGGTCGACGACTGGCACATCAACGTCGACGACCTCAAGGACCTGCGCGGCTTCGGCCCGATCGAACATGATTTCTCCAAGGCGCGTTCGGTGGTGGGCACCTACCGTCCGCAAACGAATGGCGGCAAATCGCTGATCCTGCAGGGCCACTGCGACGTGGTGCCCGCAGGCCCCCTGGAACTGTGGGACACGCCGCCTTTCTCGCCCGTCATCAAGGACGGCAAGATGTTCGGCCGCGGTGCCTGCGACATGAAGTCCGGCACCATCGGCGCGCTCTATGCGCTTGATGCGATCAAGGCGGCGGGCTTCAAGCCGACGGCGCGGATCCATTTCCAGTCGGTGATCGAGGAGGAGAGCACCGGCGTGGGTGCGCTCTCGACGCTCCAGCGCGGCTATCGCGCGGACGCCTGCTTCATTCCGGAGCCGACCGGCGGCAAGATGGTGCGCTCGCAGGTCGGCGTGATCTGGTTTCGCCTGCGGGTGAAGGGGCACCCGACCCATGTCGCCTTTGCCGGCTCCGGCGCGAACGCGATCATGGCCGCCTATCATTTGATCCAGGCGCTGCAAAAGCTCGAGATCGAATGGAACGAGCGCGCCAAGGCTGACAGGCACTTCAAGACGCTGAACCATCCCATCAACTTCAATCCCGGCATCATCAAGGGCGGCGATTGGGCCTCCAGCGTGCCGGCCTGGTGCGACGTCGATTGCCGGATCGCGGTGCTGCCGGGTTGGTCGATCGCCGATCACCAGAAGGAGATTGCGGCCTGCGTCGCCGCTGCCGCGCGCAACCACCGCTTCCTCGCCAACAATCCGCCGGAGATCGAATGGTCGGGCTTCCTGTCGGAGGGCTATGAGCTGACCGGTGCCGCCGCGCCGGAAGCTGCGTTCGCCAAAGCGTTCGGCAAGGTCTATGGCGGCACGCCGGAGGATCTCGTCTTCACCGCGCTCACCGACACCCGCTTCTACGGCCTCAACGAGGGCATCCCGAGCCTGTGCTTCGGGGCCAGCGGCGGCGAGATGCACGGCTTCAACGAATATGTTGAGCTGGAATCGCTGAAGAAGACGACCAAGGCGATGGCGCTGTTCATCGCGGAATGGTGCGGGGTGGAGAAGGCGTAGCGTCGACTCTGTCGCAGCTCTCGGTAGGGTGGGCAAAGGCGCACTTGCGCCGTGCCCACGAGTTTTCTCGATATGGAAGATGAAGACGGTGGGCACGC
>NZ_JAVAYO010000025.1:0-95928 GCF_054863005.1 Bradyrhizobium sp. 25ACV
CGAGTGATCGGCACCACCTGTATGCTGCTGTGCGGTTCTTCCTGCGTGTGCTTTTCGCGCAGCGGACCGCGGGTGCGAGCCAGCACCCGGCCTTCCCTGCGCCCTCTTGGATGAGAGGGTAGCGAGACGAAGCAAAGCTCGGGCGAATGCGCCGCGAGGCCGAAGAGGCATGTCTGCGAGCTGAGCTGCGTGCCACAAACTCGATCTCGTAGGGTGGGCAAAGCGCAGCGTGCCCACGCCTTGTTGCTTATGGACGAAGATCGTGGGCACGGCGCTATGCGCCTTTGCCCACCCTACGGCAGCGCCGCTGGGATATGCATTGGAGCATCGCGATGGTGCCTTCTGCTCCGTCATTGCGAGGAGCCCTTGCGACGAAGCAATCCAGAATCCCTACGCGGAAAGACTCCGGATTGCTTCCGCCTTCGCCCAGGCTTCGGCGGACAAGCCGCAGCGCTCGCAACGATGACGTGGACAGAGCGTGCGTCCACTCTCGGAGCCGCGGACCATCGCATGAGGATGCTATGGCGCTTTGGATCGTCCCCGAAAGATCGTACTTGAGCAGATCGGCGTCAGCTTCCAAGAATCCGCCGGCAGGCGTCGACATACACCTCCGCGCCGGTGACGATATCGGCGTCGGCGGTGTTTTCGGTCCAGTGATGGCTGATGCCGCCGATCGACGGCACGAACAGCATGGCCGCGGGCATGACGGTTGCCAGCATCTGCGCGTCGTGGCCGGCGCCGCTGGGCATGCGGATGGATCGTCCACCGGCCAGCGTCTTGCTCGCGGCTTCGATTGCGTCCTGAAAGTCTGTGTTCATCATGGCGGGCGCACCGGTGCGAATCTTCTCGACGGTAACTGTGCAGGGGCCGTTTGCGCTTGTCTCGTCCGCCATTGTTCGCAGCAACTGCTCCAACCGCGCAATGACGGCCGGATCGTCGTCTCGAATCTGGAACAGCATCTCCGCTCCACCCGGAATGATGCTCGGCGCGCCGGGATCGAGCGTGATGCGCCCGGTGGTCCAGACCGTGCGCGGACCGCAGGTATCAGGAAAACGCTGGTCGATCGCGACGCAGAATTTGGCCAGCGCCAGCCCCGCATCCTTGCGCACGGCCATGCGCGTGGTGCCGGCGTGATTCTGTTCACCGGTGAAATTGATACGGTACTGCCAGATGCCGACAATGGAGGTGACGACGCCGATCGCGAGCTTGCCGCTTTCGAGCGTGTCGCCCTGTTCGATATGCGCCTCGAGATATCCGACGTGGCGGTCCGGCTCGACGCCGACGCGCGCGCGACCGGCGAGCCCCATCTCGGCGAGCGCATCGCGCATGGTGCGGCCGCTGGTGCGATCGCGCGCAGCGTCGATCTCGGCTTCGGTCACCTGGCCGACATAGGAACGCGAGCCGAGGAAGCTGCCGAAATGCCCTTCCTCGTCGCACCAGGCGGCGACTTCGACGGCGCCTTTGACAGTCGGATCAATATTGAGCACGCGCGCCGCTTCGAGCGCATAGACGACACCGAGCGGGCCATCGAGCCAGCCGGCGTAGTTCTGGCTCTCCAGATGCGAGCCCGCCAGAAGCTTCGGCCCGGATTTGGCGCTGGTGCCGAAGACGTTGCCGATGCCGTCGATCGAGGCGGAGAGACCTGCATCAGGCAGCTTGCGCACGAGCCAGTCCAGCGAAAGCTTGTGCGGCTCGGAGAAGGTTGGCTTGTGCACGCCGGTCTTGTAGGTGCCGATGGCACGGAGTGCGTTGAGGTCGGCGAGGACGCGCTGGCCATCGGCGCGCGGCTTGGTGTCAGGCATGCTCAGTAACCTTCAGCGCCTCGGTGCGGATCTCCTCGACCAGCCGTTCCTTGAGCTGGACGAATTCCGGCGTGGTCTTGATCTTGTAGGAGCGCGGATGCGGCAGGTCCACTGTGATCTCGGCCTTGATGCGGCCGGGGCGTGCGCTCATGACGATGACGCGGCTGCCGAGGAAGATGGCTTCCTCGATGTCGTGGGTCACGAACAGCACGGTCTTCTGGTCGCGCTCCCAGATTCCGAGCAGCATCTCCTGCATCAATGCGCGGGTCTGGTTGTCCAGCGCGCCGAAGGGCTCGTCGAGCAGCAGGATTTTCGGGTCGTTGGCAAGCGCACGCGCAATCGCGGTGCGCTGCTGCATGCCGCCGGAGAGTTGCTTCGGCCAATGATTCTCGAAGCCGGACAGGCCGACCTGGCGGATGAAGGCGTCGGCGATCTTGTGGCGCTCCGCCTCGGACACGCCGCGCTCGCGCAGGCCGAAGGCGATGTTCTCGCGCACGGTGAGCCAGGGAAACAGGGTGTAGGACTGAAACACCATGCCGCGATCGGCGCCGGGGCCAGTGACCTCGCGCCCGTCGAGCGTGACGCGTCCGCTGGTCGGGCGGTCGAGCCCCGCAACGATGCGGAGCAGCGTGGACTTGCCGCAGCCGGAGGGGCCGAGGATGGTGACGAAATCGTTGTTGCCGATCACGAGGTCGGTCGGCTCCAGCGCCCTGGTCGGCGCGTTGCCGTGGCGGGCGGGGAAGGTGCGCGAGACCTGTTCGACCTTGAGGATCGTCATGCGAGCCTCCACGGAAACAGCCAGGCGTTGAACGCCTTGAACATGAAGTCCGAGAGCAGGCCGATCAGCCCGATCACGATGATGCCGAAGATGATCTGTCCGGTGTTGAGCAGCGCCTGGCTGTCGGTGATCATGTGACCGATGCCCGAGGACGAGCCGATCAGCTCGGCGACGATGACGTAGGTCCAGGCCCAGCCCAGCACCAGCCGCAGGATTTCCGCGATCTCGGGTGCGGAGGAGGGCAGCAGCACGCGGCGGATGATGCCGCGGTCCTTGGCGCCGAGTGTATAGGCTGCCTCGACCAGATCGCGCCGCGTAGCGCCGACGGTCACGGCGACCATCAGGATGACCTGGAACACCGAGCCGATGAAGATGACGAGCAGCTTTTGCAGTTCGCCGATGCCGGCCCACAGGATCAGGAGCGGAATGAAGGCGGACGCCGGCAGATAGCGCGCGAAGGAGACGAACGGCTCGAGGAACGCCTCGACCGGCTTGTAGGCGCCCATGAGCACGCCGAGCGGCACTGCGATGATCGCGGCGAGCGCAAAGCCGCCGACGACGCGCCAGATCGTCATGCCGATGTCGTAGACGAAACCCTGCTTGGCGAGGAGGTCATAGCCTTCCTGCACCATGGTCAGGGGGTTGGCGAGAAAGGTCTTCGACACATAGCCGCCAAAAGTCGCCCACGACCAGAGGGCAACGAACACCACGAAGAACGCAAGGCCGTAGGCCACGCGCTGCTTCGATGTAACAGGGTCCAGGGGACGCATCAAACTGTCTATCCGAATAGTCGATCTGCACTGGTCCCGCCCTTGCGGCGGGACCAGCAAGTCGTTGAAAACTTACTTGATGAAGCTGGCGTCGAAGAGATCCTCGACCTTCGGCGCGGCCTTGATGATGCCGATCTCGAGCAGCAGCTCGGCAGCCTCCTTGTTGAAGGTCAGGAAGTCGCCGGCGAAGAACTTCTGGTTGGCGGCCTTGTCTTGCCAGCGCAGATATTTCGCCGAGTTGCCGAACTGCTCGCCGCTCTGCTTCACGTCCGCGCCCATGATCTCGTAGGCCTTGGCCTGGTCCTTGGCGATCATGTCGAGCGCCTCGAAATAGCTGTCGGCGAGCCCCTTGGCGGCCTTGGGATTGTCGGAGAGGAATTTCGGCGTGCAGCCGAACGTGTCCATGACCATCGGATAATCCAGCGTGGTGGCGATGATCTTGCCCTTGTCGGGCGCGGCGCGCACCGTCGACAGGTAAGGCTCATAGGTCATCGCCGCATCGTTCTGGCCGGAGACGAAGGCCTGCGCGGCCGCGGCCGGCTCGAGGTTGACGACGGTGACGTCCTTCACCGTGAGGCCGTTCTTCTTAAGCATCCAGGCCAGCGCGAAATAAGGCGAGGTGCCGGGCGCGGAGGCGGCGACGGTCTTGCCCTTCAGGTCCTTGATCGCGGCGACATCGTTGCGCACAGCCATGCCGTCGGCGCCAAAGCTCTTGTCGAGCTGGAAGATCTGCTTGGTCGCAACGCCGTTCGCGTTCCAGGAGATCCAGGTCTCGACCGTGGTTGCCGCGCACTGGATGTCGCCGGACGCGATCGCAAGGTGGCGGTCCTTCTGCGGGATCTTCTTGATGGTGACGTCGAGACCGTTCTTCTTGAAGATGCCAGCCTCCTTCGCCAACGTCAGCGGCGCGAAGCCGGTCCAGCCGGAGATGCCCACGCCGACCTTGACCTCGTCGGCGAGCACGGGAGTGGCGGCCGAAAGAGCAATGATTGTCGCAAATATCGTCGAACTACGCATGATTGTCGTCCTCTTGCCGATCGATGGATTGACGTCCTGTTGATCATTGTCGGTCCAGATGGACCGTTGCCCGAAGCGTTGCACGATTTGTGCCGACATATCCTCTCAGCCTCCCTTGAATCGCGCGACAAGGCGGTGAGAGTCACCGGGATAGAGCAGGCGCACGGCGGTGATGGTGCGTGCGCTGCGCCAGGTGTAGCGATCGATCACAAGACAGGGCGCGCCGACGGCGATCGCGAGCGCATCCGCCGTGCGATCGTCGGCGACGATGGCGCTGATGGTGTGCTCGGCCTCTGTCCACGGGACATGGTGAAGCAGCCACGACCCGGGCGGTTCGCGCGCGAAATCCGCGGTGGCGGCGTCAGGCACGGACGACAGGTCGATCAGTCGGTCCTCGATGGCGAACGGCACCTTGTCGGCGCTGTGCCGGCAGGTGATCGCGACCACCTTGCCGGCCTTTTTCACGCCGAGACGGTCACGGTCGGCGGCAGTCGCAGCCCGCAGCTTGCGACCGATCAACTCGTAGCCGTAGCCGCGCCCCAGGGCGGTGATCTCGGCGCGGATGTCGGCGATCTTGAGAACCGCCGACTGATGCTGCGGCCGGCGCACGAAAGAGCCGGCCCGCCGCCGCCGCTCGATCAAATCGGCCTGCGCGAGCTCCGACAGTGCTTTGTTCACCGTCATGCGCGAACAGCCGTAGCGGGCCACCAGTTCATGCTCGAACGGAATGCGATGCCCCGGCGGCCATTCGCCGGTCAGGATGCGCTTCTCGATGTCGGCGCGAATCCGCTTGTACAGCGTCGGCTTGTCGGTCGCGTCGGTGGCAAGGCTCATGCGACAAGCCTCCGAACCGCCGCGTTGAAGCGCTCGCGTGCAGCTTGTCGCAACGCATGACGTCCGCCTTCGACCACCTTGTGACCGCCGGCCCAGACGCAGTCGATCGCGCCGCTGCCCGCGGCAAAGATCCAGCCGTCGATCGTGGCATCGCCGTGACGCCCTGCCAGCGAGGGATGTGCGCCGTCAAGCGTGACGATATCGGCGCGCGCGCCGGGCGCGAGGCCGACGGTCGGCTGCGCCAGCACCTGTGCGCCGCCTGCGAGCGCATGATCGAACAGCGTCCGTCCGGTCGAGCGGCCTGCGCCGGCGGAGAGCACGTTGCGCTCGCGGTGCTTGAGGCGTTGCCCGTATTCGAGTTGGCGCAATTCGTCGGCGACGCCGACCAGCACGTTGGAATCCGTGCCGACGCCAAAAGCGCCACCGGCAGCGACAAATTCACGGGCGGGAAAGATGCCGTCGCCAAGGCTTGCTTCGGTGATGGGGCAGAGGCCAGCGACCGCGCCAGCGCTCGCGAATGCCGTGATTTCCGCATCCGTCATGTGGGTTGCGTGAATGAGACACCAGCGCCGGTCGACGGGCGCGTGCTCCAGCAACCATTGCACCGGGCGCCGTCCCGACCAGGCGAGGCAGTCGTCGACTTCCTTCACCTGCTCGGCGGCGTGGATATGAACCGGCCCGTCGTCGGCAAGCGGAACGATCGCCGCGAGCTCGTCAGGCGTCACCGCGCGCAGGCTGTGCGGCGCGATGCCGATGTTGGCGCCGGGCAATGCGCTGATCGCCTTCCGCGACGCTGCCATCAATGCCGCGAACTGATCGACCGAGCAGATGAAGCGGCGTTGGCCGTCATGAGGCGCTGCGCCGCCGAAGGAACCGTGCGCATAGAAACTCGGCAGCAGGGTCAGGGCAATGCCGGAGGCTTCGGCAGCCTGCGCGATGCGCGCGGCCATCTCGGCGGGATCGGCATAGGGCGAACCGTCGCGATCATGATGCAGATAATGGAATTCGCCGACGCGGGTAAATCCCTGCTCGAGCATCTCGACATAGAGAAGTGTCGCGACGGCGGCGACGTCATCTGGCGTCATTGCGAGGGCGAAGCGATACATCGTCTCGCGCCAGGTCCAGAACGTGTCGGTGGAATTGCCGCGCAGCTCGGCAAGGCCCGCCATGCCGCGCTGGAACGCGTGGCTGTGCAGGCTCGCAAGTCCCGGAAGCGCGATGGCGTGGCGCTCGTCGCCGGCGGCCGGCTGCACACCCGCGGACACCGCCGCGATCGCGCCGGCGGTGATCACCACCTGCACGTCATTGGCCCAGCCCGAGGGCAGGAGCGCGGAGGCGAAATGCAGTCGGGTCATGATTACACGCCGGCTGGACAGAACGGTCCCACGATTATATGTCTAGACATATAAGTCAAGCATCCCAGGCGAAGGGACCGTTGCATGGCAGAGCGCTTCGACCGGATCTGGCACAATGCCCGGCTCGCCACGATGCGGGCCGACCGGCCCGATCTTGGCGAGATCGAACGTGGCCTGATCGCCGCGCGCGGCGGCCGTATCGTCTATGCCGCTGCGCAGGCCGATTTTCCGGCAGATGCCGATACGGCCGAACGGATCGACTGCGGCGGACGCTGGATCACGCCGGGTCTCGTCGACTGTCACACCCATCTCGTCTATGGCGGCAACCGCGCCCACGAATTCGAGCTGCGCCTGAAAGGCGCGAGCTACGAGGAGATCGCGCGCGCCGGCGGCGGCATCGTCTCTACGGTGGCGGCGACGCGCAAGGCGAGCGAGGCCGAGCTTGTGGCAAGCGCGCTGCCGCGGCTCGATGCGCTGATCGGCGAGGGCGCAACCACGGTCGAGATCAAGTCCGGCTACGGTCTCGACACCGAGACGGAGATGCGACAGCTCGCGGCCGCGCGCAGCATCAGTCGCCAGCGGCCGGTTGCGATCCGCACCTCGTTCCTTGGGGCGCACGCGCTGCCTGTGGAGGCGGAGGGTGACAAGGATCGCTACATCGATTTCGTCTGCAGGCAGATGCTGCCGGCTGTTGCAAAGGCCGGCCTCGCCGACGCCGTCGATGCCTTCATGGAGGGCATCGCGTTCTCGGCGGAGCAGACGGCGCGGGTGTTCGAGACGGCGAGAGGGCTCGGGCTGCCGGTCAAGCTGCATGCCGATCAGCTGTCGAACCTCGGCGGTGCTGCGCTCGCTGCAAGATTCTCGGCGCTGTCGGCCGATCATCTCGAGCACACGGATGAAGCCGGCGCCGCCGCGATGGCAAAGGCGGGAACGGTGGCGGTGCTGCTGCCCGGCGCGTTCTATTTCATTCGCGAGACGCAGAAGCCGCCGGTCGAGGCGTTCCGCACCCACGGCGTTTCCATGGCGCTCGCGACCGATTGCAATCCCGGCAGCTCGCCGCTGACCTCGCTTCTGCTCACGATGAACATGGGCGCGACCCTGTTCCGGATGACCGTCGCCGAATGCCTCGCCGGAATCACCCGCGAGGGCGCGCGGGCGCTGGGGGTGCTCGATGAAACCGGCACGCTGGAAGCCGGGAAATGGTGCGACCTCGCGATCTGGGACATCGAGCGTCCCGCCGAGCTTGTCTACCGCATCGGCTTCAATCCGCTGCATCGCCGGGTGTGGAGGGGCCAGTGACGGAGCAGGGCATAGCGATCGTCGTCAAGCCGGGAGCGGTCAGCCTCGACGATCTCGCGCGCGTGCTGGAAGGCGCATCCGTCGTGCTCGATCCCTCGTTCTGGCCGCGCGTGGAGGCTGCCGCGGCGATCGTCGCGAAGGCCGCGCAGGCCGATGCCCCCGTCTACGGCATCAACACCGGCTTCGGGAAGCTCGCCTCGAAGCGCATTCCGCCGGATCAGACCGCGCTGCTGCAGCGCAATCTGATCGTGTCGCATTGCTGCGGCGTCGGCCCGGCCACGCCCGAGCCGATCGTGCGGCTGATGATGGCGTTGAAGATCGTCTCGCTCGGGCGCGGCGCTTCCGGCGTGCGCCGCGCGGTGATCGAGCAGTTGCAGGCCATGCTGGCGCGGGGCGTCACGCCGCTGGTGCCGCAGCAGGGCTCGGTCGGCGCCTCCGGCGATCTTGCGCCGCTCGCGCATATGACAGCGGTGATGATCGGCGAAGGGCAGGCGATCGTTGACGGGAAAACCGTGTCCGGTAGCGAGGCGTTGACGGCTGCCGGACTTGCGCCGCTGACGCTCGGCCCCAAGGAGGGGCTTGCGCTGATCAACGGTACGCAATTCTCGACCGCCTACGCCATTGCCGGCGTGTTGCGCGCGTTTCGCCTGGCGCGTGCGGCACTCGTGACCGGGGCGCTGTCGGTCGACGCCGCGATGGCCTCGACGGCGCCGTTCCGTCCCGAAATCCAGGCGCTGCGGGGGCACGCCGGGCAGATCGCCGCGGCCGCGACGCTGACCGCATTGCTGGATGGCAGCGACATCCGCCTGTCCCATCTCGAAGGCGACGAGCGCGTGCAGGACCCATATTGTCTGCGCTGCCAGCCGCAGGTCGCAGGCGCGGCGCTCGACCTGATCACGCAGGCCGCACGTACGCTGATTGTCGAGGCCAACGCGGTCACCGACAATCCGCTCGTCCTGGTCGAGACCGGCGAGATCGTCTCGGGCGGCAACTTCCACGCCGAGCCCGTGGCTTTTGCCGCCGACGCGCTCGCGCTGGCACTGTCGGAGATCGGTGCGATCAGCGAGCGGCGCATTGCGACGCTGGTCGACCCCGCGCTGAATTTCGGCCTGCCGCCGTTCCTGACGCCCGATCCCGGCATCAATTCCGGCTTCATGATCGCCGAGGTGACGGCCGCCGCGCTCTATGCCGAGAACAAGCAGCGCGCAGCGGCCTGCTCGATCGATTCGACGCCGACCAGTGCCAACCAGGAAGATCACGTCTCGATGGCTGCGCACGCCGCGCGCCGCCTGTCCGATATGGCCGACAACCTCGCCGCCATCCTCGGCATCGAGCTCCTGGTCGCGGCCCAAGGCATCACGCTGCGCGCACCGCATGCGACCAGTGCGTCGCTGGCTGCCGTCATCGCCGCATTCCGCGAGCAGGTGCCGGCGCTCGGTGCGGACCGCTACATGGCCGGCGATCTGGCCAAGGCCGCTGCACTGATCGATGCGGATGCGTTGCCGGCCATCGCGATCACTGCGCTTCCATCCGATCCGTTTCCGAGACTTGATTAAGAGGTCCGCATGAACCGCCGACTGGACAACGACCGCACCATCCGCGCGCCCCGCGGCAGCGACATCAGCGCCAAGAGCTGGCTGACGGAAGCGCCGCTGCGCATGCTGATGAACAACCTCGATCCTGACGTCGCGGAACGCCCGAGCGAGCTCGTGGTCTATGGCGGCATCGGCCGCGCCGCGCGCGACTGGGAGAGCTTTGACCGGATCGTTGCGGCCTTGCGCAAGCTCGAAGGCGATCAGACGCTGCTGGTCCAGTCCGGCAAGCCGGTCGGCGTGTTCCGCACCCATGCTGACGCCCCGCGCGTGCTGATCGCGAACTCCAACATCGTGCCGCACTGGGCGACGCTCGACCATTTCAACGAGCTCGATCGCCAGGGCCTGATGATGTACGGCCAGATGACGGCCGGCTCCTGGATCTATATCGGCAGCCAGGGCATCGTGCAGGGCACGTACGAGACCTTCGTCGAGGTCGGGCGCCGCCATTATGGCGGCAGCCTTGTCGGCAAATGGATTCTCACCGCCGGCCTGGGTGGCATGGGCGGTGCGCAGCCGCTGGCCGCGACCATGGCCGGCGCTTCGATGCTCGCGGTCGAATGCCAGCCGAGCCGCATCGAGATGCGCCTGCGTACCGGCTATCTCGATCGCCAGGCCGCAACGCTCGACGAAGCGCTGGCGATCATGGAAGATGCCGCCAAGACGAAGAAGGCGATCTCGGTCGGCCTGCTCGGCAATGCCGCGGAGATTTTCCCGGAGCTCGTGCGCCGTGGCGTCAAGCCCGACATCGTCACCGACCAGACCAGCGCGCACGATCCAGTCAACGGCTACTTGCCGAAGGGCTGGACGCTCGCCGATTGGGAAGCCAAGCGCGGCTCCGATCCGAAGGGGGTGGAGCGCGCGTCGAAGACGTCGATGGTCGAGCACGTCCAGGCCATGCTGGATTTCCATGCCCAGGGCATTCCAACGCTCGACTACGGTAACAACATCCGCCAGATGGCGCAGGACATGGGCCTGAAGAACGCGTTCGATTTCCCGGGCTTCGTTCCCGCTTATATCCGTCCCTTGTTCTGCCGCGGCGTCGGACCGTTCCGCTGGGCCGCGCTCTCGGGCGATCCCGAGGACATCTTCAAGACCGATGCGAAGGTCAAGGAGCTGATGCCGGATGACAAGCATCTGCACAACTGGCTCGACATGGCGAAGGAGCGCATCAAATTCCAGGGTCTGCCGGCGCGGATCTGCTGGGTCGGCCTCGGCGATCGCGATCGACTCGGCCTTGCCTTCAACGAGATGGTGGCGCGCGGTGAATTGAAAGCGCCGATCGTGATCGGCCGCGATCATCTCGACAGCGGCTCGGTGGCAAGCCCGAACCGCGAGACTGAAGCGATGAAGGACGGCTCGGACGCGGTGTCCGACTGGCCACTGCTGAACGCGCTGCTCAATTGCGCCAGCGGCGCAACCTGGGTGTCGCTGCACCATGGCGGCGGTGTCGGCATCGGCTATTCCCAGCACGCCGGCATGGTGATCGTCGCCGACGGCACGCCGGAAGCGGCCAAGCGGATCGAGCGCGTGCTCTGGAACGACCCGGCGACCGGCGTCATGCGTCATGCCGATGCGGGCTACGAGACCGCGATCGACTGCGCCCGCGACAAGGGGCTCGATCTGCCCAGCCTTTCGAAGTAGCTAGCCGCTCACCAAGAGCTTCGGCATCGTCGTTTTCGCGCCGTCCATGAAGGTCTGGACGGCGTCGCGGACGATGGCGTCGAGATCGGGCGGGATCGGCGTCTCGTAGATGAACTTGCGGATGGCGAGATAGAAGATGCGGCCGTGCAGGCCCCAGAACAGCTCGGTCTCGCGCTCACCCAATGAGTGAGCCTTTGCGTCGGGCAGTTTGAGCTCAAAGCGCAGTTCGGCTGCCGCCGGTTCGATGATCTCGCGGCGGACGATGTCGAGATAGCGGCTGGTGATGCCGAATGACTTCATGCCGGAGAACACGAAGATCCGCACCCAATTATATTCGAACACGCGTTCGACATAGTCGAGATAGAAGCGCGTGAGCCTCGCTTCCAGTGACAACGAACGGTCGCGGATCATCGGACCCCAATCGGGCGACCAGCGGCTGAGATAGACCTCCTGGTAGACCCGCTCGATCAGCGCTTCCTTGCTCGGGAAGTGGCGGTAGATCGCCGAATGCGTGATGCCCATGCGCTTGGCAAGCTCGCGGGTTTGGCCCTCGAAGCCGCGCTCAGCGAAGAAGCGGATGGCCTCGTCCACGATCGCGCGCTCGCGGTCGGCCGCGCGCAAGTTGCGACGCTTTGGCGCGGACTTGCTGCCTGTCTCGGTCCGCTTGCGGACCGGTCGCCTCAAAGTTTTCTGCGCTTTTCGGGCCATCTCGTCGCTGAATCAACGTACCGCTGTCTTCATAACCCAAGGTGCTTTTGTGACCAAATGGTCATTTCCTGTTGACCGGCCTCGGGAGCCGTGTCAGGATTTTGAGACCAGATGGTTACAAATCTGGCATCCCGGCTGATGAGCCGATGGATCTCGAGGAAACGGCAGTGAAGGCGAGGGCTTTCAGCTATTTTCGGGCTGCGACGATCGACCAGGCGCTGAGTGCTCACGCACGCGTCGGAGACGATGCGCGTTTCATCGCCGGCGGCCAGAGCCTGGTGCCAGCGCTGTCGCTGCGGCTGCAGGCGCCGCGGCTCTTGATCGACATTACCCACATCGACGAGCTGCGCGGCATCAGGCGCGAAGGCGATAGCTTGCGCATCGGTGCGTTGACGCGCCATTGCGAGATGCTGAGCGAGCCGTTGATTGCCGAGTTCGCGCCGCTGCTGCATGCGGCGGCGCCGTTCGTCGCCCATCCCGCGATTCGCAACCGCGGCACGCTCGGCGGCAACGTCGCGCTGGCCGACCCGGCTTCCGAATTTCCCGCGATGACCTTGGCGCTGGATGCCGAGATCGAGATCGCCGGGCCCTCAGGCCGCCGGCGCGTCAAGGCCGACGACTTCTTCATCGACCTGTTCGAGACTGCCTTGCAGCCCGGCGAGCTAATCACCGCAATCTACGTTCCGCTGTTCAGGGCGGATCAGCGCTTTGCGTTCGACGAATTGGCGCGGCGGCGCGGAGATTATGCGCTGGTCGGCTGCGGCATGCTCGCGACCTGCACCGGGGAGCGCATTGACGACATCCGCATCTCCTTCTTCTCCGTCGGTAACACGCCGACACGGGTGAAGGGCGTTGAGGCCACCTTGATCGGCGCGCGCCTGGATGCTGACCGTATCGCCGCCGCGCAAGGTGCACTCGAAGGCGATCTCGCGCCGCCCGAGAGCGACGAAGTGCCGCCCGCGATGCGGCTGCATCTCGCCCGCGTATTGCTTGGCCGCCTGCTCGGACGTCTCGGTGAGGGCGCATGAGCGGCTTCGACGATAGCCTGCTGAACGAGGCGGACGAGACGGTGCGGGTTCGCTTCGTCGTCAACGGCCGCAAGGTCGCCTGCGAGGTCGCGCCGCGCGACACGCTGGTCGATTGCCTGCGCGACAAGCTCGAGCTGACGGGCACGCATGCCGGCTGCGAGATGGGCGCCTGCGGTGCCTGCCTGGTGCGGCTCGACGGCCGCGCCGTGCATTCCTGCCTGATGTTTGCGGTGCAGGCCGACGGCGCGACCATCGATACCATCGAGGGTCTGTCGGAACGCGGCGCGATTGCCGATCTCCAGGCCGAATTTCATCGTCGCAATGCGCTGCAATGCGGCTTCTGCACGCCGGGCATGCTGATCAACGCCAACGAGCTGCTCTCGCAGACGGCGCAGCCGAGCCGCGAGGACATCCGCGACGCGCTGTCGGGCAATTACTGCCGCTGCACCGGCTATGAAGCGATCGTCGATGCCATCGATGCGGTGGCCAAGGCACGCAATACGGGCGGAGGCGCAGCATGAGCGCGCCGCTGACTTCGCTCGATCGGCCCAACTCCTATATCGGTCGCTCTGTGCCGCGGCCGAACGCCAAGCGGCTGTTGGCCGGGCGCGGACGTTATGTCAGCGATCTCAAGCTGCCGCGTATGCTCTACGCCGCGTTCCTGCGTAGCCCGCATGCGCACGCGAAGATCGTCTCGATCAAGACCGACGAGGCCTGCGCGATCGAAGGCGTGCATCTCGTGGCGACGGGCGCTGATCTCGCAAGAATCTGCACGCCCTGGACCGGTACGCTCGATCATTTCAAGGGCATGACCTCAGCGCCGCAATTGCCGCTGCCGCTTGATCGCGTGGTCTGGGCCGGACAGGCGGTGGTTGCGGTCGTTGCCGAGAGCCGGGCGATCGCCGAAGATGCGCTGGAGCTGATCGAGGTCGACTACGAGGACCTTCCCGTCGTCGTCGACATCGACAGCGCACGTGAGGCCGGCGGTCCGCTGGTCAATTCCGGCAGCGCCAACAACACCTGCTTCCGCAGCCAGCTCGACAGCGGCACCGTCGATGACGCCTTTGCGCATGCGGCCCATGTGGTGGAGGAGGAATTCACCTTCGGCCGCCATACCGCAGTGACGCTGGAGCCGCGCGCCATCGTCGCCGATTACGATCCGTCCGCGAGGACGCTCACCGTGCATCACGGCACGCAGACGCCCTATCAGTTCCAGGACCTCTATTCACGCCACTACGGCATCCCGGAGGCACGCGTCCGCGTGATCGCGACCGACATCGGCGGCTCCTTCGGGATGAAGCTGCATGTCTATCACGAGGACATGGCGGTGGTCGGTCTCTCGATCCTGCTCGGCCGGCCCGTGAAATACGTCGCCGATCGCATGGAATCCTTCGTCTCCGACATCCACGCCCGCGACCACCGTGTCCGCGCCCGGATGGCGCTCGATGCAAAGGGCGAGATCCTGGCGATGGATGTTCTGGACCTGACCGCGATCGGCGCGTTCTCGACCTATCCGCGCACCAGCGTGGTCGAGGGCAACCAGGTCATTCGCCTGATCGGCGCGCCATACCGCTTCAAAAACTACCGCGCCACGCTGGAGGTGATTTTCCAGAACAAGGTACAGACCAGCCAGTATCGCGCTGTCGGCCATCCCATCGCCTGCGCGGTGACCGAGCGTCTCGTCGACATGGCAGCAAGCAAGCTCGGCCTCGATCCCTTCGCCATCCGCGCGCAGAACGTCATCGCCGACGATGCCTATCCGCAGACCTCGCCGACCGGCTACCGGTTCGAGGCGCTGTCCCACCAGGCCTGCCTGAAGCGCCTGCACGAGATCATGGACTATGACGGCTTGCGGGCCGAGCAGGCGGATATGCGCAAGCGCGGCGTCTATCGCGGCATCGGCATCGCCGCCTTTGTCGAGATCACCAATCCAAGTCCGGCGTTCTATGGCGTCGGCGGCGCGCGCATCTCGTCACAGGACGGCGCGATTCTGAGCCTGACGCCGTCTGGGGAGGTGCGCTGCCTGATCTCGGTCACCGAACAGGGGCAGGGCACCGAGGCGATCATCAGCCAGATCGTCGCCGACCAGCTCGGCCTTGCGCAGGAGCACGTCAAGGTCATCACCGGGGATACCGAGGTGACGCCGCATGGTGGTGCGACCTGGGCCTGCCGCGGCGCCGGCATCGGCGGCGAGACCGCGCTGCAGGCCACGCGCGCACTCAAGCGCAACATCCTGGAGATCGCGGCGCTCATTCTGCAGGAGCAGCCGTCGGCGCTCGATATCGTCGACGGCGAGATCGTCGATGCAAGCACGCGGAACCCGCGGATTCCGATCTCCGAGATCGCGCGCATCGCCTATTTCCGTTCCGACACGCTGCCGCCGGGCACGCAGGCGCAGCTCACCGTGAGCCATCATTTCGCACCGCAGGGCTATCCCTTTGCCTTCACCAACGGCATCCAGGGCTGCTCGCTGGAGGTCGATGTCGAGACCGGCTTCATCAAGCTCCTGAAGCACTTCATCGTCGAGGATTGCGGCCGCGTCATCAATCCGATGCTGGTCGACGAACAGCTCCGGGGCGGCATCGTGCAGGGGCTGGGTGCTGCGCTGTTCGAGGAATGCCGCTACAGCGAGACCGGTCAGCTCATGAACGGCTCGCTCGCCGATTACCTCGTGCCGATGCCGATGGAGATGCCCGACATCGTCATCGGCCATGTCGAGACGCCGACCGCCGATACCGTGCTGGGTGCCAAGGGAGTTGGCGAGGCCGGCACGGCGGCGGCCTCGGCATGCGTGCTCAATGCGGTCAACGATGCGCTCACGCCGTTCGATGCGACGATCAATTCGATCCCGATCACGCCTGCCAAAGTCCTGAAAGCCCTGAAGCGTTTCTAGAAAAAAGACAATTGGAGGAAATCATGCCCAAATCCGGTTCGACCCCGAAGATATCCCGCCGCACCGCGCTCGCCGGCCTTTCGGCCAGCGCGGCGCTGCTCGCCATGCCGCGGATCGGCCGCGCGGCCGACGAGACGATCCGCATCGGCTTTCCGACGCCGCTGACAGGGCCGTTCGCCGCGGAAGCGCGCGATCAAGTCAAATGCGCCGAGCTCGCGGTGAAGCTCGTCAACGATAAGGGCGGCATCGGCGGCCGCAAGGTCGAGCTGCTGGTGCGCGATGACAAGCTCAATGCCGGTGAGGCCGCGACGCGGACGCTCGAACTGATCGAGAAAGACAAGGTTCATGCCGTGGTAGGCGCGCTCTCCAGCGCCGTGCAGCTCGCGGTCAACGAGGTCACCCGCGCCCGCGGCGTGATTTACGTCTCGATCAGCCAGTCCGACACCATCAACGAAGCCAAGGATTTCAGCAAATACACCTTCCACGAAGCGCTCAATCCGCACATGACGACCTCAGCGGTGGCGCGGCAGACCCTGAAGAAGGGCATGAAGGTCGCGCATCTTGTTGCTGATTACGCCTATGGTCACGAGATGCTGCGCGGCTTCAAGCGCGCGCAGGCGGCGATCGGTGCGGACAATGTCGGCGAGATCCTGCATCCGTTCGGTGCGGCCGACTATTCGACCTTCATGCCGCGCCTGATGTCGATGCGGCCTGATGTGCTCTGCATCTCCAATTTCGGCCGCGACCAGGCCAACGCGATCAAGCAGGCGGTGGATTTCGGCGTCAAGCAGCAGATGAAGATCGTGGTCCCCGTCATCCTGCACAACCAGCGTCTCGCGGTCGGCCCCGACGTGTTCGAGGGCGTGGTCGGCGGCGCCAATTATTATTGGGGCCTGGAGGCGCAGAGCAAATCGGCAGCCGCTTTCAACACGGCGTTCAAGGCCGCCAATGGCGGCGCGATCCCGACCGATTACGGCGCCTACGGCTATTCCGGCGTCGGATCGTTGCTGGCCGCCATGCAGGCCGCCGGCGGCACCGACACCGACAAGGTGGTCGATGCGCTGGAGAAGCTGCAATATGATCTGACCAAGGGGCCGCAGCACTACCGCAAATGCGACCATCAGTCGGTGCAGTCAGTGCTGGTGCTGGAGTCCAAGAAGAAGTCCGCCATGGCGGGCGACAACGATCTGTTCGCCATTCTCGCCAACGACACCGGCTCGGACGACATGCTGCGCAGCTGCAGCGAGCTCGGCCACGCGACCTAAGACTTGTGACGATGGACCTGTCGCTGATCATCATGCAGCTTCTCTCCGGGATCGCCCTTGGGGCGGTCCTGGTGATCACTGCGCTTGGACTGACGATCGTGTTCGGCATGCTCGGGGTGGTCAATTTCGCCCATGGCGCGCTGTTCATGATCGGGGCCTATGCGGGGCTGTATCTGGCCTCGCTCACCGGAAGCTTCTGGTGGGGGCTGCTGCTGGCGCCCATCCTGATCGGTGCCTTCGGCATGCTGATCGAGTTCGTGCTGATCCGCAGGCTGTATGGACGCTCGATCGACGATCCGCTGCTGCTCACCTTCGGCCTCAGCTACGTCCTGGTCGAGGGCGTGCGCATCGTGTTCGGGAGCGACGGCATTCCGTTTCCGACCCCGCCGCAGCTGATCGGCGTGCTCGATCTCGGCATCGGCTTCTTCCCGCGCTACCGCCTGTTCGTCATCGTGCTGGTGGCGGTGGTGCTGCTGGCACTCTGGCTGACGCTGGAGAAGACCCGGGTCGGGTTGATCGTGCGCGCGGGTGCGCGCGATCCCACCATCATGCAGGTGCTCGGCGTCGACATCGGCCGGGTGTGGCTCGCGATCTTCGGTCTTGGCGTCGGACTTGCCGCGCTTGGCGGCGTGCTCGCGGGTCCGATGCGCAGCGTCAATCCGGAGATGGGCTCGCTGGTGCTTGCGGAAGCATTCGTCGTCACCGTGATCGGCGGTCTCGGCTCGATCGTCGGCGCGGTCGTGGCCGGCCTCATGGTCGGCATTTCCATCAGCCTGGTGGCGCTGTTCGCGCCTGAAATGGCGACCATCGTGATGTTCGCGCTGATGGCGGTGGTGCTGCTGATCCGCCCGCAAGGCCTGTTCGGTGTGAGAGGGAGGACGGCGTGACGCACCCTTCGAGCGGCGAGGCTCTCGCCAAGCCTGCGCCGGGCGGGCTCGGCCGGCTTCTCGACCACCGCGTGTTGCTCTCCATCGCCGTGCTGGCCATATTGCCCTGGCTGCTGCCGTCCAAGGCGCTGGCCGTCAACGTCCTGATCTACGGCGTCGTGGTGATGGGCTATAATCTGCTGTTCGGCTACACCGGTCTGTTGTCGTTCGGCCAAGCCGCGTTCTTCGGTGCGGGCGCCTACTTCACCGGCATTGCGATCGGGCGTTACGGCGTGCCGTGGTTTGCCGCGGTTGCGCTCGCCGTGGGTCTCAGCACTTGCCTGGCGGCGCTGATCGGCATTGTCTCGACGCGCACCCGCGGCATCTATTTCTCCATGGTGACGCTTGCGCTGGCGCAGCTCGTCTATTACGTCGCGCTCCAGGCCTCGTCCTTCACCGGCGGCGAGAACGGCCTGCGCGGCTTCACCGTCGACCGCATCAGCCTGTTCGGCCTCCAGGTCAATTTTCTCGACCCCGTCAACAAATACTACGTGCTGATGGCGTCCGCAGCGCTGGCGATGTGGTTCCAGTCGCGCATCCTGAACTCGCCGTTCGGGGCCGTCATCGAGGCGATCCGCGAGAACGAGCAGCGGGCGCGGGCCTGCGGCTATGACGTCGAGCGCAGCAAGCTGGTCGTGTTCATGCTGTCGGGCGCGATCTCCTCGCTCGGCGGCTGCATGCTGGCGCTGCATTTGTCGATCGTGCCGCTCGACATGCTGCACTACCAGACCTCGGGCATGATCGTGATGATGGTGCTGCTCGGCGGTGCCCGCAGCTTCTTCGGCCCCTTCGTCGGCGCGGCGAGCTTCCTGATCCTGGAGGACGTCATCTCGCTGTGGACGCCGCATTGGCAGATCTTCGTCGGCGCGATCTTCGTGCTGTTCGTGCTGTTCCTGCCCAAGGGCATCTGGGGAACGCTGCTGGACGTGCTCGGCATCGGAAGGGCGCGGCGATGAGCGGCGAGCTGCTTCGCGCCGAGGGAATCGGCAAGCGCTTCGGCGGCTTCGTCGCGCTCGAGGATATTACCTTGTCCTTTGCGGCGGGGCAGCTCACCTCGATCATCGGGCCGAACGGTGCCGGCAAGAGCACGTTCTTCAATATCCTGTCCGGTGTATTGACGCCGACGTCAGGCAAGCTGCACTTCCGGGGACGCGAGCTGAACGGCCTGCCGCAGCACCGCTTCGTGCATCAGGGCATTTCGCGGTCCTACCAGATCACCAACATCTTTCCGGACCTGTCGGTGCATGAGAACGTCCGCGTCGCGGCCCAGGCGCTGGCCGTGAGCTACGACATCTGGCGGAATCGTGCTCGTTTGACCGAATTGCATGCGCGTGCTGATGCGGCACTCGACGCGGTGGGGCTTCTCGGCAAGCGAAGCGAATTTGCAAAATTCCTGTCGCATGGCCAGCAGCGCGCGCTGGAAATTGCGATCGCGCTGGTCTCCGAGCCGAAGCTGCTGCTGCTCGACGAGCCGACCGCCGGCATGGGGCCGGAAGAGACCAAGGACATGGTCGCGCTGCTGGAGCGGCTCGCCGACAAGCGCACCGTGCTGCTGGTGGAGCATAAGATGAAGATGGTGCTGGGCCTGTCCAAGCGCGTCGTGGTGCTGCACCACGGCCGCCTGCTCGCGGACGGCGCGCCCGACGAGATCAGGAGCAATCCGGAAGTCCGCCGGGTCTATCTCGGACAGAGTGAAGGTTATGGCTGAGACCGCGCTGCTCGAAATCGAAGACCTCCACGCCTGGTATGGCGCGAGCCACATCCTCCACGGCATCTCGCTGCACGTGAAGGAGGGCGAGGTGGTTGCCCTCGTCGGACGCAACGGCGCCGGCAAGACCACGACCTTGCGAACCATGATGGGCCTGATGCCGAAGGCGACCGGTCGCGTGCGCTTTGCGGGCAGGGAGCTCCTGCCGTTGCGCGCCCATCAGCGCTTCCACCTCGGTCTCGCTTACGTGCCCGAGGAGCGGCGCATCGTTCCCGGGCTGTCGGTGCGCGAGAACCTCCGGCTCGGTCTCGTCGCGGCCGGCAGCGGCATCGAGGAGCGGGCCGCGATCGACGAAATCGCCGAGACCTTTCCGCGCCTGAAAGAGCGCCTCGACCAGGAGGGCGTGACGCTCTCCGGCGGCGAGCAGCAGATGCTAGCGATCGCGCGCGCGCTGATCGGCAAGCCCAAGATGATCCTGCTGGATGAACCCTCGGAGGGCATCATGCCCGTCCTCGTCGAGGAGATGGGCGTGCTGTTCCGCCGCCTGCGCGACGAGGGCAAGACACTGCTGCTGGTCGAGCAGAACGTCGAATGGGCTCTTCGATTGGCCGACCGCGCCGTGATCATCGACCAGGGCGAGGTCGTGCATCAAAGCAGCGCGGCGGCGCTGCTCGCGGACAAGGACATCCAGGAGCGCTATTGCGCGGTCTGATGTCTGGGCCCGCTAGGCGACGACCTTGGCGCCGTCGAGGCGCCGGCGTTCGTTCGCCAGATAGTCGCCGATCGCATCGGCCGACATCGGTTTTGCGAAATAATAGCCCTGGATGAAGTCGCAGCCGAGCCGGCGCAAGGTGTCGAGCTGGGCGCGGGTCTCGACGCCCTCGACGACGCAGGCGATCTCCATGTCGTCGCAGAGGCCCGTCAGCGACTTGATGATCTTGTGACTGACCGGATTTTCGTTGATGTCGGCGACGAAGCTGCGGTCGACCTTGATCTTGTCGAGCGGCAGCCGGTGCACATGGCTCAGCGACGAATAGCCGGTGCCGAAATCGTCCAGCGAAATGCCGCAGCCCATCGCCTTCAGCGTCGCGACCGACTGCTGCGCGCGCACGAAATCGAAGGTGACGGCAGTCTCGGTGATCTCGAAGTCGATCCGGCGTGGCGACAGGCCGCTCTTCTCGATGATGGAGATCAGCGGCAGGATGCCTTCGGCGGCGCAGACGTCGTGCGCGGACAGGTTGAACGACAGGCGGATGTCGTCGGGCCAGGTTTTGGCGGTCGCGAGCGCGCGCGCCAGCAGCGTCTGCGTCAGTGGCCGGATCAGGCCGATGCGCTCGGCGGCAGGAATGAAGTCGGCAGGGGAAACCCAGCCGAGACGGGGGCTGTGCCAGCGCGCCAGCGTCTCGAAGCCCGCAGTGTGCTCGCTCATGGCATCGACGATCGGCTGGAACACCAGCTCCATCTCGGCGCCGAAATCGGAGGTGCGCAACAGGTTCTCGATCACGCCGCGGCTGCGGATCTCGGCCTCGAGCTCGCCCGAAAAGATCACGGTGCGTCCGCGCAGTTGGCGCTTGGCGTGATAGAGCGAATAGTCGGCGCATTCATAGAGAGCTTCCGACGTCGTCGCGGAGTCCGGAAACAGCGCAAACCCGATCGAGCAGGACAGGCCGGTGTGGGCGGTGTCGAGCTGGTAAGGCAGCTTGACCTGCCCGCCGATGCGTTCGCCGAGCCGTGCCAGATCGGCATCGTCGGGATCACCACACACGACGAGGCCAAACTCGTCGCCGCCGAGCCGGGCGAATTCCACGCGTTGCGGGCCAAAGCCCTCGCAGACCTCGCGGATGCGGCGGCCCGCCTCGATCAGGACGCGGTCGCCGACGCTGTGGCCGTAATTGTCGTTGATCGGCTTGAAGCCGTCGAGGTCGATGATGCCGACCGCGACGCGAACGTTTCTGCGCTCGGCGTCGGCAAAGGCGCTCGACAGCTCGGCGAAGAAGCGGCGGCGGTTCGGCAGCTCGGTGAGGGAATCCAGATTGGCGAGGCGGAAGTTCTCGTCCGAGAGCGCCTGGGTCGCCGCCTGCTGTGCCAGCAGCGACTTGCGGCTGGCGACGAGGTCGGCGAAGTCGCGGTAGTAGATGGTCAGCACCGTCACCATCGCGCCGGTGACCAGCAGATTGTTGACGGCCATCGCCTCCAGCGTCGGCTCGCCCGTGGCGAAGTAGAACACAACGTAGGGCACGTCGACGACGAGAGTCACGATCAGTGCGGCCGAACGCAGATGCATCAGCGAGAAGATGCAGCCGATCACGGTCACCGCCATGTAGAAAGCGACCTGACTCTTGGCAAAGGGATCGCCGTAGGGATAGAGGGCGAACGACCAGACGGTGAAGCCCGCCGCGATCGGCGCCGCGATCCAGTTGGTGAGACGCAGATTGCGCAGGATGTCGGCGTCGCTGCGGACGACGTGGCGCTGCCGCAGCCACCAGAAGGTCCGATAGCCCGCTACCGCGATCAATACGCCGGGCACGATCATGCTGAGAGAGGCCGGCGCCAACGGCACATAGGTATATGCGACCGCGATCGTGTTGGTGATCAGGATGAAGTAGAGCAGCGGGATCTGCTTGGAGAAGGCATCGAATTGCGCGCGCGTCAGCTCGGGATTGTCGGCCGGCACGCGAAACAGCCGTATGGCGGCGGCGAAGTAAGACTTCAAATCGGCAACAGGCATTGAAATACGAGCCCCGGATCCTGAAAACGCCGGCGATCTTGCATAGCGTGGGTAAAGGGCGCGTTAGATCGGGCCTTGCGCGAAAGACCAGCACAGGTTGCACGCTACCGCAGGAGTTTCCCGCCGCGTGCCAGGGTAAGACTGTGTTAACGATACGGGGCCGCGGCAGCAGGCCTATCGCGGCGATGTCCTGCAAAAGCCGCCGTTACGTTCGGCTAACCATGCGTTTCGGCGCAACGTCTTGCCGCACCTCTCCCCGGCGGGCCCCAGCGGGGGAGAGGTCAAAGGCAGCGTGCGACGGCCGCTACTTTTTTTCCAGCGCCGCGGTCTGCTTGGCGAGCTGCTTGTCGAAATCCTCCGACAGGCCGGTCGCGTAGGTCGCAAGCTCACCCGGTTTGACGAACGGATTCGGCACGCCGTCCTTCATCTGCGCACGCTTGGCCTGCATGCCATAGACCTCCGGATGCGGCCCGAGCAGCACGTCGACCTTCATCGCCTTCACCTTGGCGTAGGTCGCGCGGTAGTCGTCGAGGATGCCGGGATAGGTCGGCTGTCCCACCAGCCGGTTCAGCGCCACGGTGCCGCTGCAGAAGAACAGCACCTCGCGGCTCTGATCGCCGTCCTTGACGGTCATCTCCCAGCTCGTGCAACCCGGCGAGTGGCCGGGCGTTGCATGCGCTGTCAGCGTGGTGTCGCCGAGTGTAACCTTGTCGCCTTCCTTCACGACACGGTCGACCTTCACCGGCGGGAAAGCGAGGTCCTCGTTCTTCTCGTCGCCGGGATAATAGCCGCCTTCGAGCAGCGGCTTGTCGCGCTCGCCGGCCACGAGCTGCGCACCGGTTTCCTTCTTGATCTCGGCGAAACCGCCGGTGTGATCGATATGCGCGTGCGAGTTCAGGACGATCTTGATGTCGGCAACCTTGAAGCCGAGCTTTGTGATGCTGTCCTTGATCGTGCCGGTGGACTGGGGCATCGCCGTGTCCATCAGGATCAGGCCCTGCGATGTCTTGATGACGTAGACGGCGATACCCTCGGTCCCGACATAATAGATGTTGCCGATGAGCTGGAACGGCTCGAACGGCGCGGTCCATTTCTGCATGACCGTTGCCAGAAAATCCTTGAGGGTTTGCGCTTGCGCACCGGTTGCGAGGAATGCCAACGCACACAGCGCGGCCGTGAGTTTTCTCATAGTTTGCTCCCGAAGTGTTCTTGTCGTTTTGATCGGGCGGACGTCGCGGCTCGACCGCGCGCAGGTTACGTTGCAGCCGGCGTTGCGGGCAACTGCTTCGTATGAGGAAAATCTATCTGCGGGAGCTCAGCGTCCGATCGTGACGCCGGCGGTCGAGCGCATGGCATCGCGGAGGCTCCTCGCGTTCATGTCGTCGAGGACTTCTCGCGTCAGGACGGTGGTCTGGCCGGGCGTGTTGAGGATGGTCTCGCCGCGCGAGGAGGAGAGCCGGTCCACCTTGTAGGGCGCGGCTGGATCGGTGGCGGGCCTGTGGTGTGGCCGTTTGCTGGACGCCGCAAAGGCGCCTTGCGAGACGCAGAGGACGGCGATCACGATCAGTCGCAACAGCTTTGCAGGCATGCGATCTCCCATGTTCGGGAAAGCTCAGCCTAGCACAAACGTGACGGCGCTTGCAGCGGAAAGGATCAGGCCAGAGCGGCCCGGCGTTCCCGCACCGGTTCGCGAACCCGGTCGAGCTTCCCTGGCTCGGCGAGCCGGGTGAAGCTGCGATGGCTCGCTTGCGCGGGGGCCTCGACGATGACGCCCTCGCAGACGATCTGTCCGCCGAGCATCTTGAACTCCAGCTTGTCGTAGCGCGGCATCGTTTCGCCGGGCGCAGGCGGCAGCAGCCCGACGCTGCCCTGGATGTTCAGCGTGGCTTCGCCGGTGCCGTGAAGGCGGGGATTCCACATCCTGATTCCGCTTTCCGCCCAGCGCTGCCGGATCAGCGCGGTGCGATCGGCAGGTTCCGTGGGTTTCGCGCGAGGTTTCGGCGCACTGCGAATCTCCTCAGCGGGAGCCGCGAGGGCCGGAGCCGGCTCCTCATGGATGACAACGATGGCGTCGGTGGAAGAGTCCTCCGCGGCGACGGGGGCAGGGTCGCTTGCAGCGATCGGTTCGATCGCCACCGCGGTGTCGCAGGTGGGATCGCTGTCGATGCCGTCGTCAGCGACAGGCTCCGCCGGGACGTCGCGATCGGCAAGCGTGACCTGAGTGTCGTCTACAACGGGCCCGAGATCCACGACCGCAACAGTGGAGGGATCGTCGGCAACGACGAGAGCGGGAGCGTCAACCGAAGCGACATCAACCGAAACAACATCAAGCGAAGCGACCTCGAGATTGGACGAGGTCTCCTCCACGACATCGGGCTCAACGTCGGTCGTGAGCTCGGGAGATGGATCGCTGCTGATGACGGGCTCAGCGGCTTTGGCCGGCTCGTCCTCGATGTCGATGGCCGCGACCGCTTCCGTGGCGACGGGCTCGAGCTTTGTCGAGACGTCTACAGGCGGATCATTGTCGATGACGGGTTCAGGAACTTCGACTGGCTTGGGACCATCGACCGTTTCGCTGGTGACTTCGTCCGAGGCCAAAACCTCCGCCACGAAGACCGGCTCGACATCTGACGGCGCCTGCTGCAGGGACTCGTCGCTGCCGGCAATATCGGCTGCTGCTTCCGCGATGACAGGGTGGGCGGTGCCGTCCTCGGCGACCGCCGCGTCGCTGCGCAGCGGATCAGTGCTGATGCCGGTGTCGAGAGCCGGGAGAGCTTCAGTGCTGTCGGCGACGATGACAGGCTGTTCCGCGACGACCGCCGCGCCGTCGATGCTGCCGCCATGCGGCAAGGGCCGTAGCCGGGTGAACGCCCATTTCACCGCGGGGATGCGGCGCAGCAACGATATCAGTCTCGAAAGCACTGGGAGTTGTCCAAGAGGTCCTCGGCGTGAGGCAATCGCTGATTCGCCAGCAATGTGAAAAACTGCCCCGGCCGTCACACCCCTGTCAATGTGGGCGGGACCAATTGCAGAACATCCACGCGTTCGTCGCGTGCGGGCGGTGACCGGATCGAGTGTCAGTCAGCCATCACACTGGGACTGAGATCGTCGTGACGCCGCAGCGCGATCGACCGCTACCTTCGCGGGCAGCGCTCACCACACCAGACGAAAGCCGCCGGTGCCCCTATAGCTGTGATTGTCCGCGGGAGCATCGAGGCTCGCGCGATAGGTGAGCTCGCCGAATACGGCGTAGCGACCGTTGGCCCAGCTATAGGTGCCGCCGCCGCCGATGCTGCCCCACAGCCGGTCATGGCCGCTGGCGAATCCGGTGCCGGCGACATCGATCCTGGTGCCTTCGAGAAATTCGTAGTGCAGATTGCCGATGGCATAGAGGTCGGAGCGGACGATGCCGGTGCCGTCGTTCCAGGTGCGCTGATGATTGAGCGACAGACCGAGGCGGCCGAGCAGGCTGTCGGCGTTGCCGAGCGAGACCAGCGCGCCGAAGCGGTCGGTGAAGGCATCGAAGTTGACCTTCGAATAGGCAAGCTGCGCCTGCGGCGCCAGCCAGAAGCCGTTGCCGATCGAGATGCGCCTGCCGCCCTCGAGGCTGAACGCGTAGCCAAGGCCCTCATTGCCGTGGATCAACGAGCCGGCCAGCGCAGATGACAGGTCGCTGCGATAGAACATGGTCTGCGCCTGGCCGTCGACATAGAAGCCGTCATGGCCGTACCAGGTCGCGGTGGCGCCGACGCCGGTTCCTTGCGCGCGGATGCGGCCGTTGCCGAACAGCGAATTAACGAAGGCCGTGGTCAGGCCGTATTGCGCCGTCAGGCTCACGATCAGCCGGCCGCGCGCGTTGTCGAGCGCAGCGCCGTCGAGTCCGACTTGCACCTTCATCTCGTCGGAATCATAGGTGGAGCCGGTGGTGTTGGAAGGCCGCAACGCGCTCTGGCCACCCTCGATCCGGCCCCAGAATGCCGATTGCGTCCACGAGCCATCAGACGTCTGCGCGGTATCGATGCCGGCGCGGGCCATCGCTTCGCTGCCGCCCCAATAGCGGTTGCCGGCGCGTTGCTGCAGGCTCGCCGCCTGGTTCATCCCGAGCAGCACCTGTGCGTAGTTCTCGTAGAGGGGAACGCCGGCCTGATAGAGCGGCCCGGCCGGCGCCGATGGCGGCGGATTGATCAGGCTGGACCGCAGATACCAGTCGCCATCTGCGGGCGTGCTGATTCCGTTCTTCTGCAGCGTATAGGCATAGGCGCCGCCGACCACGGCCTGCTGGCCGCCAATGACGTAATTGCCCTGCAGCGCGAAGCTGCCGTTCGAGGCGCCGGCGACGTCGATCACCTTGATGCCTTCGACCGTCTGCGCGCCGCCGCCGCCGACATTGGCGATGCGCAGCGTGGATGCGCCGGAGGTCGCGCCCTGCACCACCAGGCGATCGGTGATCGAACTGTCGCCGCCGAGGGCACTGTTGAGCAGAACCGTGCCGCCGCTGCCGACGTAATTGCCGCTCACCGTCAGCGTGGTCCCCGGCGCGCCGCCGGTTCGCACCAGGCCGGCATTGTCCAGCGATGCGATGGTCTGGTTGAAGCCGTTGAGGTCGAGCGTTGTGCCTGCGGCCGCGACATAGGCGGATGCGGCGCTGAAGGCGCCGGCCGCGCCGGCGCGCAGCGTGCCGCCGGTGATCGTGGTTGCGCCGCTATAGGTGTTGACGCCGGACAGCGTCTGCGTGCCGCCTGAGATCTGCAGGCCACCGCTGCCGCCGAGCGTCCCCGCGAACGTGTCGCCGGCATTGGTGATCGCCAGCGTCTTGGTGCCGAGCACGACGGTGCCGGTGCCGGCAAGGCTCTGGATGTGGGAGGTGGCGTCGACGATGCCGGAAATATCGAATGTCGCATTTGCGACCACACGCCTCGAATTGGCGAGGGCGTCACTGGCGCCGGCGACGACGCCGATGGCGAGCGTGCCCTGCTGGATCACGGTCTCGCCGGTGTAGGTGCTGCCGCCACGGAGGAACAAGGTTCCGTTGCCGGTCTTGGTCAATCCGCCGACGCCGCTGAGGCCGCCCGCGGCTGACGCGGTGACGGTGAAGCCGTTGGTATCGAAGGTCAGCCCGCCCGCAGCGATGTTGTTCTGGGCGGCGGTGCCGCCAAAGAAGTTGGCGTTATTGCCCCTGGCGCGGATCACGGCATTGTCGTAATTCGCCTGGCCCTTGGCGTTGCCAATGGTGATGAAGCTAGTCTCGAGCGTGCCGCCCTTGATGTTGAGCGTGGCTGTGGAGGTCCCGCCTGGGGAGCTAACGATAGTCCTGCCCGTCGTAACAACGGTTCCACCGTTTTCGATATTGAGCGTGCTCCCGTACGCACCAATGCCCGGCGTACCATTGACGATCCATTGCGATCCGGCTCCGGTCACGGTCATGGTGGACGCCGTACCGACGGTGTTGCCAATCGAAATGCTGCCGCCTGTGCTCGTCAGTGTGCTGCCATTTTGAATTGTGAGACTGATAGTCACGCCGGCGACATTGCCGCCGAGGCTGAAATTCCCCGTCGTACCGGTCGCTCCGGCGGTCACGCCGAGAACGACGTTGGCGGGAACATTTATGGTGACCGCGCCGCCGGCTGGGGCCGTTCCGCCGGACCAGTTCGAGCCAATCGTCCAGTCATTGCTGGTAGCGCCGGTCCATGTCTGCGCCGACGCCACGCCCGGCAAAAGTGCCGAGAGCGCCGCCGCCGAGACGCTCATCAACAACAGGCGCCGGAGCCCGGCTCGCTGGCCTGTGAAGCATCGAGGGTGGCGTGAATGCCTGCCCTGACCGTCGTTCGCTTGTCGTGAAAACGTCGCAGCCCCGATGCATTCGCGCATGGCGCACAGCCCCTTGTTTTTGCTCTTGGTGCTGCGCCGGATGGCGGATTGCCAAACATCATCGACAGCTGATCGTGATTGCGACGGTATGTTGCTGCCTGCGATCGGGTCAATGCTGATCGTTGCTGCGCATCGGGAAAGATGTGCAGTGTGTTTCCGATGCAACGTCAGGTCGACGAAGTTAATGCCGCGGTAACTACACCACGCGTGTCGAACGTAAATTGATGACGTCACGGCAAGACGACGACCGGCATCCTGTGCGCGCAACATGACGGAGCGAGCCGAGACTCGCTGCGTCAGATGCCGCGACTGATTCGCGAGACTCGGCGGAACGCTTCAAGTACGACCCGCGCCGAGCTCTGCGTTTTGTCTACCGCCCGCCGGAACCTGAACCTGAACCGGATCCTGAACCCGCGCTGCCTCCGGCCTGGCTGCCCATGTTATTCGTGTTGGTGCCACCGGCCGATGGCGACTGCGCGCCCTTGCTGTCGGCGGCCTCGTTCTGCATGTTCGACGACTTGCCGGTCGTCATTCCCTTGGTCGCGGGGCCGCGCGAGGAGGGGCCGACGTCACCCTGACCGGAGGCGCCGGGAGCCGGTTGTGTCTGCGCGAAGGCGCTACCGCTCGCCAGCGCCATGATGCATGCGGATGCCAGAATGATCTTTTTCATGGGATTCTCCTTGACATGACATGTCCGGACAATCCGCCTGCGCCATCGGCGTTCCTGCCGATTTGACGCCACCGCTTCAACTCTCTGCGGCCGAATGTCGGGGTTCCCGTCTCCATCGCCATCGGCTATTCAGGACCGTCATTGTTTGTGGGGGACGACGCATGAGGAAGATTGTCGCCATCGGAGCGGTGCTGCTCTGGTCCACCATCGCATTCGCGCAGGATCGCACCATCACGGTTGCCTCGACTACGTCGACGGAACAGTCGGGCCTGTTCGGCCATCTGCTGCCGCTGTTCGAGAAGGCCGAGGGCATCAGTGTGAAGGTCGTTGCCGTCGGTACCGGACAGGCACTGGATATCGGGCGGCGCGGCGATGCCGACGTGGTGTTCGTCCATGACCGGGCTGCCGAAGACAAGTTCATGTCCGAAGGGCAGGGCGTGAAGCGCTTCGACGTCATGTACAACGACTTCGTCGTCGTCGGGCCCAAGAGCGATCCGGCGAAGATCGCCGGCGGCAAGGACGTCACGGATGCGCTGCGTAAGATCGCGGCAGCGAAGGCGCCGTTCATCTCGCGCGGCGACAAGTCCGGCACGCACGCGGCCGAGCTCCGGCTGTGGAAGGAGGCGGGCGTCGACATCAGTGCCGGCAAGGACAGCTGGTATCGTGAGATCGGTCAAGGCATGGGCCCGGCGCTGAACATGGCGTCGTCGTCGAACGCCTATGTCCTGTCGGACCGCGGCACCTGGCTGTCGTTCAAGAATCGCGGCGAGCTTGCCATCCTGACCGAGGGCGACAAGCGGCTGTTCAACCAGTACGGCGTCATGCTGGTCGATCCGGCCAAGCATGCGAACGTGAAGGCGAAGGATGGGCAAGCCTTCATCGACTGGCTGGTCTCGCCGAAGGGGCAGGACGCGATCGCCGGCTACAAGGTGGGCGGCGAGCAGCTATTTTTCCCCAACGCGTCCCACTAGCAGGAAGGCGACGGTCGAGACCGCGACGCTGAGCGCGAGCAGGATCAGTCCGAGTCCGAGCGCCAGCGGTAGATCGCCCTTGCTGGTCTCCAGCGCGATCGCGGTCGTCATCGTGCGCGTGAAGCCGCGGATGTTGCCGCCGACGATGATGATGGCGCCGACCTCGGCGATGGCGCGCCCGAAGGCGGCGAGAAAGGCCGTCAGCAGCGAGGTCCGGCCCAGCGCGTACAGCAGCGCCATGCAGCGGAGGATCGACAGCCCGTCGATCCGTGCCAGATCGCCATATTCCGCCCACAGCAGGCTCGCGGGCCGGTGCACCAGCGCCACCACGATCGGGGTGGCGAGCAGCGTCTGCGCGATCACCATCGCGGCCGGCGTGAACAACAGTCCGGCCACCCCGAGCGGGCCGGAGCGCGACAGCAGAAGATAGAGCGCGAGCCCGACCACGACCGGCGGAAGGCCGAGCAGCGCATTGGTCAGCACGATGACGACCTGCCGCCCGCGGAAACGGGTGATCGCAAGCAAGGCGCCGATCGGTGCGCCGATCAGCAGGGCAAGGACGCTCGCGGTCAGGCTGACGCGCACCGACAATGCGACGATGCCGAGCAGCTCGGCGTCGGCTTCGCCGATCAGCGAGAGCGCCGCGCCAACGGATCGTGCGAAGTCGTTCATCCGGCCTGACGCTGTTGCGCCGGCAGCAGATCGAGCACCAGTTCGGAGGGACGGCAGAGCCTGACGCCCTTCGGCGCCACCACGATCGGCCTGTTGATCAGGATCGGGTGCGCCATCATCGCATCGAGCAGCTGTTCGTCGGTCAGCGCGGGGTTGGCGAGCCCGAGCTCCGCATAGGGGGCAGCCTTTTCGCGGACCGCCTCACGCACCGAAATTCCCATGCGTGCGATGAGCTGCTGCAGCAGGGCTCGCGATGGCGGCGTCTTCAGATACTCGACCACATGCGGCTCGATGCCGGCGTTCCGGATCGTCGCGAGCGTCGTGCGCGACGTGCCGCATTCGGGATTGTGGTAGATGATCACGTCCATTGCAGATGCCCTTGTGCTCAGCAGCAGGCCTTTGAGGCCGCCGGCGCCGCCTGCGGCGCGCAGCAGGCCGACTGGGACTCCTGTTTCTCATGCGCGACCCGGGCCTGGTTCTCGCCGGTGCCGTCACCGTAATCGGTGCTCTCGCCCGTGGTGTGGAAGGTTTCCCAGGCGATGCCGGCGGGATCATCGATCCAGGACTTTTCCGACTTGGCATAGCAGCAGGTGGTCTGGCCCTGCTCGACGACGTTGCCGCCGGCCTTGCGCAGCCGGGCATAGACCTCCTGGAGCTCCTCGCCGGTCTCGACCTGGATGCCGAGATGATCGAGCCCAGCCGCGCGTCCGCGCGTCGAGATCGCGAAATTCACGCGGGGATCGTCCAGCATCCATTTGGCATAGTCGGACTTCACGACCGAGGGCTCGCTCGCAAACAAGGCGGAGTAGAACCCGATGGACCGGGAGAGATCCTCGACGGACACGTGAACGTGCAGGCGCTTCATGGTCTGTCCTTTCAGGCTGGCACCCTGTTGCGCTTTCGCGCGGCCCTCGGAGCGCGTGACGCTCCGCCTCAGCAACCAAACGATTGTGGAAATAACAGGCAGCTGTCAATCGAGATAGGGGGCAATCCGTCTCAATCTCGATCCGACGGCGGGCGTTTTGAGGTTCAGCGCTTCACGGCCGCCGTTGCCGTCTGGGCTTCCAGGCTCTGCTCCCAATATCGCTTGCTCTGGTCGATCAAGGCAGGCGGGAGCGGGACGTAGTTGAGCGTCTGGGCCTCGGACTTTCCGTTTTCCAGCGCCCAGCGGACGAAGTCGATGGCGGCTGCAGATCGGTCCGGTGATTTCGGCGCCTTCGGCATCAGCACGAAGGTCGTCGCCGTGATCGGGTAGGCGTCTTCGCCGGGCGCGTTGGTGAGCACGAGATGGAAATCCTTCTCCGCCTTCCAGTCCGCGCTTGATGCGGCCGCCTGGAAAGATGCGGCGTCGGGCACGACGTAATTGCCGGCGCTGTTCTGCACGATTCCGAAGGAAATCCGCTCGAGCCGTTGCAGCGCGTAAGTGTATTCGAGATAGCCGATCGCGCCGGGAATGAGACCGACGAGCGAGGCGACACCGTCATTGCCCCGGCCGCCGAGGCCAAGCGGCCACTCGACGGAGGTGCCTTCGCCCACGCTGGCTTTCCACTGCGGGCTGACCTTCGCGAGGTAGTTCGACCAGTTGAATGTCGTGCCGGATCCGTCGATGCGATGGACCACCGTGATCGCAGCGTTCGGCAATCTGACGTCGGGATTGATCGCGGCGATCGCGGGATCGTTCCAGGATTTGAGCTTGCCGAGATAGATGTCGGCGAGCACCTGCCCGGTAAAGCGGATCTGGCCGGGCTTGACGCCGTCGATATTGACCACGGGGACGACGCCTCCGATCACGATCGGGAATTGCATCAGGCCGAGCCTGTCGAGCTCCTTCGGCTCGAGCGGCATGTCGCTGGTGCCGAAATCCACGGCTTCCTTTTTGATCAGGCCGAGGCCGATGCCGGAGCCGACCGCTTGATAGCTGACGATGTTGCCGGTCTTGGCTTTGTACGCCTCGGTCCATTTCGTCATCACGGGCGCAACGAAGGTTGAGCCGGCGCCCTTGGTTTCGGCTGCCATGCCTTGTGTGGCGACGAGCAGAGCGGCGAGGATGATGGGAAGTGCAATATATGTCTTCATTTGCGCGACGCTAACAGGTGGGGCACGAAGCCGATGTGGTCGATCTCACAATGGGTCGCGAAGCATTCGCGGTGGCCATTGCGCGCCGAATACACCACGCCGTCAGCTCCGCCGCGTCGTCCGATTGAGGGAGATCGCTGGCCCGGCCGGGCAGGGACGCAATTTGGGGCAAATTGCGCGCCATGCGGCCAAATCGGGCCGTTTCGCGCCCGCCGGCGGCTTTATTCCCGCCGTGGATGCTTTAAGGAGAGGGCGGATCAGGTCGCAGTCGCCCCGTGGCGGTGCTAGACCCTGATACAGGGAATAATGGGCCGTGCCGTGTCGGCGGGGCCGCAAGGATAAAGGATATGGAGCAATGATCCAGACCGTTGGCATCATCGGGGCAGGGACCATGGGGAATGGTATCGCGCAGATCTGCGCGGCGGCCGGGCTCTCGGTCGTGATGGTCGACATTTCCGACGCGGCGGTGAACCGCGGGCTGTCGACCGTCGGCGGCAGCCTCGAGCGTCTAGTCAAGAAGGAGAAGATGTCGGCGGCAGATCGCGAGGCGGCGCTCAAGCGCATCACCGGCACCACCGACCGCGCCAAGCTTGCCGATTGCGATCTCGTCATCGAGGCCGCAACCGAGAACGAGGAGCTCAAGGTCAAGATCCTGAAGGATCTCTGCGCGACGTTGTCGCCGCGCACGCTGCTTGCGACCAACACCTCGTCGATCTCGATCACGAAGCTCGCTGCGGCGACCGATCGTCCCGACCGCTTCATCGGCATGCACTTCTTCAACCCGGTGCCGGTGATGGCGCTGCTGGAGCTGATCCGCGGCCTGCAGACCTCCGACGACACCCACGCCAAGGCCCTCGATTTCGCCAAGCGCGTCGGCAAGGTGGCGATCACCGCCAAGAACAGCCCGGGCTTTGCCGTCAACCGCATCCTGTGCCCGATGATCAACGAGGCGATCTTCGCGCTCCAGGAGGGGATCGCGACGGCGGAAGAGATCGACGCCGGCATGAAGCTTGGTTGCAACCATCCGATCGGGCCGCTGGCTCTGGCCGATCTCGTCGGGCTCGACACCATGCTTTCGGTGATGGAGGTCTTTTACAAGGGCTTCAACGATCCTAAATACAGGCCAGCGCCGCTGCTCAAGGAGATGGTCGATGCCGGCCATCTCGGCCGCAAGACCGGGCAGGGCTTTTACAGCTATAGCGCCTGATCCTCGCAATTTGCGCTGCGACAAAGACGGACGTCGCGAATTGCGCCAGCATGGATGCGGGCGTTCCCTTCTCCCCTTGTGGGAGAAGGTGGCGCGAAGCGCCGGATGAGGGGTTGTTGCCGCAGACTCACTCGCTGAGGAGCACGCGGAGGCAGACCCCTCACCCGTCTCGCCGCTGTGCGGCGAGCCACCCTCTCCCACAGGGGGAGAGGGAAAGACGAAACGGACGAAGCAAAGATGTCGGATCGACTGAAGGCCGAGCGCGAGGCAGCGGCCGCGCGACGGAACCTGTTGACCCAGGATGCGATCGAGCGCACCGGGATTACCGAAGAGATGATCGGGGAACTCGTCACCCGCTTCTATGGGCGCGTGCGCGAAGATGCACGGCTGGGGCCGGTGTTCGGGATCGTGCAGAATTGGGACGAGCATCTCGCCAAGCTCAGGGATTTCTGGTCCTCGGTCGTGTTGATGAGCGGCCGCTATCACGGCTCGCCGATGCGGGCGCATCTACCGCTGAGCCTGGTGGGCGATCATTTCGACCGCTGGCTCGATCTGTTCGAGCAGACCGCGCGCGAGATCTGCCCGCCGCCGGCAGCTAGCCTGTTCATCGACAAGGCGCGCCGCATCGCCGACAGTTTTGAGATGGCATCGGCCACCGTCGCCGGTTCTATCGCCGCGCCGCGCCACGTGCTCAGGTCCTGACGACGACCGGCTGCCTGCAAAACATGCAGGGACGTCGCGCTGCGGTTGCGCAGCGCGACGAATAGCGCGCTGCACCAATTCCAACATCATCGGTCTGATCTGCAAAATCATCATGCCGCTCGCGCGGCGCGACGTTGAAATCGTGAAAACGCGCTTGAATACGTTCATCGTCGTTCAATCAACGCGAGCAAAGCCATATTGATGCACTGCGGTGCCAACTCTTCGCCTTGTTTTCGGCAGAGTTCCAGCGCCTGCTTGTGAACATGTCCCGCGCATCGTTCACAACCAATTCATCACCGTCCGAGAGTCCTGGGGAATCCGAAGCCGACGCCTGTGCCGAGCAGACGCGGCGAACGATCCTGCTTGGCGCGCTCGCCACCACCGCCTGCCTCGGTTGCTCCGCGTCTGCGCGCGCGGGCGAGGATCCGCCCGGGTCCGACGAACGGCCGCAGAAAGGCGATGTGCTCGTCTTCTCCGAAGGCGACAAGGAGGGAAAGCTCATCACCGCAGCCGACCTGCCGGCCGGCGGACCGCCGGTGCATGCCTGGCCGAAGGATCCCAAGACATCGGTGGTGCGCAGCGCCTCCCGGCTCAACGAGATCCTGATCATCAAGCTCGATCCCGCCGAGCTCGACGAGAAGACGGCCGCGCGCGCCGTCGACGGCATCATCGCCTATTCGGCGATCTGCTCGCATGCCGGCTGTCCCGTCACCGCCTGGGTGAAGAGCGATGTCGGCGACAAGGAGGTGTTCAAGTGCATGTGTCACAACTCCGAATACGATCCTCGTGCGGGCGCACAGGTCGTGTTCGGCCCGGCGCCGCGACGGCTCGCGGCGCTACCGGTGGCGCTCGCTGACGGCTCTCTCAGCGTCGCCGGCAATTTCATCGGAAAGGTAGGTGGCGCGCAGCCAGGATGATGGAGGTGCGGGCCCGTGCCCGCGTCACGAGAGGCCGTATCCGCCGACGGGCGGACGACGGGACGAACGACAAGAATTCAACACAAGAATTCAAACGGATGAAAAGGGGAACGTCCATGACCAGGAAGCAATGGTACCTGTCCGGCTTCGTCGCCTTCACTTGTCTTGCCTCGACTGCCGCCGTGGCTGGCCCGATCGAGAGTTATTCGCCGGTCACAGCGCAGCGGCTGGAGAATCCGGAGCCAAACAACTGGATGCTCTATCGGCGCACCTATGACGGGCACGGTTATAGCCCGCTCGATCAGATCAACACCTCCAACGTGAAGAACCTCACGCCGGTCTGGACCTTTGCCACCGGCGTCGTCGAAGGCCACGAGGCGCCGCCGATCGTCAACAACGGCGTGATGTTCGTGGCGACCCCGATGGGGCAAGTGATCGCGCTCAACGCCAAGACCGGCGATGAATACTGGCGCTACAAGCGGCAGCTCCCCGACGATCTGTTCCAGCTGCATCCGACCAGCCGCGGCGTCGGCCTCTGGGAGGACAAGCTCTACCTCGCCACCACGGACGACCATGTTGTCGCGCTCGATGCCAAGACCGGCAAGGTGGTGTGGGACACCAAGGTGCAGGACTACAAGAAGGGCCAGTACATGACCCTGATGCCGCTGATCGTCGACGGCAAGGTCATTGTCGGCGGCTCCGGCGGCGAGTTCGGCGTGCGCGGCTATATCGCGGCCTATGATGCCAAGGACGGCAAGGAGCTGTGGCGGACCTTCACCATTCCAGGCGAAGGCGAGCCGGGCCATGACACCTGGCAGGGCGACGATTGGAAGAACGGCGGCGGCTCGGCCTGGATGACCGGCAATTACGACAAGGAGACCAAGACGATCTATTGGGGCGTCGGCAACGCCGCGCCATGGCCCGGCGAGACCCATCCCGGCGACAATCTCTACACCTCCTCGGTACTTGCGCTCGATCCGAGCACGGGCAAGATCAAGACCTATCACCAGTATCACCAGAACGATTCCTGGGACTGGGACGAGGTCGATGCGCCGATGCTGATCGACCTGCAACGCGATGGCCGCAACATCAAGAGCCTGGTCCATCCGGGCCGCGACGCGATCTTCTGGGTGCTCGAGCGCACGCCGACCAAGATCAACTACGTCGCCGGCTGGCCGTTCGTCTCGACCGACGTCTGGAAGGGCATCGAGCCCGAGAGCGGCAAGCCGATCGTCGACCCCGCGCACAAGCCGGTGATCGGCAAGCGCGTCGAGTTCTGTCCGTCGCTGTGGGGCGGCAAGGACTGGCCGTCGGCGGCCTACAGCCAGAAGACCGGCCTCGTCTACGTGCCCGCCAACGAGAACTTCTGCGGCGGGTTCACTGGCGAGAAAGTCGCCCTCAAGCCGGGCGAGCTCTGGCTCGGCACCAAGCCGGAAGACATCGGCCTGAAGACGAAGCCGGGCGCGGATCATTTCGGCGAGCTGCAGGCCTGGGATCCCACCACGGGCAAGAAGGTGTGGCAACACAACTTCCCGAAGTCGCAGCTGTTCGGCTCGGTGACCGCGACCGCGGGCGATCTCATCTTCGTCGGTGGCACCAATGACCGCAACTTCCGCGCTTTCAACGCCAAGACCGGCGAGCTCCTGTGGGAGCAGAAGACCAACTCCGGCATCATGGGCATGCCGGTGTCCTATGAGATCGACGGCACCCAATACATCGCGATCCAATCGGGATGGGGTGTCGACGCGCAGCGCATCCAGGACGCGCTGGTGACCAACAACATCGGCATCGAAGCCAATGTGCCGCAAGGCGGCGTCATCTGGGTGTTCGCGCTGAAGAAGTAGCTCCGCGGCGGATCGAAGGAAGCGGAGCAGCAGGGGGGTGGCGAATGCGGCGGACGGCAACGTCCGCCGCATTTTTGCGATGGAAGGCGTCGAACGGGCTTACTTCCCTTCTCCCCTTGTGGGAGAAGGTGGCGCGAAGCGCCGGATGAGGGGTTCTATCCGCGCTCTCATCGCGAGGTGGACTCGCCGAGACAACCCCTCACCCAAGTGAGCTCGTGTCAGCCAGCGTCGCTGCCCTCTCCCACAAGGGGAGAGGGCGCATCAATGCGCAGACGCGAAGGCTACTTCCCCTGACGCTCGACCTTGTCCTTTTCCTTCTGGTTCATCTCGCGAACCTTGGGATCCGGATTGTGCTGTCCGGTGGTCTGGGTGGTCGAGGCAGGCGGGGCGTTGGCGTTGGGCAGCGAGTTCTGGTCCGGCGCGGTGGGGCGTGTCGCGGTAGCCGGCGGCGTCGTGTTGCTCTGGGCGAATGCGCCGGAGGCCGTCAAAAGAAAAGCGCCCGACAGCAACGAGACTGCGAGCGCCTTTGAGATATTTGTCATCGATCTGCTCCTGTCAGATCGATGGAAACGGCGCGAGACGGCTTGTGTTCCGTCTCGCGCCTCTGTTCCGTCTCACGCCTCCAATTGCTTGCCGATCGGAAGCGAGCGGATGCGTTTTCCGGTCGCCGCGAAGATCGCATTGATCAGCGCCGGTGCGAACGGCGGAACACCGGGCTCGCCGACGCCGCTCGGCGGCGTGTCGGGTCCGGGCGGCACGATGTAGACGTTGGTCACCACAGGAGAGTCATCCATCCTGACGACTTGGAAGTCGTCAAAGTTCTTCTGCTGCACCTTGCCGTCCTTGAAGGTGATCTCGCCGTATTTGGCGAGGCTCAGCCCCATGATCGCCGCGCCTTCGATCTGCGAGGCGATGCGCTCGGGGTTGACATAGGTGCCGCAATTGATCGCCGTGTCGACCCGTGGCACCGTCAGCTTGCCCTTGTCGTCGACGGCGACCTCGACGATGGTCGCGATGTAGCTGACGAAGCTGCGGTGCACTGCGATGCCAAGACCGTGGCCCTTCGGTACCTTGCGTCCCCACTCACCCTTCTCGGCAACCAGTTCGACCACCTTGCGCAGGCGCGCGGTGTCGATCGGGTAGCTGTCCTGCGGCTCGCCGTAGTTCCAGAGGTCTTTCACCTCCGGTTTGACGATGCGCGGGCTTCCGATCAGCGCGAGCAGCGTCTCCTTCTGGTCGCGGCCGGTCGCTTGCGCGATCTCGCCGACCATTGATTGCACCGCGAAGGCGCGCGGGATGTTCGAGACCGAGCGGAACCAGCCGATGCGGGTGAACGCCGCGGCTTCCGGGTTCTCGCACGAGATGTTGGCGATCTCGAACGGCATGTCGACGAGGCCCATGCCGATCTCGAACGGGGCCTGGTGCACGGTCCCTGCAGCGAACGTCGAGGCGATGCTGGGGGCCACGCTGCGATGGCGCCAGGCAACCACCTTGCCGCTCTTGTCGAGGCCAGCCTCGATCCGCTCGACCGAGACGGTATGCAGGAAGCCGTTGTGGATGTCGTCCTCGCGCGTCCACTGCACCTTCACCGGTGCGCCGAGCTCTTTCGAGAGCAGCGCGGCCTCGAGCGCAAAGTCGCATTTCGACTTGCGTCCGAAACCGCCGCCGAGAAGCGTGACGTTGACGGTGACGTTTCCCTCGGGAATGCCGAGCGTCTTGGCGACGTCCTCGCGGGTGCCGCCGGGGCTCTGCACCGGCGCCCAGATCTCCGCCTTGTCGCCCTTGACGTCGGCGACCGCCACCGGCGTCTCCATGCTGACATGAGCAAGATGCGGGACGTAGTACTCGCCGACGATCACCTTGTCGGCGCCCTTCAGGGCAGCGTCCGCATCGCCCTCCTTGCGCAGGACGAGGCCGGGCTTGCGCGAGGCCTCCTCGAGCTCCTTGCGGTAGGCGACGGAGTCGTATTTGCCGTTGGGACCATCGTCCCAGACCAGCTTCAACGCATCCCGGCCCTTGATCGCCGCGCCGGTGTTGCGCGCGATCACGGCGACGCCGCCGAGCGGCTGGAATTTTGACGGCCACGGCCAACCTTGAACCTTCAGCACCTTCTCGACGCCCGGGACCTTCAGCGCCGCATCGGGATCGAACGAGACCAGCTTGCCGCCTGTTACCGGCGGGCGCGCGATCACGGCATATTTCATCCCCGGCAGCCGCACATCGGCGCCGTAACGCGCCTTGCCGGTGGTGATGTCGTGAAGATCGACGATGCCGACCTGACCCTTGCCGAGATACCGGAAATCCCGGGGGTCCTTCAGCTTGAGGCCTTCGATGGCAGGCACCGATTCCTTGGCAGCATCAGCGGCGAGCTCGCCGAAGCCGAGCTTGCGGCCGCTGGCGCTGTGGACGACCTCGTGGTTGACGGCCTTGACCTCGGTCGCCGGTACGCCCCAGCGCTTCGCCGCGGCCTGCTCCAGCATGGTGCGGGCCGAGGCGCCGATCTGGCGCATCGGGATCAGATAATGCCGCGTGCTGCGCGAGCCGTCGGTGTCCTGGTTGCCGAACTTGACCTCGTCGCCATGAGCTTGCTGCACCTTGACCCTGGACCAGTCGGCCTCCATCTCCTCGGCCACGATCAGCGGCAGGCTGGTGCGGACGCCGGTGCCCATTTCCGAACGGTGACCCACGATGGTCACGATGCCGTCCGAGCCCACCGAAACGAACACGCGCGGATCGACCACGACACCGTGCGGCATCTTGCCGGCACCGGTCTCGTAGGCCAATGCCTGGCGCGACATCACGGGTGCGGCGAGCACGAAGCCGCCGGTGATGCCGAGCCCTTTCAGGATGCTGCGGCGTGAGACCTTCTCGACCTTGATGTTCTTTTCGAAGCCATGTTTTTCGAATTCATGGAGCTTGCCGGGATTGTCGATGAAATTCATGTCACACTCCCGTCGATGCGAGATGGACGGCGTTCTCGATGCGCTGGTAGCAGCCGCAGCGGCAGATGTTGCCCGCCATCCCTTCGCGGATCTGGTCGTGCGAGGGTTTCGGGTTGTCCATCAGCAGGGCCGCAGCCTGCATGATCTGGCCGGCCTGGCAGAAGCCGCATTGCGGCACGTTGACCTGGCGCCAGGCCTTTTGCACCGGATGATCGCCGTTCGGATGCAGCCCTTCGATCGTGGTGACCTCGCGGCCGGCGACGTCATTGACCGACGTGATGCAGGCGCGCACGGCCTGCTTGTCCACGATGACGGTGCAGGCACCGCACAGGGCCTGGCCGCAGCCATATTTGGTGCCGGTCAGGCCGGCCTCGTCACGCAGGAACCAGAGTAGCGGGAGATCCGGGTCGCCGTCCCAGCTCTGTTCCTGGCCGTTGATCTTCACCTTGATCATGATCGTCCCTCGCTCTTCATAAGCATGCCAAATTCAAAACTTGCCGACGCCGGTCGGCGACGGTTCGTGCCTGGTCGCGCCACATCCCGCCCTCGTCCCGCGCGGGCAAATCCCGGAGGGAGGCAGGAACGCCGATGGCGATGTCTGGATGTGCTCGATACCTCCCGTTTTTGTTCTTAATTGATTGAACGTCGTGCGGCATCGTGACGGCGCGATCGTAGCAGAGATCGCGCCGGCCCGGCGTTCACAGCCGGGTGTTCTCACCGGGAAAAGATTGCATCGATGGTTTGTCAAAAGCAGGGCGCGTCATCGCGCCGCGTGGACCGCGCGTTCGCAAACGGGAGTTGTGATGAAAAAAGCTTCGTCCGCCAGAAAAGACTGCGCGGACGAAGCAAGGTGCCTCAGTCGAGGGAGGGAGAAACGCAGGGGCCGGGAACTTCAAGACGGAAGTTGGCGGCGCTGCGCAGTCATTCAGAGACCAGGACTGAGGGAGACAATCACGCTCGCATACGCGTAGCTTGCAGAGGCGGCGGCATCGCCGCGACTGTCCCGGGGCCGGGCCCGTCCGGCTCGCTGGCACTGATCGAGGCCAGCGAGCGGATAGGGCACGGCGAACGTCCGACCGCCTTGCTCAGGCGGCCTTTGCTCAGGCGGCCTTGTTAGGCGGCCTTGGCTTTGGCGACGTGGGTCGCGATCGCGTCCATCAGCGCCGGTGACAGGCAATCATAGGGCTCGAGCCCGATTTCCTTCAGCCGCGAACGGATGCCCGCCATCTGCTCCGGCTTCACGCCCGCTTCGATCACCGAGGAGACGAAGGCGGCGAATTGCGGCGCCTGCGAGCCCTGCTCCTGGAAAAGCTCGGGATGAATGAAGTCGAGACCGTAGAACGGGTGGCCCTTGTTCTCGATGCGGCCGTACATGTGGGTACCGCACGCCTTGCAGGCGTAGCGCTGGATCACCGCGGAGGGGTCGACGATCTGAAGCTTGTCGCCGTTCTCGAGCACGGTGACGTTCTGGCGCGGCACCACGGCGACGACGGAGAACGTCGCGCCCTGCGGCTTCCAGCATTTGGTGCAGCCGCAGGCGTGATTGTGGGCGACGTCGCCCTTGATGCCGACCTTGACCTGGTGGTCCTTGCATTTGCAGGCCAGCGTACCGCCGGCGAAGCTGCCGCTGCCCTGCTTGAGGCCGTTGTCGATCGATGGATGGAGTGCAACAGTCATGGGTCGATCCTCCTTGGGGTGACGCTTTCGAGCTAGTAGACGACGACTGAACGGATGGATTTGCCCTCGTGCATGAGGTCGAAGCCCTTGTTGATCTCTTCGAGCTTGAGCACGTGGGTGATCATCGGATCGATCTGGATCTTTCCGTTCATGTACCAGTCGACGATCTTCGGCACGTCGGTGCGGCCGCGGGCGCCGCCGAAGGCCGTGCCCCGCCAGTTGCGCCCGGTGACGAGCTGGAACGGGCGGGTGGCGATCTCCTTGCCGGATTCGGCAACGCCGATGATGATCGAGGTGCCCCAGCCGCGATGGCAGGCTTCCAGCGCCTGGCGCATCACCGTGGTGTTGCCGGTGCAATCGAAAGTGTAGTCGGCGCCGCCATCGGTGAGGCCGACGAGGTGCTGGACGATGTCGCCGGTGATCTTCTTGGGGTTGACGAACTCGGTCATGCCGAACCGGCGGCCCCAATCCTCCTTGGCGTCGTTGATGTCGACGCCAATGATCTTGTCGGCGCCGGCCATCTTGGCGCCCTGGATCACGTTGAGGCCGATGCCGCCGAGGCCGAACACGACCACGTTGGAGCCCGGCGTGACCTTCGCGGTGTTGACAACGGCGCCGACGCCGGTGGTGACGCCGCAGCCGATGTAGCAGCTCTTGTCGAAGGGGGCGTCCTCGCGGATCTTGGCGACCGCGATCTCCGGCAGCACGGTGAAGTTCGAGAAGGTCGAGCAGCCCATGTAGTGATAGACCGGCTTGCCCTTGTACGAAAAGCGGCTGGTGCCGTCGGGCATCACGCCCTTGCCTTGCGTCGCGCGGATCGCGGTGCAGAGATTGGTCTTCTGGCTCAGGCAGCTTTTGCACTGCCGGCATTCCGGCGTGTAGAGCGGGATGACGTGATCACCCGGCTTCACCGAGGTCACGCCAGGACCGATCTCGCGGATGATGCCCGCGCCCTCATGCCCCAGGACCGACGGGAAAATTCCCTCGCTGTCGAAGCCGTCGAGCGTATAGGCGTCGGTGTGGCAGATGCCCGTCGCCTTGATCTCGACCAGGACCTCGCCGGCCTTCGGTCCTTCCAGATCGAGCTCGACGATCTCGAGCGGCTTCTTGGCTTCGAAAGCGACGGCGGCACGTGTCTTCATTGGTAGCTCCTCAAATTCTCGCAAGATGCCAAGAGGTGGTCTCGGCAGCCTCAGCAACGTTCATTTATGGCCCATGCAGGCGTCTTCCGCCTTGGTGTAGGCCTCCGTTTTCTCCTCCTTCTTGGAGGGACGCTGCCGGCCCCATGCTTCGGTGGAGCGGGCGCGCAGATAGACGTACAGATCGTCCATGTAGCAGGCGACGTTCGGATTATCGCCGAAGGCGGGCATGACGTTCTCCTGCGCGGTCGAGATGTTCTTGCGACCGGAGGCGACCACGCCGAGGAAGTCGCCATAGCTCATGGACTTGACGGAATCCTTGAGCGCCGGCGCGTAGGTGGAGCCCATGCCGTCAGGCCCATGGCAGACGTGGCAGTCGGAGTGATAGCGGCGGTATCCGGAATAGGTGAACCAGTCCACGGTGCCGTCGGAAATCTTGTAGGTCGGAGTGCCTTCCTTATCGAGCCACTTTCCGTCGTCTTCCTTCTTCACGGCGGTCGGATCGCCCGGACCGTCCGCGACCGCAATTCCTCCGGACGCAACCAAGATCATCGCAGCAATGACAGAGCAGATTTTACGCAAGAGATTCATCCTCGAAGGAGCCCGGGGGAGACGAGCCGGCGCGTGGAGTTTATTCCACGCGCCGGAGCGATGCTGTTGGGCCTAGTTCGGCAGCGCGAACACGGTCAGCGTACCGCCGAGTGCCGTGTAGTTGCTGAGGGCCGCATAGCCACCGACCGCGCCGAGACCTGCGGTCGGATCGGTCAGGCCTGCCGCCAGACCGATGCCGGCCCAGCCGCCGACGCCGGAGAGCACTGCGACATACTGCTTGCCGCCGTTCTCATAGGTGGTGACGTTGCCGATGATGCCGGAGGGAGTCTTGAACTTGTAGAGCTCCTTGCCGGACTTGGCGTCGACCGCCTTCAGGTAGCCTTCGAGCGTGCCGTAGAACACCACGCCGCCGGCGGTTGCGAGCGCACCCGACCAGACCGAGAACTGCTCCTTGTTCGACCAGACGATCTTGCCGGTCTTGCCGTCCCAGGCGATGAAATTGCCCATGTGGGTTTCACCCGCCGGCGGATACATCGAGAGCGTCGCACCCACATAGGGCTGGCCCGCGGTGTAGCTCACCTTGAACGGCTCGTAGTCCATGCAGACGTGGTTGGTCGGAACGTAGAACAACTGCGTGTCCGGCGAGTAGGCTGCCGGCTGCTCGTCCTTGGTGCCGAGCGCGGCCGGGCAGATGCCCTTCACGTTGACGTCCTCGCCCGCCTTGTCGGTCGAAGCTGCGTCGAGCACCTTCGGACGGCCGTAGGTCGGCGAGTTCTTGTCCATGTCGACGCCGGAGGTCCAGTTCACCTTCGGATCGTACTTTTCGGCGACCAGCAGTTCGCCGTTGGTGCGGTCCATGGTGTAGGCGAGGCCGTTACGGTCGAAGTGCGTCAGCAGCTTGCGCGGCTGGCCGTTGATCGACTGGTCCGAGAGGATCATCTCGTTGACGCCGTCATAGTCCCATTCGTCGTGGGGCGTCATCTGATAGACCCACTTGGCGACGCCGGTATCCGGGTTACGCGCCCAGATCGTCATCGACCATTTGTTGTCGCCGGGACGCTGCTTCGGATTCCAGGTCGAGGGGTTGCCCGATCCGTAGTAGACGAGGTTCAGTTCGGGGTCGTAGGAGATCCAGCCCCAGGTGGCACCGCCGCCGATCTTCCACTGATCGCCTTGCCAGGTCTTCAGGCTGGAATCCTTGCCGATCGGCTTGCCGAGCGCGGTGGTCTTGTCGTCGACCAGGAGCTGGTTGTCCGGTCCTTCCGAATATCCGCGCCATGCCAGCTTGCCGGTCTTGATATCGTAAGCCGACATATGGGCCTGGACGCCGAACTCGCCGCCGGAGATGCCGATCAGCACCTTGTCCTTGACGACCATGGGGGCCGACGTGCCGGTCTCGCCCTTGCTCGGATCGCCATTCTTGACGGTCCATGCAACTTGACCGGTCTTGACATCGAGCGCGACGAGGGTGGTGTCGGCTTGATGCAGGAAGATCTTGCCGTCGCCGAAGGCCAGACCGCGGTTGACCGTGTCGCAGCACATCACCGGGATGACGTTCGGATCCTGCTTCGGCTCGTACTTCCAGACAATCTTGTTCTCCTGCGAAAGGTCAATGGCATAGACCTTGTTCGGGAACGGCGTGTGGACGTACATCATGTTGCCGATGATCAGCGGGCCGCCTTCATGGCCGCGCAGCACGCCGGTCGAGAAGGTCCAGGCCACCTGGAGCTTGCCTACGTTCTGTGCGTTGATCTGGTTGAGCTTGGAATAGCGGGTATTGGCGTAGTCGCCGGTCGGCATCACCCAGTCTTTCGGGTTCTGCGACATCTTGACCAGCTCGTCATTGGCTGAGGCGCCCCCGACGGCGAGCGCCGCCGCGGAGCCAAGAAAGGTCGCCAGTAGCACCTTGCGCATAGTTATTCCTCCGTTGGTCTCGTTTATTGTTTCCGAAGCAATACTGATTCACCGGGCTTCTCGTCCGGCGTCTGCTCGTGCAGGGCGGTCACGATTGGGACCAGAAACGATGCTGTGCTGTTTCCTCCTCCTGATGAGAGCCACGGGTCCACGTGCAGGAGCGGCCCGTTCTTGTTGTTCCTGCCGCAATTCCTAACGACTTCGTCATCGGGAAACTTGCCCAAGAGAGAAGCCGGTTTGCTTGATAGCGCACGGACGCGAAGATTTTGATTTTGCAGTAGCGAATTCAGCGGCTTCCGCATCGCTTTGACGGTGCCTTCAACGCTCAGGTTCCCCTTGACGGCGCTGCAACTAAGGCGGAGGATTAAGTTTCAAGGGTGGCAATGGAACGATGGCGCTCGTCCAAAAGACCGCTCAAATTCGAGGTAAACGTCACGCAATCACGGCTGAGGGCTCCGGCAGCGCTGGTCGCGATTCGCGTCTCTCCGGATCAAACCAGTGGCTGGATTAATGTCCGACACCATTCACACGCTCTCGACGACCGGCATGACGCCGAAGCGCCAGATCCAGAGCTGGATCGACGGGCTGACGAGCCTGTGTGGGCATTTCGACGTTGATCCGCTGGAAGCGTCCTCGCTCGAGGGCCGCATCGACTACACCAGCGTCTCGCGCCTGAAGCTCTGCCAGATCGAAGTGAGTCAGCATCGCATTGCCCACACGCTGGCGCGCGCCAAGGCCAACGAGCATCCGTACATCAAGATTCACTTCCAGACTTACGGCGTGTCCTATTTCGAGCAAGAAGGCCGCCACATCGAGATCAACCCGGGCGACATCATCGCCTATGACGTCTCCTGCCCGCATTCGATCATCAGCCCGGCCTTCACCCGTCACGACGTCGTGATCGTGCCAAAGGCGCTGCTGCGCGACCGCGGATTCCCGTCGCAGCGGATGCCCGCCTGCAAGCTGTCGTCGAAGACAGGGACGGGGCGGATCGCCCACGATTTCGTTCATGCGACCTTCGACGAGGCGGCAAAGCTGTCGGCAAACAGTGCGGTCGGCGTCGCCGATTCGCTGATCGACCTGTTGCTGCTGCCGCTGCGCGAAGCCGACACGATGTTCGACCGTGTCGGACCGGAAGCGATGTATGTGCGCGCGCAGTTCTTCATCCGCGAGCACCTGCGCGATCCGGATCTGTGCATCGACCAGATCTCGACCGAGCTCGGCTGCTCCAAGCGCTATCTGCACATGCTGTTCTCGGAGCGCGGCACCACGGTGAGCGACTACATCTGGCAGGCGCGCCTGCAGAACTGCCGCCAGGAACTCGAGGCCCACGCCGGCAAGACCATCACCGACGTCGCGTTCTCCTGGGGCTTCTCCAGCTCATCGCACTTCAGCCGGGTGTTCCGGAAATATTTCGGCGTGGTGCCGTCCTCGATCCACAAGGCGCAGCAGGGCGCCGCGAGTTCGGGCGAGCACTAGGCCGGGCGCAAGGGGCTTCCAGCGATTGCGCTCACGCCGACGTCGCAATGTAGGGAATGCTGACCACGAGAGCGACGAGCAGCACCGCGTTACCCAGCATTCCGCTCCAATGTAGCCTGCGCAATCGACGCGGGGCTTCGGCATCGCCGGCGTCCCTCGCGCTGAGTTGGTCGTCCATCCGCCGCATGAACCAGCTGCGCCCCCAGATTGCCAGGGCAGCGATCATGCCGACGCCCATCGCAGCCGCCAGGCGGCCGTCGAGGAGGAAGGCCACCGTTCCGATCACGGCGGCGACGCGCATCACCAGAAAATGGGCGTTGAACATTCCGCGCAGCAGCTGGGCGACGGGCTGGATATCGAGCTTCACCAGCAGGAAGGCGGGCGATGCCAGCGTGAAATAGCCCATCGGAAAGAGCAGGATGACCATGACGGCGACAGCGACTCCATCCGGTGTCATGCAATCGGCCTTTCTAGCCCGCCCGGATGAAGGCTCTCGGCGGTGGCGCACAATCATAGCGTGAAATTGCGTTTCCGACACTAGGCTTTGGTCGGAAGCCGGGCTGGGAAGGACGGCGGGCGCGCTGCGCCGCGCCTCGAGCCTCAAGCCGGTTCGAGGCCGAGTGACTTCGCGCTCTCGATCCAGATCGGCAGTTCGCGTTGATACAAGGCGTTGCTCTCCTTGAAGCCGATTGCGGGTTCGAGCACGAAGGTCGTGAGAACTTCCTTCACTTTCGGATCGTTGTTGGCGGCAACGCATAGCTCCGCCAGGCGGTCGACGACCGCTTGCGGCGTCGCCTTCGGCACGGCCCAACCGGAGAAGCCGCTCACGGTGAAGAATTTCGAGGTCGCGCCCTGCTCCGGGAGGGTCTTGATAGCAGGGATCGCGTCGACCTTCTTCGAATGCACCGCGAACACGGTGCCGCGGTCGCTTTGCAGGACCGACTGCGCCGCGGTGTAGCTGCCCATCGCGGCATCCAGCGTGCCCTCGAGCATCCCCGTCCACATCGGGGCCTCGCCGCGGTAATGGACCGGCTCGATGGACAGGCCATACTGCTTGTTGAGCTCGTTGATCGTCATGTGCGGGGCCGAGCCCGCGCTATAGGTGCCGAAGTTCACCTTGCCGCTCTTGCGCGCGAACGCGACGAAATCCTCCAGCGTCTTGACCCCGGTCTTGGGGTTCGCGACCAGCAACAGGCCGGCGCCCGGAATGACGCTGACGAGCGCCAAATCCTTGTCCATGTCGTAGCCGGGATTCTTCATCACCACCCGGTTCATGATGTAGGTGGTTGAGATCGAGCACAGCATGGTGTGGCCGTCGGGCTCGGCGCGGGCGACTTCGGCCGTGCCGATCGCGCCGGAGGCGCCGGGCTTGTTCTCGACGACGACGGTCTTGCCGACCTGCTTGGAGATGAACTCACCGTAGGCGCGCGCGAGCAGGTCGGTCTGCCCGCCGGCGGGATAGCTGCAAATCATGCGAATCTGCCGCGACGGCCACGCGGCTTGGGCCGAGGCGCTGCGCAGGACGAAGGGCATCGCAAGTGCGGTGGTACCGGCGGCGATGAAGTGGCGGCGATCGAATTTGGCGGTCATGATTCCCTCCTGATTTTGGCCGAACCTACTGCATCAGGCTGGCGCCGCCATGGCCGGCAAGCGAGACAGATTGGCGCATTCGACACAGCGGCGAGGTGCCCATTTGCGCCTCAGCCGGGCGAGCGCGCCTTGCGCATGACGCGCAGCCAGACGATCTCGGTCAGGGCCACGGCAATCAGGCCAAAGCTCCCGCCGATCAGCACGTTGACGATGCGCTCCTCGGCGATGCCGCTGGCGCCGCCGGCAAAGGAGGCCGCCAGGGCGATGAAAAAGCAGCGCAGGCCGAAGCCGAGGATGTAGCGGGAAAACGAGATCAGCGTGAGGGTGGCCGCCAGCACCGCGAGCGCGTAGCCGACACGGCTCTGCGGCAATACGATGCCGGCGAGGAAGCCCAGCGGCACGCCGACGAAGGCGCCGATCGTACGCTGCTTCAGCTTGTCGGTGGACGCCGAGAGATCGCCGACCACGACGCTGGCGGCCGACCACATCACCCATTGCCCCTGCGCAAGGTTCAGGATTTCGACCAGCGCCGCCGCGGCGAACACCGCCATGGCGGTTGCCAGCGCGGGCAGGAACCATTCGGCCGCGGGCGGTCCGAACGAGGTCGCGGTATCGCCTTGCCCTCGCTGGTCGTAAATCCGGATGGCGCAGACCAGCGCCAGCGCGATCGGCGAGGAGGCGATGATCACGCCGGCATGGCGCAGCGCTTCGGCGGCGCTCACGCCCTCCCGCACCTCGCAGGCGAGATAGACGGCTGGGATGAACACCCAATTGCCCAGCGTGCGGAAATGCTCGCCATAGCGGGTCCCGGCCACTGCAAGGAATCCGGCAAGCGCCGTCAGCACTGCGAATAGCGGCTTGATCGGGGCTGCCAGGAAGAGTGCGGAAAAGGTCACGAGGATGGCAAGGTAGTGCCAGACGATGACTTTCGGCGGAAAGTGCTGCCTGAGCGCGGGAATGAGCAACGAGACCGCGACCAGCCCTAGATTGAGCAGCGCCGTTTCGCGCGCGATGAAATAGGCGGCCACCATCGGGCCGACGACGATCAGCGCGCGCAGCAGCTCGGGGGTCTTGACCTCGTGGGAGAGGACGTCACGCAGGCTGGTGGCGGTGATCGTGGGGGGATTCACGGGGCACCAAAGGGCGAAGAAAATGCGAGCATATCACAAATGGCGTCGGCGTTTTCGCGTAAGGCACGTCGGCGTTGCCACACCCTCGGTGTCATCGCCCGGCTTGACCAGGCGATCCAGTACGCCGCGACGTCTGTGGTTCAATGGATAGGCCGCGGCGTACTGGATGTCCCGGTCAAGCCGGGGCATGACAGCGGTGATGTGGTCGCGCCGCCGCTCGCCGCAAAAGGCACATCACCGCTGAATGATCTTCATCCAGACATCGCCCAGGATCGCAGGCTCGCGCGACGGCAGGTAGGTGAGCCCGGCCTGCTTGCCGAATTCTGCGATCCTGCCTTCGGCCGCGAGCTCCGTCAGCGCCTTGTTGACGGCGTCGATCAGCGCGTCATCGCTGGCCAGTCCGACATAGCCGCGATTGGCGCCGATCGGATAATAGTAGCCGGACGCCGTGATCGCCGTGTCCGGATGCGCGGCGCGATGGGCGTCGAAGCGGCCGAGGTCGATCAGTGTCGCGTCGTAGTCGCCGCGCTGGAGCGCGCCCAGCAGATCGTCGCGGCCGGGGACGAGATGGGTGATGTTGTTGATCAGCTGCCCCTTGTCGAAGCTCATCAGGATGGCGTCGCCGAGCGAGCCGCTTTCGATGACGAGACGAAGGCCTGCGAGATCGCCGATGTCGCCGATCTCGCGCCCGCTTGCCTTCGGCCCGAGCACGACGGTCATCGGCGAATAGACGTAAGGCCGGCTCGGCGCGAGCACGCCGAGTGCGACGCGGCGCCGCCGATCGTCGCGTGTGGCCCCGGCGAAGTCAGGCAAGCGCGCCGTCTTCATTCCGGGGGCAACGAGCGAATCCTGCGTCAACGCGTAACCGCCGACGAGCGAGCAGCGGCCATCCGAGAGCAGCGCGTTGGCCTCGAGCTGGGGGCTCGAATCCTCGTCCAGCTTGCTTTCGAACCACTGGATCGTCAGCTTCCGTCCGAGCCGCTCCGCCATTGCCTGCGCAAGCAGCACATCGAAGCCGGCATCCGGCTTGCCGCGGTGGTGTATCGAGAACGGCGGCCGGTCCTCGTCGAGACAAATTTTAAGGGGATCGTCGGCCGCAAGAGCGACCGACGCCATCGTCGAAAGAAAGGCCGCAACGCTCCATGCAGCACGCCGGCCCTTCATGGCTTCCTCCGGCTGGAGACGAAGGCCCAGAGGGAGCCGATCTCCTCGTCGTTGAGGATATCGCCCCAGGGCGGCATCTTGTTGTTCTTGCCGTTCTTCACCGTGGTGATGAAGCGGGTCTTGTCGTCGGGGAAGGCACGCAGGTCCGGCGTGATGGTGCCGGAGTTCATCAGATTGGGGCCATGGCAGTGCGAGCATTTCGAAGCATAGGTCGACTTGCCGTGGTCGATCTGTGCCTGCATGGGATTGCCGGTTGCGTCGTCCGCGGCGCGAACGGTCGCCGCAAGCGCGACCGTCAGCCCCGCGACGGCGGCAAGGATCGCCGCCGTCTTGTGAGATAGCCTTCTCAGCATCATGCCGTGGATTACTGCTTGACCGCAAAGACCCACAGCGAGCCACCGGGCGGCACCTTGGCAAGCCGCTCGTCGCCCGAGAACAGCGAGTAGACGCCGCCATAGCCGCTGGTCACCGCGACATACTGCACGCCATCCTGCTGCCAGGTGACCGGCTGGCCCTCGATGCCGGACCCGGTCTGGAACTGCCAGAGCTTCTTGCCGGTGTCGGCATCGAAGGCCTCGAACTCGCCGGTGAGGGCACCCGAGAACACGACGCCGCCCGCGGTCGACAGCACGCCCGAGAAGCGTGGAATGTCGCTCGGCGCTTCCCACTTCGACTTGCCGGTCATGGGATCGATCGCCTTGAGATGACCGCGCGGCCCGTCCCCGAACTCCCAGGGATCGGTCAGGTCCATGCCGAGATACCATTCACCCTGCTTGAAAGTGACGGGCTCCGCCTTGTACTTGCCGCCGAAGTTCAGCGTGTTGGCGTAGGCAAGGCCGGTCTGCGGGTTGAACGACATCGGCTCCCAGTTCTTGCCGCCGAGGATCGACGGATAGACCGTGACCTTCTTGCCTTCGCGCGCATCCTTGGCGACGTCGGTCTCGATCGGCTTGCCGGACTTCATGTCGACGCCGGTTGCCCAATTGACCTTCACGTAAGGATTGGCCGCGAGCAACTTTCCGTTGGTGCGGTCGAGCACGTAGAAGAAGCCGTTGCGGTTGGCATTCATCAGCGCCTTGGTCGGCTTGCCCTCGACGTTCACATCCGCGAGCACCATCTCGGCGACGGCGTCGTAGTCGAACGGGTTGTTCGGCGAGAACTGGTAGTGCCACTTGATCTTGCCGGTCTTGGGATCCATCGCCAGCACGGAGCAGGTGTAGAGATTGTCGCCAGGGCGCACCGCCGAATTGAACGGTCCGGGATTGCCGATGCCCCAGTACACCGTGTTCAGCTCGGGGTCATAAGACCCGGTGATCCAGGTCGAGCCGCCGCCGAGCTTCCAGGTGTCGCCCTTCCAGGTGTCGCCGCCGGGCTCGTCCGGCGAGGGGATCGAATGGGTGCGCCACAGATGCTTGCCCGTCGCCGGATCCCAGCCGTCGATGAAGCCGCGCGTGCCGAACTCGGCGCCGGAGATACCGGTGATGACGACGCCGTCGGCGACCAGCGGGGCCACCGTCATCGAATAGCCTTCCTTGATGTCGGCGGCCTTCTGACGCCACAGCTCCTTGCCGTTCTTGGCGTCAATAGCAATCACGTTGGCATCGAGCGTCGTACGAAACAATTTGCCTTCGTGGATTGCGGCGCCGCGATTGATGATACCGCAGCAGACGATGCGCGGCGTCTCGGCGGGATATTCGACCTTGCTCTTCCAGATCTGCTTGCCGGTCTTGGCGTCGACGGCCATGGTCGCGTTGTGCGAGGTCACGTAGATCACGCCCTGGTACACCAGCGGCTGCGATTCCTCGCTGCGATCGTCGTTGAAAGAGTAATTCCAGACTGGGACGAGGTTCTTGACGCTGTCCTTGTTGATCTGGTTCAGCGTCGAGAAGCGCTGCAGATTGTAGCCCATCCCGTAATTGAGAACGTTCGATGTATCAGTCGCGCCCTTGACCAGTTGCTCGGTGGTCTGTGCGCTTGCACAAGTCGATGCAAGCATGACGAGGCTCGCGGCCATCGCAAAGCGTTTCATCCGTTCCTCCCAATATGCGCGCCTTTTGACGCCGCGGGAGCAACACTCCGTCGGAAACCAAAACGCGTCAATACGAAAGTCGCAAGTGTCGTGTCGATATCGTTGAACAGGCGCCGGTCACCTTACGGAAACCTGACGGCCGCAGACTCCCACTTGCGTGGAGACGCTGAAAAAAATTGCGCAACGCGAAGCAGCTCCGGGCGTCGGTCGTTCGGGGGCACAAGCGGGGGTCCCCGGGGTTGTCGCGCGCGCAAGTTGCAATTCCGGACTTGAACCTGGGACCGCTTGTGGATTTATGTGGTTGTGTCCCGCCCGAACCGGGGCTCTTCATCTGGGAGGTCTTAATGATTTCGCGTCGCTCAGTTGCGCTTGCGCTCACCATTGCATTGTTGTCCGGTCCGGCGTGGTCGGCCTCCGGCAACGCGGTCAAGTTGTTCGACACCGACAATGACGGCACGCTCGATCTTGCCGAGGTGAAGAAGGCGGCCGCGGCATTATTCGCAAAGCTCGATCCCGATCATGACGGCACGCTCGATGCGCGCGAATTGCGCGGACGGTTGACGGCGAAAGAGCTCGCCGCGGCCGATCCCGATCGCGACGGGACTCTTACGCTCGACGAATATCTCTCCGTGGTCGAGCAGCGCTTCAACGCGGCCAATCCCGACAAGGACGGAACGCTGGATGCGAAGGAGCTGAACTCCCGCGCCGGCCGGTCGCTGCTGCGATTGTTGCGGTGAGCGGTGCGATCGGAACAGACGTGACGATGGCGTTTGCGAGCAGTTCCGCTCCGAACACTCGGAACATCAGGCTGTTCGGCCTGTTCTCTTCGCGATGTCCTGCTCGGCGCCGGGGCAGCGCCGCGGGAGAAGAGGAGATTCAGATGAACACGAAACGTTCCGTTCTTGCTGCCTGCGCGATCCTGGCGTTGAGCGCCGGCGTCGCGGTCGCCGGCCCGTGCAACACGGGCAGCGCCAGCACTGACAAGGATGCTGGTTCTGGTCCCGTGACGGTGGGCGCAGCGCAGTCGCACTCGTCCAGTTCAGCGGGCGACACCAGCCAGCATCCGCCGACCAGCACGATGAATCGTGCAAGTGGCGAAACGCCGGCTTCATCCGAAGATGCGCAGCGGCAGATGCAGAGCCAGCCGACGGCGGCTCAGCGCGCCGAAGGTGCCAAGCCGGACGCCGCAATGGCCGACAAGGGCTGCTGACGGCGACGGTGCCATTCGTGTCGATTCGACGTGCGGTGCGTCGCACAAGACGGTGTCTCGCAGGTCGTGTTTGACCAAGAGGGAACTGGCTTTGTCCGAGAGAGAAATGTAGCCGCGAAGAATCGACACGGACGCGCTCGACAGGCGAATCGAGGCTTGAACTGCAACTGACGCAGCCCTAGGTTTTGCGCCGCGCGATGTCGCGCTCAATACCTTGGGGAGACCCCGAATGGCTTGGAAAGCTCCGAAGATCGTGGAAGTGCCGGTCGGCATGGAAATCAACATGTACGCCTGCGCTGCGCGCAAGTAAGACTGACGACCTGCCGCGGCTTTGACGGTGAACGCCGTCGAAGCCGTGGCAGTGTCGGATCCCGAGCCGGGTATCGCTTGCTTCGTGCTTTTGCCATCGACGCGATGAAGCACCTGCGCAGGCTTCAATTATCTTCCTTCAAAATCTAGACCACGCTCTTGCTCCAGTGTGTTACGCTGATGGCCGGTCAGCGCTGCTGCCGCATCAAGGCGGCGCGCGCCTTCGGGGCACGGGGATGCGCGGCGGAGCTCGCAGATTTCTGATGGTGATTGCCTGCGCGGTCGCGCTGACACCGACGCATGGGCACGCCGAAGAGGGCTTCGATACCGAGCACATCTTCGGCTTCATGATCGGCACCGATGTCGGCAATCCCGGCGAGCGCGAATTCCAGAGCCAGACGACGGGGCGCTTCGGCAAGGGCGGCGGCACCTATCGCGCTCTTGAGAAAGAGGTCGAGATCGAGATCGTGCCGCTGCCGAACTTCCGCATCGAGGTCGGCGCCGTCGCCAGCTTGCACGACATCACCGGCGTCCCCGACATCGACGACCGCCGCCAGCTCAACTTCCAGGGCGCTTCGCTCGATCTGCGTTACCGCCTGCTCGACCGCGAGCACGCGCCGTTCGGCCTCACCATCGCCGCCGAGCTCCACGGCGACCGCATCGACGAGACCAGCGGCGCGAAGGGGCGGATGTACGGCACGGAATTCACCCTCGCCATCGACCGCGAGCTCATCCCGAACTTTGCCATCGGCGCCCTCAACCTGATCTATCAGCCGGAATGGGCGCGCTTCGAGGTGGCGGGGCAGTCCGAGAAGAGTTCGACGATCGGTGCGGCGTTCGCCGGCATGGTGCGCGTGCGGCCCAACATGCTGCTCGGCGGCGAGCTGCGCTATTTCCGGCAATACGAAGGCATCGGCCTCGGCGAGTTTTCAGGCCAGGCCCTGTTCGTCGGCCCGACCGCCTATTTCCAGCTCTCCGAGCGCTCGCGGCTGACCTTGAGCTGGAGCATGCAGGCCTGGGGCCGGCCGGCCGGAGCGGGCGGCAATCTCGACCTCGTCAATTTCGAGCGCCACCAGGCCCGGATGGTGTTCGGCGTTAATTTTTAGCAGAGAGCGTCGTCATGCCCCGGGCTTTGCCTTGCCTGGGAGCACGGGACGAGCCAGTTCCCGCCCCATTTCTCGCCCGGATTTGAAACTTCCGCTTCCGTGGTACGTAACCTTTCGTGCTAATCTTGACCGCCCCTTGCGAGAGGATCCCGGCATGAACCCGATTGACCTGGTGGTGACTGTGTGTGCGGTGCTCTCGCCTGCGACCTGCGAGGAACAGCATCTGATGTTCAACTATGGTGGGTCGCCGCGGCAATGCGCGATGGCCGCGCCCCCCTATATCGCGCAATGGGTCGGCGATCATCCGAAGTGGCAGGCGGTGCGGTGGCGCTGCGAATATCCGCACCCGAACGACAAGGCGTAAGGCGTCTCGCTACTTGGTGCAGTCTTTCAGATCCTTGTCGGCGATCGAGAACACCGCGTCTGCCCTGATCTCGATGTCGCGAACGACGCATTGCCTCGCATTGGGATAGCTCACCTTGGCATCGTAGCGGCCGGGCTCGACGCCGGTGATGCGCAGCCGCTCGTCGTGGTCGACCTCCTTGTCCTTGTCGTTGAGACACTGGTTCTGGCCCCAATCGGTCTTGCCGGCCGGCGAGAGCTGGAAGCCGGAGATCGTCTCTGTCGTCAGATTCCAGAGCCGGATGCCCTTGCCCTTGGCCTGCGCGGCGGCATCGCCGGTAAGCGTCAACGACGCGATCAAAGCTAGAACCCAACGCATCAGCCAGTCCTCCCAAAGGCGGGCCATCATTCCCTGATCAGGCGCTCGCGGTTCTTTGCCTTGTCGAAATTTTTGGCGCGGTCAAGGCCGTTCAGTGCGATCAGCTTCGCCGAGGCGAGATCGGCGCCGTCGAAATCGGCGTCGATGACGCTGGCGCCCGTCAGATCGGCTCCGCCGAGTTGGGCGTTTTTCAGTGATGCGCCGCTCAGATCGGCGCCCCTGAGGACTGCGAATTCGAGGTCGACGCGCGACAAATCGGCGTTGCGCGCGTTCAGCCGTTCCAGATTGGCGGATCTCAGCACCGCGCGCATCAGCCCCATCGACTGGTTGCGCATATCGGCGCCCAGATGCGCGTCCGCGATCGAAGCGCCGACCAGGCTTGCGCCGGTGAGATCGGCAGCGATGCGCGCTCCTGACAGGTTCGCGCCGTCGAGACGCGCGCGGGCCATTTGCGAGGCGAACAGATTGGCGCCCTTCAGGCTTGCGCCGGTAAGATCCGCATCCAGCAGCCACGCCTGATCGAGGATTGCACGGTCAAGCCTGGCGTCTCGGAGTATTGTCTTGTTGAGCCGCGCGGCGCGGAAGACCGCGTTGGACAGGTCCAGCCCCGAGAGATCGAGGCCCGACAGGCGTTTGCCGGTGAAATCGGCAGGCTGCGCGGCGCTCGCTTTGGCCAGCACGGCCTCGACCTCTGGCCTGGTCATTTCGGACGAGACCATCGCGGGGGAGGTGAGGTCGACGTCGCGCATCATGTCCTGCGCGCCCGCCGTCATCGTGACGAGTGCAAGACCAAGCGTTGCCAGCGTTGAGAGGGCGACCGTCCGCGTCATCATCGACTCCGCCGCCGGCCCAGTCTAGCACGTCCGCCAGGCGACCGGCTATGAGGCATCTCGCTCGGTGCGGTCGCCTTGAGTTCGTTGGGCGAGGCCGGCCTTGATCGCCGCAATCTCGGCTTCGCCGCGTCCGTCGCGCGGGATGCCGATAGGCACCTCGGCCACGATCCGCGCTGGCCGCGGCGACAGGAGGAACAGCCGGTCGCCGAGGCGCACTGCATCGTCCAGGCTGTGTGTCACCAAAAGCGTCATCACCGGCCGGCTCGCGACGAGCGTTGCAATCTCATCGCGCAGGCGTCCGGCGAGTGCGTCATCGAGCGATGCCAGCGGTTCGTCGAGCACCAGAATATCCGGCTCGACGGCAAAGGCGCGGGCGAGCGCCACGCGCCGGGCCAAACCCAGCGAGAGCTCACCGGGATAGTGATTGCGATGCGCTTCCAGCTCCAGGATTTTGAACAGCTCGGCGAGCTTGGCATCAGCCACGTCGGGCGCAGCCAGCCGCACATTCTGCTCGACCGAGCGCCACGGCAGCAGTCGCGGCTCCTGGAACACCATGCCGATCCGCGCCTCCGGCGGCCGCGCAACGTGGCCCCTGAAATCGGTATCGAGCCCGAGGATGATGCGCAGCATAGTGCTTTTGCCGCAGCCGGACGGACCGATGAGCACGCCGACCTCGCCGGATTGAAGCGCGAATCTGACCGGCGCCAGCACCTCGTGCGTTCCGCCCGCGGCACTCCTGAAGGTCTTGCCTGTGATCTCGACCTCAAGCCGCACGGGGCCGCCACCTGTTTGCACGAGCTTCGAACGGCTGCACCAGCAAGGTTTCGATCACGAGCACGACCGCGGCGAAGGTCAGCGAATAGGCCAGCAGCCGCGGCGTGTCGAACAGCTGGAAGGCGACGCCGATCTCGAAGCCGACGCCGTTCGGACGTCCCAAGAGCTCGGCGACCAGCACGATCTTCCACACCAGCGACAGTCCGGAGCGGGCGGCCGCCGCGATATAGGGCGCAAGCTGCGGCAGCACGACATGGCGGAACGCGCGCCAGCGCGGCATCGCGAACACACTCGCCATCTCGTCGAGCGAGCGGTCGAGCGCGCGGGTGCCCTCGCGCAAGGTGACGACCGCGGTCGGCAGCTTGTTGATGGCGATCGCCGCAATCGCGGCGGCCTCGGTCAGGCCGGCCCAGATATAGGCCAGCACGATCACGACCAGCGCCGGCAAATTGAGTAGCAGGATCAGCCAGGGATCGCCGAGCTTATCCGCGAGCCTGACCCGTCCCATCAGGTAGCCGATGGCGCTGCCGAGCGACATCGCCAGCACGAAGGCGAGGGTCACGCGCGCCAGCGTGGCCCCGAGATGCAGGAACAGCGCGCCGGATGAGGCTTCCGCGATCATCACCTCGAGCACGGCCGGCGGGGAGGGCAGCTTCGCGCCGCCGACGAACAGCGCGGCAATCCACCAGGTCACGAGAAACAGGGCGAACGACAGAAGACGCAGCACCTCAATCTCCGGGGACCGCGTGATAGAACGTGCCCGGATCGAGCTCGGCCGCCGGGCCGACGAGGTCGCGGCCGCCGATCTCGGCCAGCACGCGGTAGAGCACGCGCGCGTCTTTTTCCTCGTCGTCGATGCTCCGGCGCGGAATGCCGTCGCGATAGCGGTCGCGATAGGTCTTGAGCATGGCTGCATCGCTCGTGCCGGTGAGCGGCGCGATCTTGTCCCAGGCCGCATCCGAGGTCACCAGCAGCTCCTTGGCCTTGCGCGTCATTGCGATGAAGCGAGCCACGGCGTCGCGATGGCTCGCGGCCCAATTCTCGTCGAAGACGTAGCCGACGGCGGAGACCGCGCCTTTGGCACCGAGCTTCGGCAGAATGTCCTCGATGCCGGCGAGGCGGCGAAATCCCTTGGCCTCGAGCTGGGCACAGAAATTCCAGAAATTGAGGCTCGCCTCCATCTCGCCGTCGAACGCCTTGGCGGCGATCAGGGGCGGGGCGCCGTAGGCAATGGTCGCCTCGGACTTCAGGTCGATGCCATCCTGCTTCATGCTCGCCTGGAGCAGCAGCCAGCTCTTGTCGATCGCCCCGCCGGCGACCGCGAGCTTGCGCCCCTTCAGGTCGGCGAGCGTCTTGATCGGAGAGGATGCGGGTACCATCACTGCGCCGAGCGCGCTGGAATAGGGATAGAAGGTGAGCTTGGCACCGAGCGCGCGCTCGCGCGACACCCACAGCCAGTCTGACAGGATGATGTCGGCGCTGCCGGCGCGCATCGCGATCTTGCCGGCCTCGGTGCTCGCGAGCTCGGTGACCTCGAGCGAAAGGCCCGCCTCCTTGTCGAGGCCGCTCGCGCGGATCGCGGCCAGCTCCCAGGAAAATGTCCCGGTTTTCTGCACCGCAAGGCGGATCGTATCCGCGGCGCGGCCGGGCGCGGCCAATGTCAGCGCCAGCGTCGTCGCGAGCGCAAATGTCCGACCAAGTGCCCTTATCACGCCAAATGCTCTCATCACCTTGTGAGCCGTTTCCTCTGACAGAGTGCTTTTCAGGACAATACGCATAGCATAGCTTTGCTCGCAACCCGCGGGAGGATGCCCATGAAACTGGCCGGACAGCTACGACCGATTGTCGCCGCATTGACGGTGCTGGCGGCGACCGCGTGCGTGGCGCGGGCCGAGGAGGCCAATGATTATCCGACGTCGGCGCGCGCGGAGTACGTCTATGGCTGCATGAAGGCCAATGGCGAGAGTCGGCAATCGATCGAGCAATGTTCCTGCTCGATCGACGTGGTGGCCTCGATCGTCACCTATGAGCGCTACGTGACCGCCGAGACCGCGCTCAGCATGTCCCAGGTCCGCGGCAATCTCGGCGTCCAGTTCCGCACCTCCGAGCAGGCGAACACGGCAGTGAACGATTTGCGGCGCGCGCAGGCGGAAGCCGAGGTGAGGTGTTTTTGATTTAGTGCTGTCATTCCGGGATGGTCCGAAGGACCAGACCCGGAATCTCGAGATGCTCGGTCCTGCGGACCGCCCCGGAATGACGGCCTGACTATTACGTCCCCGGCTTCTCTACATCCCACTCATTCCGGAACACGTGTCCATCCGTGTCCTTTGCTTCCGCGCGGAAACGCTTGGCGCCGTTGGAGACGTAGGTGAAGCGCAGGTTGGGATCTTCCGAGATCGAGATGCCGCCTTCCATCGACAGCACGGGGCTGTCGTCCTGCGTCAGCTTCAGCTGGTTGACGAAGAAGGCGGGAATGTAGAGCTGCGTGACCTGGTCCATCTGCAGGCCGGAATTGTTGGGATGGCCGATCATGATCTGCGCTTCGCGGATGCGGCTCGCGGGCGCTTCCTCGCGCGCGAACTGCCGGTAGCGCATCTGGCCGAGCCGGTTTTGCGCCTCTTCGGCGTTCTTTCCTGCCGGCGCCGAGCAGCCGCCCGAAGCTTTCACATAGACTTTCGAGACATAGAGCTGACCATCGCTGAGCTCGGCCACCGCGTGCACATCGGTGTAATTGTTGACACGCACGCGCGTCGAGATCTCGGTGACATTGGCATCGGAGCCGAGCTCGAACTTCGCGGCCATCGGCGCCGGGTTACGGTCGATCACGAGCGTGATCGAACGGATACGGCGGCTGTCTGCGGGCGACAGCTTGCTGCGCAGGGTCACCGGCACGATCGCCGCGTCCTCTGCGCGATACGGCATCTCGATGCCGATGACGGCGCTGCCGTCGTTCATCGCACGGCTGTTGAAGATGTCCTGCACCAGGCCCGGCCAGGGATCGTCAGCCTCTTCAGCCCGCGCCGGCACGGTGAAGGCGATGCCGAGCAGTAGGGCGATCAAGGGCAGGTGGCGTGTCCATCGGGTCATGGTCATGGTCCCCGGAGTCAGCGAAGCTGATCTCCTGCACCTATCGTAGCGCGCCTGCTATTCCCATTCAATTTCCGAAAATGCTGCAGTTGCGTTCCGGGCGTTGTAATCGCTGAACAACTCCCAGCGCGGCCGCTCCTGCGCAGCCGCCTTGTCGGCGGCGGCTCGGATCGGCTCGCCGTTCTTGTTCAGCGTGCGGACGTCAGACAGCAGCGTTGACAAGTAACGTCGCTCATCGGCCAGCGCGGCAGGCCAGTCGCTCACGGGGCCGTGACCGGGAACGACGCGTTGCGCCGGGATGGTCTCCAATTCCTTCAACGTGTCGAGCCAGCCGCGAATGCTGCCGTCCATGACCGGAATGTGGCGGAGGAAGACGAGGTCGCCCGCGAACAGAGTTTTCGTCGTCTCGTCGTACACGGTGACGTCGCTGTCGCTGTGCCCGGTCCGCCAGGCGCGCAAGATGAGGCGGCGCGACCCGAGATCAAGCGTCATCGTGTCCGAAACCAAGAGGGTCGGGGCAACGATCTTCACGGGATCGATCAACGCGCTGCCCATGATGCGGCGAAAATTGTCGAGATAGTAGGGGCCGCGCGTCGCGAGTGCCTGCGGCAGCTTGCTGTGACCGACGAAGCTGGTGCCACCGGCGGCGAAGGCCGCGTTGCCGAAGACGTGGTCGGGATGGCCGTGGGTGTTGATGACGTAGCGAATCGGCTTGGGCGTGTGGGCCCGCACCGCGGCCAGCAGGGCCTCGCCTTCGCGGAGGCTGCCGCCGGTGTCGATGACGGCTACGGCATCATCGCCCACGATGAAGCCGACATTGGCAATGTCGCCCTCGTTCTCGCGGCTCATCGGGGCAATGGCCCCGGAGTGTACGAAGATTCCCGGTGCGACTTCGCTCACAGGCAATTCGGCCGCCTCGGCCCGTGCTAGCGTTACCGTCCCCAGCAGGGACAAGGCTGCAATCACTCGAGCGATGCGAGACACTTTTCCGCCTCAGTTCAAAGGGTTGCTGCATTGCACTGCAACAAAGCAAAGCCAGCGAAGTCTGGCAAAACATGGCGCGTCATGCGTTGCATGGATAGCATTCAAACAAAACGAGGAGGAAGCGCGATGACGGAGGCCGGACGACATCGTCGCTGGTTGTTTTCACTGGGGGTCCTGGTTGCGTCCTGTGCGTTCGGCGATGTCGCCATCGCGCAGACCAATGACAGCGGCGACCTCTCGTTCGAGCTGGTCGACCCGAACGTGCTGCGCGTCTGCGCCGATCCGCGCAATCTGCCGTTCTCGAACGAGAAGGGCGAGGGGTTCGAGAACAAGCTGGCCGAGCTGTTTGCCGACAAGCTCAAGAAGAAACTCGACTACGTCTTCTTCCCGCAGGCCACCGGCTTCGTGCGGATGACGCTGGGCGCGCATCGCTGCGACGTCATCATGGGCTTTCCGCAAGGCGATGACGTCGTGCAGGGCACCAATCCCTATTACCGCACGTCCTACGCGCTGGTCGCCAAGGCCGGCAGCGGGCTCGAGGAGGTCGATACGCTCGAGGACCCGAAGCTGAAGGGCAAGCACGTCGGCATCGTCGCCGGAACGCCGCCGGCGACCAACATGGCCATTGCCGGCCTGATGAGCGATGCAAAACCCTATCCGCTGATGATCGACACGCGCTACGACAATTCGGCGCAAGCGATGATCGACGACCTCGCCGCCGGCAAGATCGACGCCGGGGTGCTGTGGGGACCCATGGCCGGCTACTACGCGAAGAAGGTCGGCTCGCTTCACGTCACGCCGCTGGTGAAGGAAACCACCGGACCGAAGCTGGTCTATCGCATCGGCATGGGCGTGCGTCCCGCCGACCAGAACTGGAAGCGACAGCTCAACAAGCTGATCCAGGAGAACCAGGGCGAGATCAACAAGATCCTGGTCGACTTCGGTATACCGCTGCTCGACGAGAGCGATCGGCCGCTCAGCGCGGAGACGGCCAAGAAGTCACCATGAGGCGGCGTCTTGCCGCTGCGCTCGTCGTTGCCGCGTTGGCGGTGCCGGCATCCGCGCAGCAGCAGGAGCCGTTCGAGCCCGAGGGTTATCGCGCCGACAATTATCGCGCACCGGTGCCGGCGACGCTCGTCGGCGCGCGCGTGCTCGACACGGTGGAAGCCGAAGCGATCTGGCGCGCCAAGAGCGGTGCGTTCGTCGACGTGCTGCCGCGCCCGCCGAAGCCGAAGAACCTTCCCGCAGGCACGGTGTGGCGCGATGCGCCGCGCAAGAACATTCCGGGCAGCATCTGGCTGCCGGATACCGGCTACGGCAGTTTGCCGCCGGCCATGGACGATTATCTCCAGCGCGGCCTCGCACAGGCCTCGCGTGGCGACAAGGCCGCGCTGCTGGTGATCTATTGCCTCGCCGACTGCTGGATGTCCTGGAACGCCGCCAAGCGCGCGCTGGCGTATGGCTATTCCAACATCGCCTGGTACCCCGACGGCACCGACGGCTGGGAGCGCGCCAAGCTTCCCACCGACGAATCCCAGCCGGAGCCGCGGCCGGAGCAGTAGGTGTCTCGATGAGAGGCGCGCAGCCTCTCCTCGCCATTGCGACCCAACGGGTCCGCGCGAAGCGCGGCCCGATGACAGGCTCCGCGAAGCAATCCAGAATCCTTCCGCGGAGGGAGGACCCTGGATTGCTTCGTCGCAAGAGCTCCTCCGCAATGACGAGGTGAGACTCAGCCCTACTGCTTCTGCAGCTTCGTCAGCGTGCCCGTGCCGTTGTTGTCGGTCGCAGAATAGTTCACCCTGTCGCCGGCATGAACGGCCTCCAGCATCGCGGCGTCCTTGGTTTTGTACTCCTGGAGCGCGCCGGCGCCGCCAGCGCTGCCACCGACGGTGCCTTTCTGCGTCTGCTGGATCGAGATCGTGCCGTTGAGCCGATCGATCCGCATGACCATTCCGGTCATGTCGTCAGCAAGCGCGCTGGTTGCGAGCATGCTGAGGGCCGCAGCGCCCGCAAAGATAAATCTTGTGGTTCCCATCGAGGCCTCCCGACGTCTTGGAGTTCACTTCGACAAGCCATCCTAGATCGATTTGGTTCCGGCAGATAGCAGGGCAAAGGTTAACCGGGCCGATCCGGGAACCTGTCGTGGCCCGCCAGCGAGGCGGGCGCTATTCCATTTCCTGCTGGATCACGCGGCCAAGTGCGAACAGGCGCTGGTCGATCGTGGTTGGAACCTCGCAGACGAATCGCACGACCTTGTGACGATCCTCGAAAATGCGGGTCTTCCAGATCAGTTCGTTGCCGAGCGCTTCGACCTTGGCCTCGTCGCGCGGCGTCGCGCCCTGCAGCGCGTGAAGGGTGATCGTCTCCTCGCGAATCTTGTCGGCGGACTCGCGCTGCTTGCGGCTGACGCGTTCGAGCCCGGCCATCACCTGGGAGCGCTGGGCATTGAGCGTGTCGAACAGGCCGGCGAACAGGAGCTTTGCCTTCGCGGTCTTGTCAGTGGCGGAGGCGGCCAGAAATTCCTTCACGGACTTTTCGGCCTCATCGAGCGGCGTTTTGCGCGCCGACAATTTTGCGACCAGCGCGCTGACCTTGGCGTCGTCCTTCCACTTGTTCTGGACGTCGTCGAGCGCCGGGCCGGCCCAGACGGCGGCAAGCGAAATCTCCGGCACCTTGGCTTGCGTGCAGGGCCAGTCGGGATAGCGCGGATCGGCCGCGCGCGCGGCCGTGCCCGACAGCGCCAGCGCCACAACAGCCATCGTCAGAACCTTCATCCTTCGCCTCCTGCGGGCCCCCGTCGCGCCAGCCCACGCGAGGGATCATAGGCCAGAATTGCGCCGATCATGAAGACGATTGTGCAAGCCGCGACCACTGCCAGCGAGATCCAGTTGATTTGCCCGTAGAGTGCAAAACGTATCAGCTCGACCGCATGGGTGAACGGATTGGCCTCGCAGAGATAGTACAGATACGGGCTGCCCTCCTGAACCCGCCACAGCGGGTAGAGCGCGGACGAGGCGAAGAACATCGGGAAAATGACAAAATTCATTACCCCGGCGAAATTCTCGAGTTGCTTGATGCCGGAAGAGATCAGCATGCCGAGCGAGCCCAGCATCAGCCCGGACAGGATCAGCGCCGGCAGCACGGTCAGATAGCCCGATGACGGCGGGGTGATGTCCCAGAACCAGGCGATCAGCAGGAACGCATAGACCTGGAGCAACGACACCGCCGTGCCCGCCAGCAGCTTGCAGAACAGCAGGAACCCGCGCGGCAGCGGGCTCACCAGCAGCGTGCGCATGTTGCCCATTTCGCGGTCGTAGACCATCGAGAGCGAGGACTGCATGCCGTTGAAGAGCTGGATCATCGCCATCAGCCCAGGCGCGATATAGACCTCGTAGAGGATGTAGGTCTCGTAGGGCGGGATGATGGAGATGCCGAGCACTTGGCGGAAGCCGGCGGCGAAGATGAACAGCCACACCAGTGGCCGCACCAGCGCCGAGACGAAGCGTTCGCGCTGATGCAGGAAGCGCAATCCCTCGCGCCAGACGATTCCGGTGAGGCAGGTCAGGTACTGCTGGGCCGAGAAGCCGCGCGGGGCGTCACGTGTGGTGATGCTGCTCATGCGCCGCCTCCCGGCAGGGTTTGCGCGCCGGTCAGGCGCATGAAGGCGGTGTTGACGTCCTGCGCGCCAGCCTCGGTGACGACGCGGTTCATCGGCCCCTGCGCCAGCACCTTGCCCTGGTGCAGCACCACGAGGTCGTCACTGGGCATGATCTCGTCGAACAGATGCGTGGCCCAGAGCACGCCGATGCCTTGCTCCGTCACGAGCTGGCGGACCTGGCTGATGATGTCGGCGCGCGCCTTGACGTCCAACCCGACGGTCGGCTCGTCCAGCAAAAGCAGCCGCGGCCGGTGCAGCAGCGCACGGGCGATTTCCAGCCGCCGCATCTGTCCGCCGGAGAGATCGCGCACCTTGCTGCCGGCGCGATCAGCGAGCCCGATGCGGCCGAGCAGCTCGGCGCTGCGTGCGGCGGCTTCGCTCCGGCTGATGCCGTGGAGCGCGGCGTGATAGAGTAGGTTCTGCGTCAGCGACAGGTCGAGATCGAGCGTGCGCGGCTGGAACACGACGCCGAGTAGCCGCAGCGCCTCGCCGGGGCTTTTGCTGATGTCATGGCCGAAAATGCCGACCCGGCCGCTCTGGATGCCGAACAGGCGCGTGATCAGCGAGAACAGCGTGCTTTTTCCGGCGCCGTTGAGGCCGAGCAGGGCGGTAAAGCTCGCCGGCTGCACGTTGAAGGAGACGTCGATCAACGCACGCCGCTGCCCATAGGAATGACTGACGCCGTCGATCGACAGCGCCGGCTCCGCCGCCGCTTCTAGCTTCGGCGCCTCCTGTGGTTCGGGAATCGGAGCAGGGCTGGTCATGGCGCGATCGTGATGCCCCAGGGCAGTTCGCCCACCTGAATGGTCTTGATCACCTTTTGCGCGGCGACGTCGATGACGGAGACGTCGTTCGACACGCCGTTGGTGGTGAGCAGGTATTTTTCATCGGGCGTGAACGCCATATGCCAGACCCGCTGACCGACCAGCAGATATTTCGTCACCTTGCGCGAGGCGACGTCGACGACGGCGATGCGATTGGCGGGGCCGAGCGCGACGAAGGCGGTCTTGTCGTCCTTGGTCATGCCGATGCCGACCGGCTGGATCGCCTCTTTCCGCAGGCCCGGGATCTCGAACGTGACCTTGCCGATCACCTCATGCTTTTTCGGGTCGATCACCGAGACGGTGCCGCCGATCTCGGAGGAGACCCACACTTCGGAAGCGTCGTGCTTGAACTCGGCAAAGCGCGGCCGCGCATCGACCAGCACGTTGGCAACGATCTGGCGCGACGCCGTGTCGATGAAGTGCGCCATGTTGGTCGTTTCCGACGTGTTGATCAGCGTCTTGCCGTCGGGGCTGATGGTCATGCCCTCGGGCTCCACGCCGACCTGGATGTCGCCGAGACGGGCGCGCTTCTCGAGGTCGATCACAGTCACCGTGTTGTCGTTCTCGTTGGCGACATAGAGGATCTTGCCGGCGGCGTCCTGCGCGAACAATTCCGGGTCGGGTCCGGAGGGCAGGCTATCCACCACGGCTTGCGTCTTGGCATCGATCACCTGGATGGTGTCGTCGTCGCCGACGGCGACCATCACGAATTTGCCGTCGCGCGTGAAATCGATGCCGCGCGGGCGCTGGCCGACCTTGATGGTCTTGGTCACCGTCCAGCTCTCGGTGTCGATCACCGTGACCGTGTTGCTCTTCTCGTTCGAGACATAGGCGATGAACGCATGCGCAGGCGCCGCCGCCAGCGCCAGTCCGGACAGGAGCCCCACACGCCACATGCGCAACATTTGCGTTCTCACTTCAGCTTGCATTTGCTCTCCGGACGATCGTAGCCGAGCGTGTCGAGCTCGGAGACCTGGTGCAGGAAACCCTCCTGCGGCGAGACCGACACCACCATGCGGCCATCGACCAGCAGGATCGGCTGGCGCAGCTGCCAATTCCAGTCGCGCAAGGTCAGCCGCGTGCCCTTGAAGGCGGCGACCGAAAAATCCGGGCCCTTTATGAAATCAGTCACCTTCTTGACGTCGCCGGAATTGGTGCGCGAGGTGGCCTCGCCGATCATGCGGGCCGCGGTCCAGGCCTGCATGTCGAGCGCGGTCATGCGCCGCGAATTCAGCTTCATGAAGCGGTTCTGCATCTGGATCGCGCCCCATTGGTCCTGTGCTGCGTCCCAGCTGCGCGGCACCAGGCCGGCCGAGCCTGCGACGGGGCGGGGATCCCAGGTGCGATAGGGCAAATACGCGCCGAACACCTCGCTCTCGTCGGCGGCGACCAGCACGTCGTAAGCAGGCGCGCCTTGCGTGAACACTGGCATCTGGCGCTGGATCAGCGTCACGCCGCTATCGGTGCGGCGCGCGCCGCCCTTGTCCTCGAAGGTTTTTTCCTGGACGATCTTGGCGCCGAACCGCGTCGCGGTGCGCCGGAGTGCATCGGCAAACAGCTTATCTTCATCATGCGAGCCGACCACGAGCAGCCAGCGCGACCATTTTTTCCAAACCAGATATTGCCCGAGCGCATCCGCCAGCATCGCCCGTGTCGGCGCGGTGTGGATCACGTTGGCACGGCAATCGGCCTCGCGCAGCCGCTCGTCGATCGCCCCTGCGTTGAACAGAAGCGTGCCACGGTCGCGCAAGGCGTCCGAGACTTTCAGCAGGGCATCGGCCGGCAGGTCGGTGATGATGAAGCCGTTCTTCTCCGCGAGCGCGGTCGCAGCCTGGACGACATCCTCGCCTTCCCTAATGCGGCGCTCTTCCAACGCGAACCGCTGGCCCAGGAATTTACCGGTGGTGTTGTTGTCCTCGATCGCGAGGCGCGCGCCGGCGACGCCGTCATTCTCCGCGGGCTGCTCGACCAGCGACAGTGTGGATCTGGTGCCGGCGAGGCCGAGATAGCCGACGCCGATCAGGGCAGGCTCCGCCGCGAGCGCGCTCGTCGCAGCAAGAGCAAAGCCGATCAGACCGGCCAACCATCGGATCATGTTTCCTCCGAACGATCCCCCCGGCTTGACCGCAGGTGGAGAATTGTCTCTGCTTCAAACATGACCGATTTGGCAGGGCATGCAACCCCGCATTTCGTCCCTGCGCGCGCGAGGCCTGGAATCACGATCATGCGAGCATTGATGATGATCGCCGCTTTGCTGTTGACGCCTTCGCTCGCGCGCGCCGATCCACCGAAGCTTGCCGTGTTCGATTTCGAGCTGATCGACACCAGTCTGCCCGGGGAGTTCTACGGCTCCAGGCCCGAAGAGGCACGGCTCGTGCTCATCAGCGAGCAGCTGCGCAAGGAATTGACGGAGTCCGGCAGGTTCCAGGTGCTCGACATCGCGCCGGTCAGGGATGCCGCCCGTCACGCCAACTTACAGGCCTGCGGCGGCTGCGATCTCAAGCTCGCCGGCGAATTGGGCGCTGACCTCGAGATCACCGGCATGGTGCAGAAGGTCTCGAACCTGATCATCAATCTCAACATCTATTTGCGCGACGTGAAGACCGGCAACATGATCGCCGCCGCGAGCGCCGACATGCGCGGCAACACGGATGAAGCCTGGACCCGCACGATGAGCTACCTGATCCGCAACCGGCTATTGGCGCCGAATTACGGCAAGCGGGAGTAGGGGGCCGTTACCCTCCCCTGGAGGGGGAGGGTCGATCGCGCGCAGCGCGAGCGGGACGGGGTGACAGTCCCTCCTTTGAGGCGGTGCCCGAGTGGAAAGATCACCCCACCCCGCATCGCATTCCGCTGCGCTTCATGCGCTGCGACCCTCCCCCTCCAGGGGAGGGTAAGAGAACTCACCCCTTCAGCTTCTCCGCATGCCAGTGCAGATGATCGCCCATGAAGGTCGAGATGAAATAATAGCTGTGGTCATAACCCGCCTGCCGCCGCAGCGTGAGCGGGATGCCCGCCTTGGTGCAGGCGGCTTCGAGCAGCTCCGGCTTGAGCTGTTCTTTCAGGAAATTATCGGCTTCGCCGACGTCGACCAGGAAGCCGGAAAACTTCGCGCCGTCCTCGATCAGCGCCACCGTGTCGTGGCCGCGCCAGGCGTCCTTGTTCGGTCCGAGATAGCCGGTCAGCGCCTTGGTGCCCCAGGGCACGAGCGAGGGCGCCACGATCGGCGCGAACGCGCTCGCGGCGCGAAAACGGTGCGGGTTGCGTAGCGCCACCGTCAGCGCGCCATGGCCGCCCATCGAATGGCCCATGATCGATTGCCGCTTGGCGTCGACGGGAAAATTTCCCGCCACGAGCTTCGGCAATTCGTCGGTGACATAGCTCCACATCCGATAATTGCGCGCGAACGGCTCTTGCGTCGCGTCGACATAGAAGCCGGCCCCTAAGCCGAAATCATAGGCGTTGTTGGCATCACCCGGCACGTCGGCGCCGCGCGGTGAGGTGTCGGGCGCGACGAAGATCAGGCCGAGCTCGGCGCAGGCTTTGCGGAATTCGCCCTTCTCGGTGACATTGGCATGGGTGCAGGTGAGCCCGGACAGATACCAGACCACCGGCAGCTTGGCGCCGTCGGCATGGGGCGGAACATAGACCGAGAACACCATGTCGGTTCCGGTCGCCTGGCTCGCATGGCGATAAACGCCCTGCACGCCGCCGTAGGATTTGTTGGTCGAGACAGTCTGAATCGTCATGCCTTCACTCCGTGGCATCTCACCACATCAATATTGCAACGCTTGTGTGACCGAATTTGTGGCAGCCGCCTGCGTCAGGCAACACCGCTGTCGATCGCCAGCCGCACCAGCTCGACCGAGGTCTTCACCCCGAGCTTCTGGCGCATGATGGACGAGGTGTTGGCGACCGTCTTGTAGGACGATTGCACCAGCCAAGCGATCTCGGACAGGCTCTTGCCGGCGCTGAGCAGCCGCAGGATCTCCATCTCGCGCGCATTCAGCTTCGACAGCGGGCTTTGCGCCAGCGTCGGTCCTGCGAAGGCGATGCTGCGCGCGATCGCGCTCGGCAGGTAGGTGCCGCCGCCGCCGACGGCACGGATCGCCTCGACGAGATCGTCGGGGTCGCCGGTCTTGGAGACGTAGCCCTTGGCGCCACACTCGATCGCGCGTGCGGCAAAGGCCGGATCGTCGTTCATGCTGAACATGATGATACGGGCCTCCGGCGCGCGCTCGAGGATGCGGCGTGCGAGCTCGAAGCCGGAGACGGTCGGCAAATTGATGTCGATGATGCAGAGGTCGGGGCGCTCGACGATGAAGACGCACTCGCCGTCCTCGGCGTCGGCGGCCTCCAAAATCTCGATCTCGCCCTCGTCGGCCAGCACGGCACGGCAGCCGGAGGCGACAATGGGATGATCGTCGACGATCAGAATGCGCATAGGCGTTTCCTTGTGACAGCGTCGGCCTGTTTCGCGCCCGGCCGGGATTGCTGTACGCTTCCGATTAGATATCCGCCGCTTCGCCGCTGTCAACGTCATCGGACAGCGGCAGGCGAGGCTTCGCGAGGCACGGGCGATACCAATGTGGCAAAATCTATCCTTGCGCGGGCGCATCAACCTTCTGCTGGCACTGCTGCTGGCGCTGGGGCTCGCCGTGAATATCGGCCGCCAGGTCGCGGAGGCAGGTCCCCGCGTGCAGGCCGAGGACCAGAGCGTGATCCGGCTCGCGCGCGAATTCATCGAGATGATCGTTGCCGATCTCAACGAGGCGCCCGATCCGGATGCCAGGCTGAACCAGATCGCGCGCGACCTCAGCCGTCTGCGCCATGTCAGCATCACGCTTCGGGACACCGGCGGCAATGCGCAGACGCCGCCCCGGCTTGATGCCGATAGCGACACGAGCGGGCCGCCGGCCTGGTTCGTCAGCCTGGTCCATCCCGAGCAGACCGCGGTGAGCGTGGCGGTCTCGATCCGTGGCAAGCCCGGCTCGCTCCTGATCACCTCACATCCCGATGACGAGATCGCGGAGATCTGGGACGGCATCGTGACCCAGCTCGAGGTCGGCACGGCGATCGCGCTGGCGCTGTTTTTCCTGATGATGAAAGTGGTCGGCCGGGCGCTGGCGCCACTCCAGTCGCTGGCCGAGGCAATGGGGAAGCTCGAAGGTGGACATTACGAGGCCCGCGTCGCACCGGGCGGCGCGCCCGAGCTCGCCGCAATCTGCACCAAGCTCAACCACCTTGCCGCAACCCTCGGTGAGGCGGTTGAGGACAAGCGGCGCCTCGCTGAGCGGGCGGTGTCGCTCCAGGACATCGAGCGCAAGGAGATCGCGCGCGAGCTCCACGACGAGTTCGGGCCGTATCTGTTCTCGCTGCGGGCGCATGCCGGCGCGCTGGCGAAGCAGGCGGATGGACGCGTCCCGAATGCGGAGGCGGTGCGAAAGCATGGCAGCGCCATGCTGGAGCAGATCAACGCGCTGCAGCAGTTCAACCGCCGCGTGCTGGAGCGCCTCCGCCCCGTCGGCCTCGCCGAGCTCGGGTTGCGCCAAGCGCTCGAATCGCTGTCGCGGCTGTGGCGGGAATCGCATCCCGATGTCGCCATCGAGACCGTGATCTCGCCGTCGCTCGGGGTCACCGGCGAGACCGCCGATCTCACCATCTATCGCATCGTGCAGGAGGCGCTCACCAACGTGTTCCGCCACGCCGGCGCGACCGCGGTCAATGTCATGATCGAGCCGGCGCAGCAGATGGCGCAGGACGGCCGCTTCTGCGCCCGGGTGCGGGTCAGCGACAATGGCCGTGGCATGGAGCCGGGCCAGAAGCTCGGCTTCGGCCTCGTCGGCATGCGTGAGCGGATTCTGGCGCTCGGCGGCACGCTCAACGTTGTCTCCGGCGACGGCGGATTGACCGTGGAAGCGCTGGTTCCGACCGCGGCCGCCTGACCGCTCCCGAAGCGATCGGGAATAATTCCCGATTTGGTCGGGAAAACGGGAGCCGATATTGCCCGACCTTTTGTGGCTGGCGGGAATGCGACTGCCGAATACACTCGTTCCGACCAATCGGCGAAAATCAAAACAGCCGGTGGTCACGGATGGGAAGGCGGGGATGGGCAAGGTTGTTTCGTTCAAGCGTCGTTTGTTGATGGCCTCGGTGTCGACCGGTCTGGTGTCCGGGGTGGTCTTGGCGAGCCCCGCCGGGGCCGCGCAGGACGAGGAGACCAACGTCCAGAATCTGCCGCCGGTCGAAGTGGCGGCGCCGCCGCCGTCGGTGGCGAGGCGTACTGCGCCGGTGCGACCGGTTGCGCATATCGGGGCAGCCTCGTCCGCCAGTCCCCGGACCCGCATCTATGTCTATCCGACCGCGCCGGGCACCGGCAGGGGTCTCGATGTCGACAAGGTCCCGTCGGCAATCAACGCCGTCGATGCCAGCCAGATCAAGCGCACCGGCTCGCTGAACGTCACCGACGCGCTGCGCGACAACATCGCCGGCGTCAACATCACCGAGGTCACCGGCAATCCGTTCCAGCCGGACGTCGAATTCCGCGGCTTCGTTGCTTCGCCCGTGACCGGCACGCCGCAAGGCCTTGCCGTGTACCAGAACGGCGTCCGCATCAACGAAGCCTTCTCGGACGCGGTCAATTGGGACCTGATCCCGACCGCCGCCATCAGGTCGGTGACGCTGGTGACCAACAATCCCGCCTTCGGCCTCAACGCGCTGGGCGGCGCCATCAATTTGCAAATGAAGGACGGCTTCACCTATCAGGGCGCCGAGATCGACGTGATGGGCGGCTCGTTCGGCCGCGTCCAGGGCTCGGCGCAATGGGGCAAGCAGGTCGACAAGAACTACGGCGTCTATGCCGCGCTCGAAGGCTTGCGCGACAACGGTTTCCGCAATTTCTCGCAATCAACCGTGCGGCGCTTCTACGGCGATGTCGGCTACAAGGCCGGCGACAGCGAATTCCACGCCAATATGGGCGTCGCCAAGAACGATTTCGGCGCCAGCGCCACCGTTCCGGCCGAGCTGCTCGACAAATATTGGGGCGCGACCTACACCACGCCGCAGACCACCTCCAACCGCGTCGGCTATCTCAACCTGACCGGAAAGGCCGATCCGACACCGACCTGGACGCTCGAAGGTACCGCGCATGTGCGCAGGTACGAGCAGAAGCTCGTCGACGGCAATCCGACCGACGTGCAGGAATGCGCCGCCTTGGGGCTGTTGTGCTTCGGCGACGAAACGACGCCGGCGAATGGCACCAACGGCGCGCAGCTCGTCAATCCGTATCCGTTGGGGACCATCCTCGGCGAGATCGACCGCAGCACGATCCGTTCGACCAGTTTCGGCGTGTCGGGCCAGGCCACCAACACCGATCAACTGTTCGGGCATGACAATCGCTTCGTGATGGGCGCGACTTACGATGCCAGCGTGACGCGCTACAACGCCACCGCCGAGATCGGCTCGATCGGTGAAAACTACGTCGTCAGCGGCAGCGGCCTCTTCCTGGGGCCGACCGGTCAGCCGGAAACAGTTGCCGGTCCGGTCTCGCTGCGGACCGTCAACCAATATAACGGCCTGTATGCGATGGACACGTTCAACGTCACGGACGCCTTCGCCATCACCGGCGGCGGCCGTTTCAACGTGGCGCGCATCACGCTGGAGGATCAGCTCGGAACCGATCTCAACGGCGATCACACCTTCACCCGCTTCAATCCGGTGATCGGGGGCACGTACAGGATCACGCCGGGGCTGACCGCCTATGCCGGCTATTCCGAGGCCAACCGCGTGCCGACGCCACTCGAGCTCGGTTGCTCCGATCCAGCTCGGCCCTGCCTCATTGCGGCGTTTCTGGTCTCCGATCCGCCACTCAAGCAGGTCGTGTCTAGGACCGTCGAAGCCGGCCTGCGCGGCACCAAGGAGCTGAACATCGGCACGCTCGGCTGGAAGATCGGCGGATTCCGCGCCACCAATAACGACGACATCGTCGCGATACCCGCGGTCGGACGGACCGGCTTCGGCTATTTCTCCAATGTCGGCCGTACCAGGCGGCAGGGTCTCGAGGCCGAAGTCAACATCAAGTCTCCCACGCTCCAGTTCCAGGCGAGCTATGCGTTCGTCGACGCGCGCTTCCTTGATCCGCTCGAGCTGGGCTCCGAAAGCCCGTTTGCCGATCCGGCCACCGAGACCATCCGGGTCTCACCCGGCAACCAGCTTCCCGCGATCCCGCGCCACCGCATCAAGGTCGGCATCGACTATGCCGTGACCGACGTCTGGAAGGTCGGCGGCAACGCGCTATTCGTCTCCAGTCAATACCTGGTCGGCGACGAATCGAATCAGTTCGCGAAGCTGCCGTCCTATACCGTGTTCAATCTCCACACCTCCTACCAGGTGGCGAAGAACATCCAGCTCTACGGCAAGATCGACAACATCTTCGACAAGCGCTACGCGACCTACGGACAGTTCTTCGACCGTGATGCCTTGCCCAACTTCACCAACGGCGGCGCCGAGTTCACCGACCCGCGCTCGCTGAGCCCGGCCAGGCCGCGCGCGTTCTACGCGGGGATGCGGGTGACGTTCTAGGGACGGGTGCCGTATGCAAGGCCAGTGGCTGAAGCATCGGCTCCGAGCACCGCGGCCGGAGCCAGCGCCTCCTGTTCCGCGATAGCGCACGCTGAGCTTGCAGAATATTCCGCCTCCGGCATGATGGCCTCGGAGGCTCGCTTTGCTGTGGCGTTGAAGAATCCGGATGCCGTCGCTGCTATCGTTTCAGCGCTTCGGCACGTCTACGGTGACGAGGTCGCGCGACTTATGCTCGTCGAGGGCATGAGCCTCGCCGACCTGATCGATGCGATGTTTTCTGGGCCTTTGACGCATCGCGAGGCCGTTCGAGATATCACCGACGGATTGGACGATTTTGTCATTTCACCAGACCTGGGTCCCGTGTGGCACCTCAGATACATCTATGGAGCCGAGCCCGGCTCTCTCCACGTCGTGGATATGGAGATCGCCACGCCGAACGGCACGCTGGCAAGCAGAGACGTCTGGCTTCGTCTGGTCTCCTAGAGGAGGGCCGCCGTTGCGAGGTTGGCCCGCGGCTGCGTCGTCTTTACCAACCGGAAACCATGTCAAATGATCTGAAAATTTTAATGCAACTGCCTGGCTGTCTCCGCGTCAGTTCGTCGGAGGGCCCGTGTGATGACAGAGCGCCAATTGATGGAGCAGGAGTGCCAGATCGCGCGTTATCGGCGCTTGGAGCGGGAGGTGACCGATCCGCTTGCCGCGTGCCTGCTTCACGGCATCGTCGAGGAGCTTGAAGCCGAGCTGCGCAAGGAAAGGCCGGATTGGCACGGGCCGCGTGATTAACGGTTTCTTAGCGCTAATCATGCGGATTGTTGCGTGGGAATGTCTAGGAGACTGCTCCCATGCTGAAGGACGGCACATATGCGGCGTGGTACAAGACGCCGATCGACCAGGGCACCGGGATCGTCCATGTCGCAGACGGGCAGATCTGGGGCCGTGACAGCCTGATGACGTATCACGGCTCGTGCCGGGTCGACGGAGATCGCTTCACCGCCACCGTATCAACGAAGCGTCACACCGATGGACGTGCAACGGTCTTCGGCGTGGAAGACGAACTCACCCTGGACATCGAGGGAAACTGCCCCGGCAAGATCGCGACTTACACCGCGACGGCGCAACAAGTGCCGGGAATGATCCTCAAGGGCACGCTCATTCTGACCGAACAGCAGCCGCCGGCAAGTGAACGAGCCGAGCAGTTCGGGGCATTCAATCCCGACAAGCTGCCAAAGCTGCCGAAGCGCCCGCGCTGAAAATTTTGGATCGCGATGCGTGACGTCACGAGCCAGCTGGCCGGCTGGCTCCAGCGAGGCGAGGGACATCATTTGTCCTCCAGCCAGCCGCGGGCGAGTATCGCGGCTTGTTGCAAGGTGATGCTTCGGACCAGCGGATCGGCATGGCGGTGCACGAGTTGCCAATCGGTGCCATCCTTGCGGTAGACCTCGGTCACGCGCAGCGACCAGTCTTGGGCCGGCAATCCGCCCACTTCAGCCCGCTGGTGTTCAATCATGACGAGAACGACGAGCGCGTCCGATGCATAGGCTTGCAAGACCTCGAGCTCGGTTTCGCCTTCCCTGAAGTATCGCGATAGATCGGCCAGGCGTTTGGGGCTCGCGTCGAATCCGCGACTGGCGGGCCCGCCGAAGGGCTGCATCAACGTGAAATCCGGCGCGATGCGGACGAGCCGGAGCCAGCGATCCACGTCGCCACGCATGAAGGCGGCATTTTTCGCGCGGGCATGTTCGATGAGGCTGGCTATCGCGTCGTTTGCGACGGCCGCATCGGCTGAAAGCTGAACGGACAGCGGAATCGCAGCCGTGGCGGCCATCATCGAGCGCCGCGACATCTTCTCCTGCCGGTCTGGCCAATTGTTCACATCGGGCGGTCTCTTGGTCATTTCACGTCTCCTGATCGAACGACGATCGACCCATCCATGAGACCTTGAACTTGATGAATCCAGCGATATGATTTCAGCATCATGCTGAACCAAATTGATCTATCCAGGATCGATCTGAATCTCCTCGTGCTCTTCCGTGTGGTTCTGGAAGAACGTCATGTCGCGCGTGCTGCAGGCCGGCTGAGCCTGACGCCGTCGGCTGTCAGCCATGCGCTTGGCCGGCTCCGTCTCTTGCTGAACGATCCGCTGTTTCTGCGGACGCCTAAGGGCGTCGTTCCAACGGCGCGGGCCTTGGAGCTCGAGGAGCCCGTGACCGAGATCATCGCGCGCATCGAACAGCTGATCGGCTCGGCTGCACCGTTCGACCCCGCGAAGAGCCGCCGCCGGTTCACGATTGGCGCCCCCGATGCCGTACTGGTCTCGACATCCGTGCAGCTCCTGCGATCGATCGCGACTGCGGCCCCCCATATCGACCTCGCCCTGATCCACCTGATGCCTGCGCCGCGCGGCGGCGCGATCGGGGAGCCCTGGCACCAAAGCCTCGATATGCTCGAAAGACGCGAGCTCGATGTCGCAATGCTGCCGCTGCCGGCGGTATCGCCGCGATTCGAGGCGCGCAGGCTCTACGACGAGGATTTTGTCCTGGCCATGCGCAAGGGGCATCCCCTCGCAAAAGCGCCAACCCGTGCTGCATTCTCGCAATCACAGCATCTGCTGGTGTCTCTCAGTGGTGAAGCGCGCGGTTTCGTCGATCAGATGTTGGCAAAGCGCGGCCTCGAGCGCCGCATCGCCTTGACTGTCCCGAATTTCATGATGGCGCTCGTCCAGCTTTCAGGATCTGATCTGATCGCAGCATTGCCGCGAAGATTGGTGGAGCACCACGCCGGCCGTTTCGGCTTGGTGTTCGTCGAGCTGCCTTTTGCGCGTAAACCGGATGCGATCCGCGCGATCGCAACCAAGGCGGCGATGCGAGACGCCGGCATCGCGTGGCTGATGCAGGTCGTGGTCGGCGCAATCGGAGCAGGGCCCTAAAGCCGCCCCTCTGACGCTGAAAGGTATTCATCCGACGCCGAAAAGTGACGTTATTGCGTCTGCCGATCCGCGCCTTACCGAAGAGTAGGGTTGGAGGTTTACCTAACGAAGAGGGCAACCAGCAATATGGCGACAGGCAAAAGCCCGAAACAGGTCACAATAATCGCAAAGACCGTCTCGTTCGCGAAAGTCTGTCTGAGATGCCGACGCATGAGCCGTGTGCTCCAGCTTAACACAGCTTCATTTGCGGCCGAAGCATGCGCCAGCTAAACACAATCGCGAGCGAAGACAATGGTGGCGAAAATGGCCGGAGAAATCCCAACCAATTCAGATGCAGCAGTGACGAAGCGCGAGAAGCAATCGGCGATTGTGGGCAGGTTGTTGGTGACGTGCTTCGTGGCGATGCGCAGCGGCTATCCTCGCAAGCACCTCGGCGCGGTGTTTGAAGAGCTGCTGGTCGCGATGATGATTCGCGTGAGCGACGAGCTCGGCGCACCGCCGCGTACGGCCTCCGACGTTTCCAAATATCTCGGGCTCCCGCGCTCGAACGTCCGGCGCTGCCTCAACGTGCTGATCAGCGAAGGCGTGGTCCGCAAGGTGAATGAGCACGGCCATACGGGCGAGCTGGACTGGCTCGCTTCGCGGATCGATGCGGAATATTTCGTCAAGATTCGGGGTGCGATCATCGCTGCGGCTGACGAGTTGAAGGCGCTGGACGCGGCATGACGCGGAACGCGCCGGCTGCTACCCTGAAACCTCGCTTCTCAAACCGCTTGCCGCCCGCCATTGTGCGGCCGCAGCAATCATCTCGGGAGCAGCATCAATGTCGGACAAGGTCTCGCGTCTGCGACAAATCGCGCGACCTAATTCGTGCCAATAGAGAAGAATTTCGCTCCGGTGACTGATAGCTCCGTATATTCGTACCGGCTGAGCACTGGCCAGAACCGATGATCCTTCTTCGATCCGAATGTCGTCCGATCCTGGTTCCCAGGGTCCGGATCAATCGTTCTCTGCGCCCACGACACGTTGTCGGGTTGCTGACGCCGGAAGGCCAGCGTTCGCTCGGTGCCTTCGCTGAACTGCCGACCGATCGACCATCAGGGCGCTGAGGGCTGGGCAGGCGATGGCGGGTCCGGAAATCACGTTTGGACCGTTTCGTTTCAGCTTGGCCAGACGCTTGCTGTTGCACGGTGAGACTCACGTCAGGCTCGGCTCGCGTGCGGCCGCGATTCTGGGCGCCCTGCTGGAAGCTCCGGGTGAGCTCGTTTCAAGGGCCGTGCTCTACGATCGCGCATGGCCCGGGCGAACCGTGGCCGAGGACAACCTGAAGGTTCAGATCTCCGGCCTGAGAAAGGCTCTGCTTGAATACGGAGACCTGATCCGCGCAGAGGCGTCCTTCGGCTACCGCTTCGTCGGAGACGTCGGCGTCTATCACCCATCGAAGCGCCGATCGCGCGCGCCCGGCGCGATGCATGCGCCGATCGGCCGCGCCGCGGTGATCGGCGACATCAGCGAGCTTCTGCAGAACGACCGGCTCGTCACCATCCTTGGGCCCGGCGGCATCGGCAAGACGACCGTCGCGCTTGCGGTGGCGGGCGAGCTTGAGAAATCCTATTGCGACGGAGTCTGCCTTGTCGAGCTCGACCGTATCACTGACGGAAGTCAGATCTATGCGGCCGTCACCGGCGCGCTTGATCTGCCGGTTCAGATGGCTGCAAGTCTCGATCAGGTCCTGCTTGCCCTTCATGGCCGGCGTCTGTTGCTTGTCCTGGATTCCTGCGAGCATGTCACCGAGAGCGTCGCGCTCCTCGTTGAAAGTGTGCTCAGCGGCACCCGCGACGTCCATATTCTGGTGACGACCCGCGAAACCCTGCGGATCGAAGGCGAACTTGTCTGGCGTCTCGAACCGCTCGAAACCCCGCCGTCGTCTGTTCCGGTGACAGCCGGAAACGTTCAGGATTATTCATCGGCAGAATTGTTCACGCGAACCGTCTGCCGGAGAACGCCGAACTTCGCGATCGATGATACCGTCGCGGCCGCGATCGCGGATGTTTGCCGGCGCCTCGACGGGATGCCCCTGGCGATCGAACTCGCGGCGTCGATGGTCGACGTCCTCGGCATCGAAGAGGTTCGTCGCGGGCTCGACGAACGATTCTCCCTGCTCTGGGTGGATCGTCGGACCGCAATTCCGCGTCATCGCTCGCTCGCCGCAACGATCGACTGGAGCTACAATCTTCTTCCCAAAAGGGAGCGGGTGGTGCTCGGGCGCCTCTCCATTTTTGCCGGGCCTTTCACCCTCGGTGCTGCAATTGCGGTTGCAGGCGATGACGATCTGGACATGGGAGGTGTCCGCGAAGCGGTTGCCGCATTAGCGAGCAAGTCGTTTCTGAGCCTCGATCATCGGGCCGCGCCGCTGGAATATCGCTTGCTGGAGACCACCCGGGCCTACGCCACTCGGGCATCGGACGCGGCAGACGATCGGGAACGGGTGCACGAGCGCCATGCGCGCTATTTCCTCGACATGCTGGAGCGGAGGGATTGGGATGCCTGCGATTCCGTCGCGGACAGTGCACAGCTGCGTGGTTACATCGACGAGGTTCGCGTCGCTCTCGATTGGGCGTTTTCCGTCAAGCCCGGCCTCGGAATAGCGCTGGTTCTTGCAGCCGAACGTCTATGGCTCGAGTTCACCTCACTCGCGCAAGGTGTTCCTCATCTGGAGCTGGCGTTGCGCTTTGCCGACAGCAGTCCCGATGTCGGACCCGCCGTTAGATCTCGCGCGCTGGTCGCGCTCGCGGCGGCGCAGGTCTATGTACCGGGTCTTGAGGGTGCGAGCCTCTACGAGCACGCCTGGCGCGCAGCACAAATCGCGCGCGACGATCTCCTGGAGATGCGGGCGCTCTACGGCATCATCCAGAACATGCTCCTGACAAGGCGTCCCGCCTCGCCCTACATCGATGCGTTCGCGGCGGTATGCAGGAGATCGAACGATGCCGTGATGTCGAGGCTTCTCCTGCGCTGGTCCGCCTTCCAGGCCTTTGAGGCCTCCGATATGACGCTGGCGCACCAGAAATTCGAGGCGTTCTTGAATGACCGATCGGCGATTCCCCGGAGAGTTTCGCTCTATTTCGGCGGCATCGACTCGATCATCTCCTGCAAGGTCGGGCTCGGGCTTACGAAGTTCTATTTGGGTTATCCCGATCAGGCGCGGTCTCTGCTGGCATCTACCGTCAGCCAAGCGGAAAGCCAGGGCCACGTGACGACCCTGTACTTCGTGCTCGCGCAGGGAGCTATCTGGGCTCATCTTGCATCTGGCGATTTTCAACGTGTCAGACTCTATCTGCGGAAGCTCGAAGCTGTGTCCAGCCTCTATCGTCCATGGCGCGTTCTGGTCGATGTCTTTCAGGCTCTTCTGATCCGCGAGGAAGCCCGTGACCTGGAAGCGGCAGAACGCAGCCTGACCCACAATCTGCAGGACAGATTCATCCTGAAGACAGGGACGCTTCATCCGACCCTTTGGGTTGAGCTCGCGGATACGCGACGCAGGCTGGGCGATCTGGATGGGGCGGAGGCTGCGGCAAAGCAGGCAATGACACAATGTCTCGGTGATCGGGACGGCCGACTTATTGGACGGCATCACCCCGTCCTCGCAAGGATCCTGATGGCGCGGAATCGGCCGGGCGATCTGGGCACCGCAAGGAGCCTGTTCAGGGGCGCGATCGAGTTGACGCGCGCTCAAGGTATCTATTTCCATGAATGCGATGCCAGTGTCGGTCTCGCCGAACTGGAGTTGATGGCCGGACGGGCGGCAGTCGCGCACGCCGTGCTCAAGGAGCTGTTGGAACGTCTCGGCGATCGAGAGTGTGTGCCCGGACTTGACCGGGCACGCGAGATTCTTGACGAGCCCAGAGCGGGGTCGATTGCCCGGCGGCAGATTGCCCGCTTGTCCTGAAGGTAAATTCAGCAATCAGGTTCAAGCCCTCGCCGCGGGCTCGCTGCGACGGCGAGGCGCGACTTCAACCTCCGTTGTGGCCGAGTATCTCCAGCCGCCTGACCACGACGCCCCCCTCGGCGAGCTCGGGGAGCCGGCCGAACCACTGCTGGACGTAGGGCATGGCATTGTGGGCCTCGAAGTCGTCGCGGCTTGCGAAGATCTCATAGAAGATGAAGCGTCCTGGTGTCTCGCGGTCCTCCTGGAAGAAGTAGACCAGATTCTTGGGATCGCTTCGGACAAGCGCGACAAGCGGCAGCGTTGCCTCTCGAAGCGCGCGTTCCTTGCCCGGTTTGGCGCGGACTTCGGCGACGACCGAATAGGCGCCATCGGGAATGGCACGATAGCGAACGCCGTCGCGTTCCTGAGCGGTGGCTGATGCTGCGCCGGCCAGTGAAGCTGTGGCGACGAGGGCCAGAATCATTCGTTTCCGTGACATCATGGAGATCGTCCTTCTCTGCGATAATTGCTCTAGCCCCGCTGCTGGCGGGCGGCGAGCGCGTCGCTGAAGCGCTTCTTCACTGGACCCAGAGCCTTGACGAACTCGAGCTGCTCTCCCTCTGGGCCCTTGCAATAAATCAGCTCCCAGCCTTCCGAGAGGCCCTGCGTGATGCGATTGGTGTTCGCCTCCATCGGGGCGGCGCGGCGCTGCTGCTCTGATGTCACGGTGATCACACGATTGGCCCGCACCTGGGTCATGCCGCGGCGCGCCGATTCTGCCTCCAGGTCGTGGATGAACTTGTTGAAGTCGACGTCATCCCTCACATAGAAGCAGATGTGCATGGAGCGCGGAAACGCCGGGCTCATGTGGTCGCGCGCTTCTGCGAAGCTGTCGCCGCTGCCCGATGGCTGGCCAGCGTCGCGATACTGCAGAAGCTCGATCACAACGTTGTCGAACTGGACGAAGCGTACGTCCAAGCGTTGTGTGCCTCCCCTGAGATCGGGAACCCCGATCGTGCGCGGGTTGACATGGCGTTCGCGCGCTTCGATTTCCTGATCGGTCAAAAGCGTGTTGTGGATCGGTTCACCCTGGAAATCTCCGTCGCGGAAAATCTCGGTGCCGCCGAGCACTTCGGTGTAGAACTCGAAGGCGCGATTCATGTTTTGCACGGTCACGCCGAAATGCTGAACGCCTTGCAGCCGCGCGCCGAGTGGCGCGGAATCGCGAGCAACCGAAGCGGGGCGCGGAGCGCCTTGGGCATTTGCAGCCGCCGGGTTGGTTGCCGCCATTCCTGCCAGCATGGCCCCTGCCGTCAGGAGAACATCCCGGCGTCCAATGCCGGTCGTCTCAAAGTCTGTCTCTTCGCTCATCTTCCGTCTCCATCGCTTGACCGACATGCGCGACGTAAAACTTGCTGGAGAACGGAGGGTTTTGCAGGTTAATTGAAGTAAATTCTGTCGTGGGTCGGTGTGCCACAATTCTGCATCCGCAAATCCCGACCCCACGGCTTCTCAAACCGCCTGCGACGCGCCATTGTGCCGCAGCATCAGCATCACCCTTGGAGCAGCATTACCATGTCGGACAAGGTCTCGCGTCGCCAGTTTGCCAAGCTGGCGGGATTGTCCGCGGCCGGAATGGCAAATCCTCTGGAGGCAGCCGACGCCAGGCCGGCATCGCCGCCGCGCAGCGGCAGCGGTTTCCCGGCGGGCTTCGTCTGGGGCACGGCGACCTCGTCCTATCAGGTCGAGGGCGCGGTCAACGAGGACGGGCGAGGGGCCTCGATCTGGGACAAGTTCGTGCGCATCCCCGGCAAGATCGAGGACGGCACCAATGGTGACCGCGCCAATGAGCACTATCACCGCTACAAGGAGGATATCGCGCTCATAAAGGCGCTCGGCTGCAAGGCCTATCGTTTCTCGGTGGCCTGGCCGCGGCTGTTTCCGGACGGCGACGGCAAGCCCAATCCGAAGGGGCTCGACTTCTACAATCGCCTCATCGACGAGCTCCTGAAGAACGGCATCGAGCCGTGGCTGACGCTCTATCATTGGGACCTGCCGCAATCGCTGCAGGATCGTTTCGGCGGTTGGCGCTCGACGGAAACCTGCAAGATCTTCGGCGACTACGCAGCCTATGTCGCCGAGCATCTGACCGACCGCGTCAAGAACGTGTTCACGCTGAACGAGAGCGGCCGCTTCGTCTATTTCGGTTACGGCATCGGCATCGACGCGCCGGGCATGACGCTGCCGCAAGCCGAGGTCAACCAGATCAGGCAGAACAGCGCGTTCGCGCACGGGCTCGCGGTGCAGGCGGTGCGCGCCCATGGCCGCCGCGGCACCAGAGTGGGGCCGGCCGAGAACATCGATGCTTGCGCGCCCGCCATCGACACGCCGGAGAACGTTCGTGCCGCGGAGATCGCACTGCGCGAGATGAATGCCGGCTATCTCAACCTCATCATGACGGGCCGCTACACCGACGCCTTCCTGAAGTTCGCCGGCCCCAACGCGCCGAAATACACCGATGCGGAGCTGAAGATCATCTCCTCGCCGGTCGATTTCCTCGGCCTCAACATCTACGCGCCGCAGAACTATGTGGTGGCGTCCGACCAGGGCGCGGGCTTCATGCCGCTGCCGATCCCGAAATCGTTCCCGCACATGAACTCGGACTGGCTGCGCGTCGGGCCGGAGACGCTCTATTGGGTGCCGAAGCTGGCGGCAAAGATCTGGAAGACCGATGCGATCTATATCAGCGAGAACGGCGCCTCCGGCGATGACGTCGTCACGCCCGACGGCAAGATCTACGACACCGACCGCATCATGTATCTGCGCAACTATCTCGCCCAGCTCCAGCGCGCCACTGCCGAGGGCGTGCCGGTGCGCGGCTATTTCCTCTGGAGCCTGATGGACAATTTCGAGTGGGTGTATGGCCTCAACAAGCGTTTCGGGCTGTACCACGTCAATTTCGACACCCAGGTCCGCACGCCGAAACTCAGCGCCAGCTTCTATCGCAACGTGATCGCGAAGAACGCGGCGGGGGCGTAGCCGGTTTCCTTCCCAGAGGCCGTCATGCCCGGGCCTGTCCCGGGCATCCACGTTCTTCACGCGGGATCTCAAAAGGCGTGGATGGCCGGGACAGGCCCGGCCATGACGTCGCGGAGGCGGGCTAACCGCGCAGCGGAAAATCCGGGTGCGAGGCGGCAAACGCAGCGCATTGACTCTCTTCTCCCCCTTATTCAGAACCGTCCTCAACAACCCACAACAAGAGGACAACGCCAATGGCTGACGCGCTGATCATCGATGCCTGCCGGACCCCGCGCGGCGTCGGCAAGGCCGGCAAGGGAGCACTTTCGGGTATTCATCCGCAGCAGCTCGGCGCCACCGTGCTGCGCGCACTCGCAGACCGGACCGGCATCAACACCGCCGATGTCGACGACATCGTCTGGGGCTGCAGCGCGCAGGTCGCGACCCAAAGCGGCGATCTCGGGCGGATGTCGGCGCTCGATGCCGGCTATGACGTGCGAGCCAGCGCCGTGACGCTCGACCGGTTCTGTGGAAGCGGCATCACCAGCGTCAACATGGCGGCATCCTCGATCATGGCGGGCGCGGAAGACCTCGTCATCGCCGGCGGCTGCGAGATGATGTCGATGGAAGGACGCCGCGGCGGCGGCCCGATGATGATGGACGGCGGCAATCTGCGCCTGCGCGCGCGGCATCCGCAATCGCATCAGGGCGTCTGCGCGGATGCGATCGCGACGCTCGAAGGCATCACGCGAAGGGACGTCGACGCGCTCGGGCTGGAGAGCCAGAAGCGCGCAGCGTATGCCATGGCGAACGGCCACTTCGACAAGAGCCTCGTGCCCGTCCACCGTGAGGACGGCAGCCTTGCGCTCGACCACGAAGAATATCCGCGGCCGCAGACGACTATGGAGGGCCTCGGCAGCCTGAAGCCGGCATTCCCGGCGATCGCCGACTACGCGCTCGACGACAAGGGCACGACCTATCGCGGCCTGATCCTGCAGAAATATCCTGATCTCGAGATCGACTTCATGCACCACGCCGGCAACTCGTCCGGCGTCGTCGACGGCGCCGCCGCGATCCTCTTGGCCTCGCCCGCCTACGCCAGGGCGCATGGCCTTAAGGCCCGCGCCCGTGTCGTCGCCATGGCGAACATGGGGGACTCGCCGACCCTGATGCTGAACGCGCCGGTGCCGGCGACGCGCAAGGTGCTCGCGAAGGCAGGGCTGACCGTCGACGACATCGACCTGTTCGAGATCAACGAGGCGTTTGCGGTGGTTGCTGAGAAATATATCCGCGACCTCAAGCTCGATCGCGCCAGGGTCAACGTCAACGGCGGCTCGATCGCGCTCGGCCATCCCATCGGTGCCACCGGCTCGATCCTGATTGGCACCGTGCTCGACGAGCTCGAACGGCGCGACCTCAAGCGTGGTCTCGTCACCATGTGCGCCGCCGGCGGCATGGCGCCGGCCATCATCATCGAGCGCATCTAGCGCGAGCGAAGCTCGCCGCGCCCCCTGTGGGAATAGGGTGAGGGAGCAGGTGAGACGTCCCAACGCGACGATCTAGCCTTATTTTCTAGGGCGAAACGCGCTCCTCCGCGCACAAAGAGGCACCTCGTCGCTTGTCGAAAGCGGCGAATCAGCTTTAGCAAGGTTGCGTGCGGGCCTTTGAAACAAGGTAAAATCCGCTGCCTGAGGCTTCTCCCGCTCCGGAAGTAGCTAAAAAGCAGGGTTTTTTGCCGCTGAGGGCCAAAAAAGCCCGTAAAACCGCGACAAAACTGTGCAGAAGGCTATAGGCCTTCGCCGGTTGGTCTAATATGCAACCGGCAACGAATCAGAGGAGACACGATGCCAACCCAAATGTCCAAATCGCAGTTGATCGAAAAGATTGCGACCGCCACCGAGCTTTCCAAGCGCGACGTCAAGAACGTCATGGAGACGCTGACCGACGTCGGTCACAAGGAGCTCAAGAAGAACGGCCTGTTCCTGGTGCCGGGCTTCGCCAAGTTCGTGGTCATCAAGAAGCCCGCGACCAAGGCGCGCAAGGGCACCAACCCGTTCACGGGTGAAGAGATGATGTTCAAGGCCAAGCCGGCCCGCAAGATCGTCCGCGCCCGCCCGGTCAAGGCGGCCAAGGACGCCGTGGGCTAACAACGCAAAGGCCCCCTCGGTCGGAGGGGGCCTTTTGATTGGGGCAGCCGCGAGGGCCTGAGACGGAGGGCTCAACCCTTGCGGCGCTTCACCCGGACCGGAATGGGTTGAAGCTGCGGCCTTGAACCTAGTCCTGGCGCCGCCAGCCCATCGCGAACCCGGTCGATCGCGCGATCGAGCAACTGGCGCAGCCGCTGCGTCGTCCGCGATCTCTTCGCCTTCTCCAGCAGTTTCTTCATCGCATTCACTCCGCCGCTTCGACCTTGACCTCGGCCGGCTCGAGCGCCGCGGCGATGGCTTCGTCGACGCGCTCCAGCCAGATGAATTCGAGGCTGTCCCGCGCGCTCTTCGGGATGTCGTCATAGTCCCGCTTGTTGCGCGCCGGCAGCATCACCCGCTTCAGGCCCGCCGCCGCAGCCGCCACCACCTTCTCCTTGATGCCGCCGACCGGCAGCACCAGGCCGCGCAGCGAGATCTCGCCGGTCATGGCGGTGTCGCTGCGCACCGTGCGGTTGGTGAGCAGGGACGTCAGCGCCGTGAACATCGCAACGCCCGCGCTCGGTCCGTCCTTCGGGGTTGCGCCCGCCGGAACGTGAACGTGGATGTCGCTCTTCTCGAACACCGACTGATCGATGCCGAGCTGCGTGGCCTTGCTCTTCACCAGCGTCAGCGCAGCCTGCACGCTCTCGCGCATGACCTCGCCGAGCTGGCCGGTCAGGATCATGCCGCCCCGGCCGGGCACACGCGAAGCCTCGATGAACAGGATGTCGCCGCCGACCGGCGTCCAGGCAAGGCCGGTGGCCACGCCCGGAATGCTGGTGCGCTGCGCGATCTCGCCTTCGAAGCGGGGCTGGCCGAGCACGGTGGCGATGTCCTTCGCCCCCACCACGACCTTCGCGGCGGTGCCTTCGGCGACCTGCACCGCGGCATGGCGGAACAGCTTGCCGATCTCGCGCTCGAGGTTACGCACGCCGGCCTCGCGGGTGTAGCCCTTGACCACCAGCTTCAGCGCTTCCGGCTCGATCTCGGCCTGCTCGGCGGTCAAGCCGTTGGCCTCGAGCTGCCGCCGCACCAGATAGCGCTTCGCGATCTCCAGCTTCTCCTCTTCGGTGTAGCCGGCGAGGCTGATCAGCTCCATGCGGTCGAGCAGCGGACCCGGGATCTGGTCCAGCATATTGGCGGTCGCGATGAACACCACCCGCGACAGGTCGAAGGGCACGCCGAGGTAATTGTCTCGGAACGTCCCGTTCTGCTCGGGGTCGAGCACCTCCAGCATGGCGGCTGACGGATCGCCCTGCACGCCACGGCCCATCTTGTCGATCTCGTCCAGCATCATGACGCAGTTCCGGCTGCCAGCCTTCTTGATGCCCTGGATGATGTTGCCGGGCAGCGCGCCGATATAGGTGCGCCGGTGACCGCGGATCTCGGCTTCGTCATGCACGCCGCCAAGGCTGACGCGCACGAAGGGGCGATCCATCGCGCGTGCGATGGACTGGCCGAGCGAGGTCTTGCCGACGCCGGGCGGACCGACGAAGCACAGGATCGGCGCCTTGCCCTGCGGGGCGAGCTTGCGCACCGCCAGATATTCGATGATCCGGCCCTTGATCTTCTCCAGGCCGAAATGGTCGGCGTCCAGGATGGCTCGCGCCTCCTTGATGTCGATCGGCTTCTCCGCGGGCAGCGCCCAGGGCAGCTCGATCAGCCAGTCGAGATAGGTGCGGACCATGCCGGCTTCGCCGGCCGCCTCCGGCATGCGTTCGTAGCGGCGCAGCTCCTTCCTGGCGTGCGCGTCCGCCTCCGGCGGCATGTTGGCCTTGGCGATGGCGGATGTCAGCTCGGCGACCTCGGCCGCCTTGCCGTCGCCTTCGCCAAGCTGGCGCTGGATGGTTGCCATCTGCTCACGCAGGATCGCCTCGCGCTGCCGCTCGTCGAAGCTGGCGCGGGTCTTCTGGCCGATCTCATTGCTGATGCGCAGCACCTCCAGCCGCTCGGCCAGATGCTTGGACACCTTCTCGACGCGCAAGGCGAGGTCGATGGTCTCCAGCACCTCCTGCTTGTCCTGCGGCTTGATGTCCATGAACGAGGTCGCCAGATCCGCCAGCGCGCCGGGCGCGGTGGTGCCCTGGAACATCGCGGCGAGCTCAGGCGGCGCCTGCGGCAGCAGCTCGATCGCCTCGATGGCCTGGCGCTGCAGATTCAGCGCGCGCGCCTCGATCTCGGGCGACGTCGTGGTCGGCTCCGGAATCTGCTGGATGCGCGCAGCCGGGAACGGCGTCCCCGGCAGGAAGTCGAGGATGCGCGCGCGCTGCACGCCCTGGCAGACGATGTGATGGGTGCCGTCGGGCGCGGTGATGTAGCGCACGATGTTGGCGATGGTCGCGACCCGGTAGAGATCGTCGGGCGTCGGATCGTCGACTTCGGGATTGCGCTGCAGGACGATGCCGATCGGCCGCTGCTCGCGCAGCGCCTGTTGCGCCGCCGCGATCGATTTCGGCCGCGCGATCGCGATCGGCCCGATCGCGCCGGGAAACAGCACCATGTCGCGTACGGCGACCATGATCAGCGCGTCTTCGGGGATCTTCACGTCGTTACTGGTCTGTTCGTTGTTCATCTGTTCGGTGGCCATGATCGACCTCAGGATTTGGCGAGGCGTAGCGCGACACAGCCGTCCATCACGAAGCGGCTGATGGCGTAGCGGCCGAGGGGCAATGCAATGCGGCGCTCAAAACGCCCCTGCGGCAGCTCGAGCCGGTGGATGCGGGCGTTGCGAAGCTCCGGCGGAAGCGTGCGCTGGCCGGAGACGACGAGCACGCCGTCATGAATCACCGTCTCGACATTGTCTGGGTTGACGCCGGGAAGCGCGACCAGGATCAGCAGCTCATGCTCGGTCTCGAGCACGTCGATCGGCGGCTCCCAGCAGGCTTCCTGGCGGCCGAACTGCTGGCGCAGCCGCTCGGCGCGCGTCAGCTGGTCCAGGGCTTCGGACAGCATCCAGTCGAGGGGATTTTTCGGTTGCATGATGCGGGCTCAGGGGTGGGAAAGCCTGCATATGGGGCTGGTTCCCGGGAAATCCAGTGCAGTGGCGCTGACGTGCCATGCGCCGTCGTGCGATCGCAAAAGCAAACGCCGCGGCTTTGGCCCAAAAAGCAAACGCCGCGGCTTTGGCCGCGGCGTTCTGTCATGGAGCGGGCACCGCGTCAGGCCGCGGCGCGGTAATCTTCTTCCGCCTCGAGGTTGATCACGGATGTCGCCAGCTCGGTCAGCGTATGATCGGTCGCCTCTTCTTCGTCCAGCGTCGCCTGAAGCAGCCTTGCTGCGTCCTGCATGCCGAGCTCCTCGGCCCAGGTGCGCAAGGTGCCATAGCGGGAGATCTCGTAGTGCTCGACCGCCTGCGCGGCCGCGAGCAGACCCGCATCGAGCGCCGGTGCGCCCTTGAACTCCTTCATGATCTCGGCGCCTTCATCGGTAATGCCGTTGATGGCTTCGCAGGGCTTGCCGCGTGCAGGCTTGCCCAGCATCTTGAAGATCTGGTCCAGACGCTTGACCTGGCCCTGGGTCTCACGCAGGTGCTTGTTGAAAGCGGATGCCAGATCCTTCGATTGCGCGGCCTTGGCCATCTTCGGCAGCGTCTTGATGATCTTGTTCTCGGCGAAATAGATGTCCTTCAGCGTCTCCAGAAACAGGTCGCTGAGCATTTTAGGCGCCTGACGCGGTCGGCGCGCTGCGGTCTTCTTGGTTGCGCGTTTCTTCGCTCGTTTAGCCATATGTCCTCCTCTTGAGGTGACACGGGGAAGGCATCTCCTTCCCCAATCCTCAGGCGTTCAAAGCCGGTTGGAGAACGAAAGTTCCAAACTGCAACCGGCGCGCGCGGCGACCGTTCAGGTCGGCCGCTTGTAGGGATCTTCCTGGCGCTGTCGGGCCTCGGTGTTGCGATCGAGCTGCGCCCGCTCGCTGCGCTTGAGGTGGCCGGCCTTCATCACGCCATAGACGAGGACCCCGCCGAGCACGAAGGCTCCGATGAACCAGAGCCAGAGCAGGTTGGCCGAGAGCTGGCCGAGAAGCATTCCGATTCCACTGTCGCTCATTGTCGCCTCCAGTGATTTCCAAAGTGGCTTTGCTGGGCTAAGTCAGCCCGGCAGCCATCGTTCCAGCGTCCAAGGACCCCACCGACACATGCTCGACTTCGCCCTGTCCGCCTTCGTGACGCTGCTGCTGGTGGTCGATCCGGTCGGCCTTGCGCCGGCCTTCCTGGCCGCGACCGGGGGCATGCCCGACAAGGTCAAACGAACCATTGCGTTGCGCGCGCCGCTGATCGCGGCCTCGATCCTGGTGGTGATTGCGCTGGTCGGAAACTGGCTGCTGCGCCAGCTCGGGATCGGGATCCCCGCCTTCCAGATCGCCGGCGGGCTGCTGCTGTTCGGCGTGTCCTACCAGATGATCTTCGGCGATCGTCCGCATCGCGAGGCCCGCGAGGCCGACAAGGCGACGTCCGAGCACGCCTCCGATGTCGCGGTGTTTCCCCTGGCCATCCCCATGATGGCCGGCCCCGGCGCGATTGCGACCACGCTGCTGCTTTCGGGCGATGCCGGCTATGGGGCGAGGCTCGCGGTGATCATCGCGGTCGTCCTCTCGGTCTGCCTGCTCTGCATGCTGTGCTTCGTCTCGGCTCAGCTGATCGCGCGCACTCTCGGACGCACCGGAAATGCGGTGCTGTCGCGCGTCCTCGGCATGCTGCTCGCCGCCTATTCCGTGCAGTTCGTGATCAACGGGATTGCGGCGGTCAGGACCAGCCTGCCATAGGGCTGCGACAATCCGTGAATTCGTTGATTTTGCCGTCCATTTCGTGGTTTGGCGGGAGGGGCGACAAGGTGGCACCGGATCCGGGCCGCTTTCGCTTGCACTGCCATATTGCTTTGACGTACTCCCGGTCTAACAAGCCCATCGTCAGGAAATCGGGATGTCGACGACAGCGGAAGAGCTCGCCAAGAGACAGGCCATCATCGACGCCTGCCGGCGCATGAACGCGCTCGGCATCAACCAGGGCACCTCCGGCAATATCTCTGTCCGGCATGTGGACGGGCTTTTGGTGACGCCGACCAGCGTGCCCTATGAGGCCATGACGCCGGACCAGATCGTCTTCATGGCCATGGACGGCACACATGCGCCCGATCAGAAGCCGTCGAGCGAGTGGCGCTTTCATCGCGACATCCTGAAGTCGCGGGATGACGTCAACGCCGTCGTGCACGCCCATCCGACCTATTGCACCATCCTGGCGATCATGGGCATGGAGATTCCGCCGGTGCACTACATGATCGCGGCGGCCGGCGGCGACAGCATACGCTGCGCGCCCTATGCGACGTTCGGAACCGTGGAGCTGTCCGAACATGCGGTGCGGGCGCTGGAGGGGCGGCTTGCCTGCCTGCTGGACCATCACGGCATGATCGCGATCGGCAAGACGCTGGACAAGGCGATGTGGCTCGCCGTCGAGGTCGAAACGCTGGCGCGGCAATATCACGGCTGCCTCCAGATCGGACAACCGCCGCTGCTCGCCAGCGCCGAGATCGAGCGGGTCCGCCAGCGCATGGCCGGCTACGGCCTGTCGGAAGGGTAGGGCAGGCAGAAGGTGTTCGTGCGGATCAGGCATCTCGTGGATCGCAAGGGGACGAACCGCACCATGGTTCGGCTGCGCGCCCTCCTGCGCAGCAACGAGTTCTACCTGATCCCGCTGTCGCTGGTGATCGGTACGCTGGCCGGCGCGGTGGTGACGCTGATGGCGCATATCGCGCAGATCGCGCATGTGGTGATCTATGGAATTCCCGTCGATGTCCACTTGTCGGCCCACGCGAGCGTCAGCCCGTGGGCGGCACTGATCGCGCCGGCGCTGGGTGGGCTTTCGCTTGGCATCATGGAGTGGTCGCGGCGGCGCATGAAGATTTCGAACGCGGTCGACCCGATCGAGGCGAACGCGCTGCGCGGCGGCAATCTGTCGATGCGGGACAGCGTCATCGTGTCGAGCCAGACGCTCATCTCGAACGGCTGCGGCGCCTCGGTCGGCCTCGAGGCCGGCTATACCCAGATCGGCTCGGGGATCGCCTCGCTGTTCGGCAAGTTCTTCAATCTGCGCCGCAACGATCTGCGCCTGATGGTCGGCTGCGGCGCTGCCGCGGCGATCGCGGCGGCGTTCGGCGCGCCGATCACCGGCGCCTTCTATGCCTGCGAGCTGATCGTCGGCGTCTATTCGGTCGGCAGCGCGGCCCCGATCCTGGCGGCCTCGCTCGCCGGCGCCTTGACCGCGCAATGGCTCGGCGGCGCGCCATATTCGCTGGAGATACCCAAGGTCAGCGCCGTCGGCGTCGAGCAATATCTGGCCCTGATCGGGCTCGCGCTCATCACCAGCGGCGTCGGCATCGCCGTGATGCGCTCCTCGCCGATGTTCGAGCGCCTGTTCGCCTGGTTGCCGATCTGGCTCCGGCCGGTGATCGGCGGCCTCATCGTCGGCGGCTTCGCCATCGTGACGCCGCAGGTGCTGGCGGCCGGCCATGGCGCCATGGTGCTCGATCTCTTCCACGACATGACGATCGGCCTGATCGCGCTGATCATCGCCCTGAAGGTGACGGCCTGCCTGGTCTCGCTCGCCTCGGGCTTCCGCGGCGGCCTGTTCTTCGCCTCGCTGTTCGTCGGCAGCCTGATTGGAAAGTTCTTTGCCGCGGTGCTGCTCTTGATCAGCCCGAACTTCGCCATCGATCCATTGGTGGCGATGCTGACGGGCATGGCGACGCTCGGTGTCGCCATCGTCGGCGGCCCCCTGACCATGTCGTTCCTGGTGCTCGAGATGACCCGCAATGTCGACGTCACCGCCGTGGTGCTCGCCGGCTGCATCGTCACCTCGATCTGCGTCCGCTTCATGTTCGGCCACTCCTTCTCGACCTGGCGCCTGCATCTGCGCGGCGAGACCATCCGCAGCGCCAATGACGTAGGCTGGCTGCGCAATCTCACCGTCGAGCGGCTGATGCGCTCCGACGTCGGCAAGGTGCCCTCGACCACGACGATCGCCGCCGTCCGCCGCGAGTTCGCGCTGGGATCGCGGCCCGGTATCGTCATCGTCAACAATTCCGACGAATATGTAGGCCTGGTCCTGCTGCCGGACCTGTTTTCCAGCGACCTCGACACCATCGCCGACGACATCCAGGTGATCGAGCTCGCCCGCCTGATCGACATCGTGCTGATCCCGGAAATGAACGTGAAGTCGGCGATGGCGGTGTTCGACGAGGCCGAAGCGGAAATGCTGGCGGTGGTGGATTCCACCGACAGCCGCAAGGTGGTCGGCTTCCTCACCGAAAACTTCGCCCGCCGCCGCTATGTCGAGGAGATCGACAAGGCGACGCGCGGCGTGCTCGGCGCGCTGTCGTAGGCGCTGGCTCCTGGTTATCGACCGGGTTGAGGCGGGGCCGCGACGAGGAGCGTCACGATCCGCCGCACCATCGGCAGCACCAGCAGCAGCGTCGGAAAGGCGACCAGCCAGGACAGCGCCCAGGCGCCCGGCCAGGTCGCGAGGAATGCCGGCGTCGCCCCCAAGCTCCGGAGCGTCGAAATGACCGATACCACGGCCGTCATGAGGATGGACAGCACGAACGGCATCACGATCGGCGCATAGCGCGCCGGCAGTTTGCGAACCACAATCATCTGATTTCTCTTGGAAAAGGACGCGTCGATCACGGTGAACCCCTGCAAATGGCATCGATCCCGACGGCGTCGGTTGATGCGTTGGTTCACGTGAAACGCTTACGGCGACCGAAAAACGGCGCGGCTGTTCATTATCCGCTCAGGTTCGATGGTTCAAGCTGCGAGTTGGTCGTTCGGTTTACAATCGTTCAAAGCGTGGCAGATTGCCGCGAACATGAAACCATCTCAACGGTTTGCGCATTGAATCCGGTTTGCCGATCCCTACGTTTGGCAAGAGCATCGGCAAGATTATAGGAAGGTCAAAATGACTGTGAGACCCATGATTTCCGCGGCCGGCCGCAACATGGTGCTGGCCGCGTTCGCAAGCCTGGCATTGGTAGCAACCTCCGCATCGCCCTCGGCTGCGGCGTCCCCCGGGGCGGTGTCTGGAAAGCCCGTCACTGCGGGGCAGGGCTCCTCGGACGTCACCGATTTCAGCGCAGCCCGGCGTCGCCACTATTATCGGCGCGGGTCGAACGCCGCAGGCCTCGCCTTCATGGGCGCCGCGGCGGGGATCATCGGCGGGGTGATCGCCGAGCAGCGGCGCCGCGACTACTACGAGAACGGCTATTATGGTTCGCGTCCCTACTACGGCGGTCAGGGCTATTACGGCGGTCAAGGCTATTACGGCGGCGGCAGTCCGTTCTATTACGATCCGGGCTACTGAGCGGCTGTTTTCAACGCGGCCCGGAATGGGTTGCGCGAAAAGGGCGGCGCTTTGCGCCGCCCTTTTTTTGACGCGCGGGTACCCTCGTAGCCCGGGTCAGCGCAGCGATACCCGGGACAGTGCTTGTGGAAACCAGGATGTCGCTCCGCTCATCCGGGCTACGGCACCGAGCCTGTGTCGCCCTCTGTCAATCCACGCGCGCAAAAATATTCCACTTTACCGAAATTCGGTTTCGGCGTATGTGTCGTCCATCCCGGCTCACCAAGAGGGGCGATCATGTGTCGTCACGCATCGCGAGCCGGGCTTGCGGTGGACGCGGCAGCGTCGGCACGAGAGGCGTGGGCAGGGCGGGTAGTCCCTGTGAGCCCGAGGCTTCGTGCGGATGAGCGGCGCTGTTCAGTTCGTCTCGCCACATTCTTTCGGCAACGTCGACAAGGCCGGGAGATAATGTGGTGACCAGCGAATGCGCGTACGGCAAAACCGTGTGGTCCTGGCCGTCGTTGCCACGGTCAAGTCCTGCGAAGGTGCGAGCGAGCCCAACCGG
>NZ_JAVAYO010000026.1:0-81431 GCF_054863005.1 Bradyrhizobium sp. 25ACV
GATTCGGCGGTGGCCCCCTGCATGCCCGTGATATGCGAGGAAATCTCGTCCGTCGCCTTCGCGGTCTGGCTCGCCAGTGACTTCACTTCGCTGGCAACCACGGCGAAGCCACGCCCGGCTTCGCCCGCGCGCGCCGCCTCGATGGTGGCATTGAGCGCGAGAAGATTGGTCTGCTCGGCAATCGCCGTGATCAGTTTCACGACTTCGCCGATCTGCTGGGCGGCATGCGACAGCTTGCCGATGCGGCCATCAGTCTCCTTGGCCTGGACCACGGCAGCTTCCGCAATCCGGCTGGAGTCGCGGACCTGACGGCCGATCTCCTCGACCGAGGCGGAGAGCTCTTCCGTCGCGGTGGCGACCGACTGCATGTTGGAGGACGCCTGCTCGGAGACGCCTGCGACCTGGCTCGACAGGCTCTGGGTGGTCTCGGCAGTGCGGGTCAGCGTGGACGCGGCCGATTCCAGCTGCACGGCCGAGGCCGAAACGTTGGAGACGATGGCGCCGACCGCACTTTCGAAATCATCGGCGAAGCGGATCAGCTCGGAGCGGCGGGCAGCGCTCGTCTCCCTGTTCTGGGCTTCGCTGGCGGCAGCATCGCGCTCGGCTTTGGCCACGGCTTGAACCTTGAACTCCTCGACCGCACCGGCCATCTCGCCGATCTCATCCTTGCGGCCGAGACCGGGCAGCACCACGTCGAAATTGCCCGAGGCGAGCTCACGCATCGCCTTGCACATCGCGATCATCGGACGCGAGATGCCGGTGCCGAGCAGGAAGGCGAGGAACGCACCAAGCAGCGTACCGCCGATGGCGAGCATCAGCACCAGTTGCTCGGTCTGCCCGATGGTCGCTTCCGACTCCGTGTCCAGCCGCTGCTGTTCGGCGACGAGGTCCGCCTTCATGGCGGTCGCGCCTTGCAGGATCGCACTGGCCGAGCCGCTCATGTCGGTGACGAGCCCGTCGACCAACTTGGCGTTGGCGATCAGCTTCTCCAGCGCCTCGCGATAGGCGCCGAGGATGGTCTTGGCCTCCTTCAGGCCGGCGACGATCTTATCGTCCATGGAATAGACCGCGCCGAGCGAGTTCTCGACGAATTTCAGCCGCGCCAACGCGCTGGTCGCGATTGCCTGATCGGACGTCAGCACGAAATTGGTGGCTGCAGCACTCGCGGTTTGGAACTGGGCGTTGACCTGCTTGGTGCCGAACTCGATCGCCTGCGCCTCGGAATCGGACGCGTTGTTGCCGACGTCGTCGAGCTTGTACTTCAGGAGATTGGCTTGGCGCTGCAATTGGTTCTGCACCAGCAACGTGCTGTCACGCTTGGCCTGCAGAACCTTGCCGAAGGTTGCGGAGAAATTCGCGAACTCCTTGGCGAGCTTGTCGAGACTGTCCTTCCGCGCTGCGGTCTTGGCGCTCTTGACGGCCTGGTCGATGGCATTCTTCAGGCTGGCCTCGGCCTCGAGCGCCGCCTTGGCGTCATCTTCCTTGCCGGTCACGACGAAATATTTGACGGCCGAACGGTAGCCGAGCAGCTCGCGGTCGATGTTGCGGGCGAGGTCCGCCTCCGACACGCTGCTGCGGTAGGACCCGACCCCGGCCGAGACTCGCTCGAAGCCGAAATAGGAGAAGGCCATGCTGCCGGCGGAGATCGCCAGCACGACCGCGAAACCCAGGATGATCTTGGCGCGGAACCTCAGGGTGGGAAATATTGTGCGCTTTGACGGCGACGCGATACGCCCGGACATTCCCACCCCCATTATTTATTCCAAACAGCCGAGATCCGAAGGCGCCCCGCCTCCCCGACCGCATGCGCAAAACTAAGGCAGAATCGTCAAGGGGCGGTAAATTCCTCCGGCCCGCAATCCCGGGCTGCGCGAGCCAGACCGGCAACTTCCAGTCCGGACCGGACACCGCGCGACTTGTTGCGGCTAGAATGAAAAAGCCCTACTGTTTTCGGCACTTGGCGGCAGATCTTGGCGACAGACCAAGCCGGTCCTTGAGGAGAGAAACGAAGTGGGGCAGGCCGATCTTCGGTTTGGCGGTTCGTCCGGCGTTGCGGTCGCGAAATCGAAAGCTCCGACCGTCGACGAGGCCGTTGCCGAGCTGGTCGCCCAGCTTCCGTCGGACGAGCTGGCCCTAGTCCTGGTCTTCCTCTCTCCCCGCTACGATCCTCATCGGTTCATCGCCGAGATCACGACACACTTTGCGGACACGCCGGTCTGCGGTTGCACGACGGCAGGCGAGCTGGCGCCGGACGGCTGGGACGAGAACAGCGTTGTCGCGATGACGTTCAGCCAGGCCGACTTCAACGCCGTGGTCCGGCCGATCCTGAATCTCGCCAATTTCCACGTCGAGGACGGCCGCCGGATCGGCAGCGAGCTTCGCCACGAGCTGTTGCGGACGACCTCGGAGGTCGGCGGCCGCAACCCGTTCGGCCTGGTGCTGATCGACGGCATGTGCCGCCGCGAAGAAGCTGTGATGTCCGCCCTCTATGCCTCGCTCGACAATATCCCGATCGTCGGCGGGTCGGCCGGCGACGGCCTGCGCTTCGAAAGGACCTGGGTGTTCTTCGACGGCAAGGCCCACACCGACGCGGCTCTCCTCATTCTCCTCAACACGTCGCTGCCGTTCCGCGTGTTCAAATGCGACAATTTCGAGCCGACCGCACAGAAGTTGGTGGTCACCGAGGCCGATATCGAGCAGCGCGTCGTCAAGGAATTGAACGCCGAGCCTGCCGCCGCGGAATATTCCCGTGCAGTCGGAATCATCGACGCCAAGCTCGACCCGTTCTCCTTCGCATCTCATCCGGTGCTGGTCCGGGTCGGCGGCTCCTATTATGCGCGGTCGATCCAGCGCGTCGATCCCGACGGCTCGCTGCGCTTCTTCTGCGCGATCGATGAGGGCATGGTTCTGACGACGGCAACTTCGTGCAGCCTGGTCGGAGCCACTCGCGACGCCTTCGCGGAGACCCGTGACCAGATCGGTGACGTCTCTCTCTATATTGGCTTCGAATGCCTGCTACGCCGGCTGGATGCCGAGCAGCATCAGCTTTCCCGCGAAATGTCCGAGCTGTACCGGCAGAACCGCGTCGTCGGATTCCATACCTACGGCGAACAGTTCGGCTCGATGCACGTGAACCAGACCTTCACCGGCGTCGCCATCGGCAGGCGGCCGACGTAACGGAGCCGACGTGGCAGAGACCTGGCAGGATGCCGAAACGATCGAGCAGCTTCGGCGGGAGTCCGTCAAGCTGAAGAAGATCAATGCGGCGCTGATGTCCCGCGTCGAGCGGTCGATGGATCAGCAGCTCAATGCGTTCTCGCTGTTCGAAACCGCAATTGCGCTCGACCATCAGATTCGCGACCGGACGCATCAGTTGCGGGATGCTCTGCGTTCGGTCGAACGGGCCAATGAAGGCCTGTACCGCGCCAAGCAGCAGGCGGAAGCTGCAAGCTCGCTGAAATCGTCCGTGCTGATCTCGGTCACCCACGATCTCCTCCAGCCGCTGAACGCGGCGCGCCTGACCCTGTCGGCACTCACCGAGATGATGGAGTCGCAGGAAGCGGGCCTGCTCATCGACCAGGTCGACCGGTCCCTGGTCACGCTGGAAGACCTGCTGCGCTCGCTTCTGGAGATCGCGAAGCTCGATGCGGGCGCGCTCCGGCCCGACGTGCGGCCGACTGCGCTTGGGCCGCTGCTCGACCAGCTCCGCGACGAGTTCGAGCCTATCGCCTGGAGGCAGGGACTGTCCTTACGCGTCCGCACCTCGCCGCTCGCGGTCCTGTCCGACCCGATGATGCTCCGGAGGATCCTGCAAAACCTGCTTGCGAACGCGATCCGCTATACTCGCAGCGGCGGCGTCATCATGGGATGCAGACGTCGTGGCGATCGCATCGCGATCCAGATCTCCGATACCGGACCCGGAATTGCGCAGGCGCAGCAGGAGGCGATCTTCCGGGAGTTCCAGCGCGGCGACGCGAGCGCGACCGACCAGGCCGGCTTCGGTCTCGGTCTTTCGATCGTGCGCCGCTTCGCGACGGCGCTCGGGCACGAGGTGCGGCTGTCCTCGCATCTCGGCCGAGGATCGACCTTCGTACTCGACATGGAGCAGGCCGATCGCGCTGATGTCAGCGACGATCTCCAGGAAATGAAGCCCGCCGATCTGCACTATGGCGCTCTGGGAGGGGCCAAGATCCTGCTGATCGAGAACGACGCCTCGGGCGCGGAGGCGCTGGCCGCCTTGCTGGAGGGATGGGGCTGCGATGTCGCGACCACGAGATCCGCCGCGGACGCCGCCCAGCGTTTGAGTGAGCTAGGCGGCTCGCCGGACGCCATCATCGCCGATCTCCATCTCGATCACGGCGAAAGCGGATTGTCGGCCGTCGACGGAATCCGGCGCCAGTTGAACTCGGACGTGCCGGCGATGATCATCACCGCGGATTATTCCGAAAAGGCTGCGGCGGAAGCCAGCCGCTATGGGCTGGAGGTGCTGAAGAAGCCGATCAGGCCGGCGGAAATGCGCGCGCTGTTGTCGTTCCTGCTGAGCTAGTTCATCCCCTCGCGCCGCATCGACGGCGAAAGAGGGCTGCATCATGCCTGCGGATCGGTCCGGGCGCGGTCGCGCTTCGCGGCCGCTCCCGAGCCCGCCAGCGTCGCGAAATCGATCTTCGACATTTCGACGATCGCCTTGGTGCGGCTCAGCACGTTCAGCTTGCGCAGGATATCCGAGACGTGAACCTTCACGGTGGTCTCGGAGATCTTCAGCTCGAAGGCGATCTGCTTGTTCTGCAAGCCGCGTTTTAGCATTTCGAGGACGCGCAATTGCTGGGGTGTCAGATCGTGAAGGCGCTTCAGGAGCTCCTGGGCCGCGATCGGCGAACGCTGCGGGCGGGCCAGCGCGCGAAAGGCGGCCGGCAGACATACCGCGCCGCGGACGACTTCGCTGATCGAATGCGCCAGCTCCTGCTTGGACGAGGATTTCAGGATGTAGCCGGATACGCCGAGCGACAATGCGCCCGAGATGATCTGCGCGTCCTGGTGCCCCGACACGATGACGACGGGAATGCGCGGAAACGCCTTGCGGATGCGGATGATACCGGACAATCCGGTCGTCCCGGGTATCGACAGGTCGAGAAGAATGAGGTCGACATCGGATCTCGACGCCAATAACTCGAGCGCACCGTCGATCGAGGTGGCCTGAAGCATATCGGCATCCGGCGTCGCCATTTGCAGCGCCCCCTCGAGCGCCTCGCGAAACAGCGGATGATCCTCGACAATCAGAAACCGCATCAGATTTGGGCCGTTCCCAGCTCGTCACCGAAGTCAGCGATCCGAGCGGCGAGCATGCCGTTGCCGGAGCAATCCTGCTTGATCCAGATCAAGTCGGGCCAGCAGCTCATTGTGGCCTCCCGCGATCGATCCTCGCATGGGGCCGCTGCCGCGGATCCGGCAAGTCGACCTTGCCGATCTCGACGATCGCCTTGTTGCGGCTGAACAGTCCGAGCTTGCGCAGGATCTCGGTGATGTGCGCCTTCACGGTCGATTCGGCGAGTTGAAGCTCCTGCGCGATCTGCCGGTTCGGATAGCCGCGGCGAAGCAGATCGAGCACCCGAAGCTGCTGCGGCGTCAGTTCACGAAGCTTGACCCTCAGTGCCTTACTGCTGTCGGCGCGCTTCCGCTGCGGCTGCGCCACGAAATCCTTCGGCACGGACACCGATCCGCCGAGGACGCCTTCGATCGATTGCGCGAGCTCCCGCTTGGACGTGGATTTTGGCAGATAGCCGGCAGCACCCAGCGCCAGCGCCTCGCGGACCACATGCTGATCCTCCTCGCTCGAGACGATGGCAACCGGCAGGCGCGGATAGGTCTCGCGCAGCCTGAGAAAACCGGAGAAACCGGTTGCGTCGGGAAGCGAGAGATCGAGCAGCGCAAGGTCGATCCCCCGCTCGACCGAAAGAACCCGCAAGGCGTCCTCGATCGACATCGCCTCCAGAATGCGGGCCTCCGGCAGCGCCAACCGCACGGCATTGCCGAGCGCCTCGCGAAACAGCGGATGATCATCGATGATCAGGAAGCTGGTCATGGCACCTTCCCCGGGGTCCATCGCGCGGGCGCATCCATCGGACGTTGGTGCCGATGGATGCGAAACGGACCCTAGAACATCTCCGCGATGCCGTCCGGTCAAGTCCATTCAGTCGTTCGATTCGGTCTGAACCGTCAGCAGAAAGGCGTAGATGCTGTCGAACTGGCCGTCGGTGAAGACCTCTTTCCAGGACGGCATGCCCTTGGCCGGACGCCCCTCATGCACCGTGGTCAAGAATTTCTCTCGCATCTCGTCGCCGTAGCGGTGGCGCAGCAGCCTCAGATCGATCTTCCGCTCGCTCTGGATCGCGTCGGGACCATGGCAATGCGCACAGGTGCCGTTGAAGATCTCCTTGCCCTGACCGACAGCTTCGGCATTTGACGCCAGCGCGTCGCCCTTGGTCTCGGTCGCGACGACGTTGGCCACGTGCGCCACGCCGGTCCCGGCTCCGGTCGTGGTTCCCGCCGGCGTCTGCACGGCGCTGAGGCGGAGGGGCTGACCGGTCGGCAGGCCATACTTCACCTTGAGGTCGGCGATGGTCCGCTCGAGGTCTGGCAAGACCGCATCGATCTGGTCGCGCAGCTCTGTCGAGGCCTTCGCGAAGCCGATCGCCGCGTCCCACGACAAACCTTCGCCTTCGGTGAGCTGAACGCGATAGCGATCCTGGTAGACGGTCTTGTTCAGCCAGCCGGCCACGGGCCCCCAGATAAAGGCGACGTCGGCCTTGCCCCGATCGAGCGCCTGCATGCCTTCCTCGGACGACAGCACCGTCACCTTCTGGATCTCGTCACGCGTCGCCAGGAGGTTTTGCGGTGTGCTGGCGAACTGCACGGCGACCCGCTTGCCCCGGAGATCGTCGACCCCTGAGATCGTCCGGTCCTTTGCGGTCACGAGGGCGTAACCTTCACGCGCAACCGTGCTCGAGAAGATGACGGCTGGCCCCATGAAATCCTCGGAGCGCGGCAGGCCGATCATGGCGTCGCACTGCTTGCCGAGCAGAGTGACGCGGACGGTGCGCTTGCCGAAATACGACTTGTACCAATCGTAGGCGATCGGCCGGCCGAGTGCCCGCGCCAGCGCCTGCCCGATCTCGACATAGAAGCCGGGTTGCGAGGGGCTGTTGCTCGAGAACGGAAGATTGGTCGGATCGGCACAGAGCCGGAACGGCTGCACTTCGTCCGCTCGGCCTATGGCGGCCGGCACGATGAGCGCGGAGCCGGCAATGCATGCAAGTAAAGCTGCGATGGCGCGACATCTGCTATTGCCAAGGCCAGAACGAATTGGACGCATCTTCACCTCCCGTGGTTGGGCATCTTTGGCGTGACGTTGCGACAAGGCCTGGCCTCGGCCGCAACGACGCGATCACACTTTGGGAAAAGAGCGCGTGTATCCCGTCACCTCGGGATACACGCGCCAGTGGTCACTGGACGGAGAACACGAAGAGCGAGCCGCCCTCGGGAGCTGCAGCCGTCATCTTCTTGCCAACCTCGCCCAGGAACGCGGGCAGCGCTGCCGTACGGCCGACGACGATGGCGACGTATTGCTTGCCGTCGACCATGTAGGTCACAGGACCCGCACCGATGCCGGAGCCGAGATTCTTGCTCCAGAGCATTTTGCCGGATTTCGCATCGATGGCGCGGAAGTCGCCATGGATGTTGCCGGCGAACACCAGGCCCCCACCAGTGGTCAGCGTACCGCCATTGAAAGGCAGGTCTTCCTTGATGGACCAGACTTTCTTCTGATTGACGGGATCCCAGGCCACGAGTTCGCCGAGGAAGCCGCCGGGGCCTTCCTTGGTCGGAAATTCGGCGCCGAGATAGAACACGCCGCGCTTGTAGGCGACGTCACTGACCGACCAATCCATGCAGACATTGTTGGAGGGAATGTAGACGAGGCCGGTCTGCGGGTTGAACGACATCGGCTGCCAGTTCTTGCCGCCGATCAAATTGGGGCAGATGTCCTTGGCGGGATGACCGGGGCCCGGACGCTTGTCGGGATCCTCGACCGCGCGCATGGTGGCGAGATCGAATTTCTGCGCCCAGTTCGAGAAGACATACTTCTCCGCCGAAAGAACCTTGCCGGTCTCGCGGTTGGCGACGAAGAAGAACCCGTTGCGATCGGCCTTCATCAGCGCCGGAACGTTGCTGCCGCCGATGTTGAGGTCGGCGAGCACGGCCTCGTTCACGCCGTCATAGTCCCAGGCGTCGGCGGGTGTGGTCTGGATATGCCACTTGATCTTGCCGGTGTTGGGGTCGAGCGCGAGCGTCGAGGCCGTGTAGAGGTTGGTCAGCTTGCCGAAATCGCCGTTGCCGGTCGAGCGCACGGCAGTGTTCCACGGCCCGGGATTGCTGGTGCCCCAATACACGGTATCGGTCTTGGGATCGTAAGAGCCGACCAGCCAGGCCGCGCCGCCGCCATGCTGCGCGGAATCACCCTTCCAGGTATCGCCGCCGGGCTCCTCCGGCGTGGGAACGGTATAGGTCTGCCAAGCGAGCTTGCCGGTGTTGATGTCGAAGGCCTGAAGCGCGCCGCGCACGCCGTACTCACCACCGCCGAAGCCGGTGATGACCTTGTCGCGCACGACCAGCGGCGGTGAAGTGATGACCGAGCCCTGCTTGTAATCGACCACCTTCGCCGTCCACAGCGCCTTGCCCGTCGCAGCGTCGAGCGCGGTCAGCTTGCCGTCGAGCCGGCCGACGAAGATCTTGCCGTCGGCATAGGAGACGCCGCGATTGTTCACGTCGCAGCAGGCGTATTGCAGCACGTCGTCCGGAATCTCCGGCTCGTAGGTCCACTTGCGCGCGCCGGTCGCAGCGTCGAGCGCATAGACGTATTTCGGCCCCCATGAGGTCGATACGTACAACGTGTTGCCGATGACGATCGGCGAGGATTCGTTCGAGCGCAGCGATGCAAGCGAGAACGAATAGGCAAGCGACAGCTTGCCGGCGTTCTCGGCGTTGATCTGGTTGAGCGGGCTGAATCGCGTGTTGGCGTAGTCGTGGCCCGCGACCGCCCATTGATTGGAATCGGATTGCGCTTTGAGCAGTGAATCGTTGGCGCGAACGCCTACCGTGCCGGCGCCCAGCATCGCGATCATCGAAATGCCGGCCAAGAAGCCCCTCGTTCCAAAGGTCATTATTCCCTCCGTGATGTTGCTTTGCGCGCCACGTTGGGCGCCGATGCGCTTTGCGCATTTCGATACGCAGTTCACCTGCGAACCATCACGGAAATTACAGCATCGCCTTTTCGCGCTTAGTATAGGCGGAAGGTAGTAGTGCAAATCACTGTCAGGCTTGGCCACTCATCTCGTTGTCGGCACTCGCTTCTTGTCGCTCGTTGGCAGTTCGAAACCGCCGATCGGATTGCGGCAACATCGTGTAGCCATCCGCGCGTTCCGTCGAAAGGCATCAGCCACGACCGCAAATCACGACGGCGGTTCAACCGCGGCGGATGACCGCTGGGCGTTACGATATCCGTCAATGTCGCCGTGTGGTTGTCGCTCGCTGTGAGCGGCAGGCCTTCAGCACGACGGTGGCACTCGGTTCGCGAAGCCATCTCGAGAGTTCGGTTGGCTCTTCGCATCCACTGATCGCCAGGGAGTAGAGGCGGACTTGGGCAGTCCGCCTCTCGGCAGGCCCCGCCGGGTCTGGCCGGCCCTCATGAATCGATGAGCGCTTCAATAATATCAATGGCTTATCGCGCAAAATCCTACTACCAAGATCGCGATTACAAAGTTGCTCGGCCGTGCTCCTATTTGCGGAACGACGACAGGAGTCCCAAGGGAGAGACAATCGGCGGCGCTGGACCGACATCCGCGGGCGAGCAGCCTTCGCGCGATGGCAGAGGAGGACGCCGCGGAAGACGAGAGACCATCTGCCCGCAGGTTTCGGACAGGTCGCGCCATGCACTGGCTGCGGCACGGATCGCTGCTGTCTGATCGCGGCGCCTCGACGACCGTTTCGTGACGCCCGGCGAACCAAAATCCCAGTTGCAAAGTTTCATCGCGCTGTTTCTAATTGGAATAACTACAAACATTCTGGGAGGACGACACCGTGTCTACAGTCAAACTGACAGTGAACGGCAAGGCCGTTGCTGTCGACGTCGAGGACCGCACGCTGCTGGTCCAACTGCTGCGCGATCACCTCAATCTCACGGGGACCCATGTCGGCTGCGACACCAGCCAGTGCGGCGCCTGTGTCGTGCACATGGACGGCCGAGCGGTGAAATCCTGCACCATGCTGGCGGGCCAGGCCGACGGCGCCAGCATCACCACCATCGAAGGCATCGCCAAGGGCGACGAGCTGCACCCGATGCAGGCCGCTTTCCGCGACAATCACGGCCTGCAATGCGGCTATTGCACGCCGGGCATGATCATGTCGGCGATCGACATCGTGCACCGCCATGGTGGCGAGCTCGACGAAGCCACCGTCCGCACCGAGCTCGAAGGCAATATCTGCCGCTGCACCGGCTACCACAACATCGTCAAAGCCGTGCTGGATGCAGCCGGACGCATGAAGGTCTCGCAGGCGGCCGAGTAGAGCGGCACGCCTCGAACGAACAAAATCACCGCTGCCGCTCTCGAAGGAAGGCGCAGCCATAAAATTTCCGGTCGGGAGGACCAGACATGGGTGTTGAAGGCATCGGCGCGCGAGTCGTGCGCAAAGAAGACAAGCGTTTCATTACCGGCAAGGGCCGGTACGTGGACGACATCAAATTGCTGGGCATGACCCATGCCCATTTCATCCGCAGCCCGCACGCACACGCCAAGGTGAAGGGGATCGATTCCTCCGCCGCGCTGAAGATGCCGGGCGTGGTCGCGGTGCTCACGGGCCAGCAGATCGTCGACGACAAGGTCGGCAACCTCATTTGCGGCTGGGCCATCACCTCCAAAGACGGCAGCCCGATGAAGATGGGCGCATGGCCGGCGATGGCACCGGAGACGGTGCGCTTCGTCGGTCAGGCCGTCGCGGTCGTGATCGCCGACAGCAAGAATTTGGCGCGCGATGCGGCGGAAGCCGTCGTCGTCGATTACGAGGAGCTTCCCGCGGTCGCCGACATGCATGCAGCCATCAAGGCCGGCGCCCCGCAGCTTCACCCCGAAGCTCCCGGCAACCAGGTTTATGACTGGGTGATCGGCGACGAGGGCGCCACCGATGCAGCCTTCGCCAAGGCCGCCAATGTGGTCAAGCTCGACGTCACCAACAACCGCCTCGCCCCGAATGCGATGGAGCCGCGCGCGGCGATTGCCGATTACGACGCGGCCGAAGAGCATTTCACGCTCTATACGACCTCGCAGAACCCGCATGTCGCCCGCCTCGTGCTCTCGGCGTTCTACAACATCGCCCCCGAGCACAAGCTGCGCGTGATCGCGCCCGACGTCGGCGGCGGCTTCGGCTCCAAGATCTTCATCTATCCCGAAGAGATGGTGGCGCTGTGGGCCTCCAAGAAGATCGGCCGTCCCGTGAAATGGACCGGCGACCGCACCGAGGCCTTCCTCACCGACGCGCATGGCCGTGACCATGTGACCCATGCCGAGTTGGCGTTCGACGCCAATAACAAGATCACCGGCCTCAAGGTGAAGACTTACGCCAATTTCGGCGCCTACATGTCGCTGTTCTCGTCGTCGGTGCCGACCTATCTCTACGCGACGCTGCTGTCGGGCCAGTACAACATCCCGGCGATCCATGCCGAGGTGGTCGGGGTCTACACCAACACCACGCCGGTCGACGCCTATCGCGGCGCGGGCCGCCCCGAGGCGAGCTATCTGATCGAGCGGCTGATGGAGACGGCGGCGCGGCAGTTGAAAGTCGATCCGGCTCAGCTGCGCCGGACAAACTTCATCACCCAGTTCCCGCATCAGACGCCTGTCATCATGGCCTATGACACCGGGGACTTTAACGCCTCGCTCGACGCTGCCATGAAGGCGATCGACTATGCCGGCTTCCCCGCCCGCAAGGCCAAGGCGAAAGCCGACGGCAAGCTGCGCGGCATCGGCGTGTCCTGCTACATCGAGGCCTGCGGCATCGCGCCGTCGAAGGCGGTCGGAAGCCTGGGCGCCGGCGTCGGCCTGTGGGAATCGGCCGAGGTACGCGTCAACCCGGTCGGCACCATCGAGATCCTCACCGGATCGCACAGCCACGGCCAGGGTCACGAGACCACGTTCTGCCAGCTCGTCGCGGAGCGCCTCGGCGTCCCCATCAGCCAGGTCTCGATCGTCCATGGCGACACCGACAAGGTGCAGTTCGGCATGGGCACCTACGGCTCGCGCTCGGCGGCCGTCGGCCTCACCGCGATCCTGAAGGCGATGGAGAAGATGGAATCCAAGGCCAAGAAGATTGCGGCCCATGCGCTGGAAGCTTCCGAGGCCGACATCGTCATCGAGAACGGCGAGTTCAAGGTCACCGGCACCGACAAGGCGATTGCGCTGCCGATGGTCGCGCTCGCGGCTTACACCGCGCACAATCTGCCTGACGGGATGGAGCCGGGTCTGAAGGAGAGCGCCTTCTACGATCCGACCAACTTCACCTTCCCGGCCGGTACCTATATCTGCGAGCTCGAGGTCGATCCCGGCACCGGCAAGACCTCCTTCGTCGACTTCGTCGCAGCCGACGACTTCGGCCGGCTGATCAACCCGATGATCGTCGAGGGCCAGGTCCATGGCGGCCTCGTTCAAGGCATCGGACAGGCGCTGCTCGAGCACGCGATCTACGATGCCAACGGCCAGCCGGTCACGGCCTCGTTCATGGACTACGCCATGCCGCGCGCTGACGACGTGCCCTCCTTCAACCTCTCCCACACCACGACGCTCTGCCCGGGCAATCCCCTGGGCATCAAGGGTTGCGGTGAGGCCGGCGCGATCGGCGCCTCTGCGGCCGTGATCAACGCGATCACGGATGCGATCGGCAAGAACAATCTGGAAATGCCCGCAACCCCTGACCGGGTGTGGCGCACGATCCACGCGGCTTAAGAGGAGGAACGAAGATGTACCAGACCACCTATCATCGCGCATCCTCGGTCGACGAGGCCGCCAGCCTGTTCGCCAAGGGCAGCGACTCAAAGTTCCTTGCCGGCGGCCAGACGCTGCTTCCAGTCATGAAGCAGCGGCTCGCCAGCCCGTCCGACGTCATCGACCTCGGCAAGATCAAGGAGCTGCAGGGCGTCGAATTGTCGGGCGACACGCTGACCATCAAGGCCGCCACGATCTATTACGACATCATGACGAATGCCGATGTGAAGAAGGCGATTCCCGCGATCTCCTATCTCACCTCGGTACTCGGCGACCCCGCCGTGCGTTACCGCGGCACGATCGGCGGCTCGATCGCCAACAACGATCCCGCCGCGGATTTTCCCGCCGCGCTGCTCGCACTCGGTGCCACCGTGAAGACCAACAAGCGGTCGATCTCGGCCGAGGACTTCTTCCAGGGCCTGTTCACCACGGCGCTCGAAGACGGCGAGATCATCACCGCCGTGTCGTTCCCGGTGCCGGCGAAAGCAGGCTACGAGAAGATGCGGCATCCGGCCTCACGCTTTGCGTTGACCGGCGTGTTCGTCGCGCAGACCAAATCGGGCGACGTCCGCGTCGCCGCGACCGGTGCCTCGCAGAGCGGCGTGATGCGGGTGCCCGCGATTGAGGCCGCGCTGAAGGCAAACTGGTCGCCGGCGGCGATCGACGGCGTCAGCATTTCGGCGAACGGATTGCTGGCCGACATCCACGGCACTGCCGAGTACCGCGCCAACCTCGTTAAGGTGATGGCGCAGCGCGCGGTGGCCGCGGCGCGCTGATAGCGCCTCGACACAAATTTTCCGCGGCGCGCACTTCGGTGCGCGCCGTTTTATTTTGGCGGTGCGGCATCAAAAGCGCTTGCCTCGCTGGCATGAAGGCGAGAAAAGTTAATCAGCCGATTAACTCGCTCCAAGAAGAATGTCAGCGGCAATGGCCGAACCATCGGCATCCGCCCGCGACCCGAGGAAACAACAACGTGCTCGATAAATCAGCGCCCACCTCGACCGTCCGCGCCTCCGGCCCGCTCTCGGGCTTCCGCATCGTCGAATTCGCCGGCATCGGCCCCGGCCCGTTCGCCTGCATGATGCTGGCGGACATGGGCGCCGACGTCGTCACGCTCGACCGGGTGGGCGCGAAGAAGAGCATGAAGTCGGTGGCGGGGCGCGGCCGCAAGGTGATCGAGCTCGACCTGAAGGACAAGGCGGCGATCGCAGAGGTGCTCGACCTGCTTGCCAGCGCCGATGCGCTGGTCGAGGGCTTTCGTCCCGGCGTGATGGAGCGGCTCGGGCTCGGGCCGGACGTCGTCCTCGCACGCAATCCCAAACTGGTCTATGGCCGCATGACCGGCTGGGGCCAGGAAGGCCCGCTCGCGAATGCCGCCGGCCACGACATCAATTACATCTCCATCACCGGTGCGCTTGCCGCCATCGGCACGAAGGAAGCGCCGGTGCCGCCGCTCAATCTGGTCGGCGATTTCGGCGGCGGCGCGCTCTATCTCGTCGTCGGCGTGCTTGCAGCCCTGCTGGAAGCGCAGCGATCCGGCAAGGGCCAGGTCGTCGATGCCGCGATGTGCGACGGGGCGGCCTCGCTGATGTCGTTCTTCTTCGACATGACGACGCTGGGACGCTGGACCGAAGGGCGCAACCAGAACTTCCTCGACGGCGGCGCGCATTTCTATGGCGTCTATGAATGCGCCTGCGGGCACTTTGTCTCGATCGGCTCGATCGAGCCGCAGTTCTACGCGCTGCTGCGCGAGCATGCGGGCCTCACCGATGCCGACTTCGACGCGCAGATGAACCCCAAGGCCTGGCCGGCGCTGAAGGAGAAGCTGAAGGCCGTATTCAAGAGCAAGACGCGCGAGGACTGGTGCGAGATCATGGAAGGCACCGACATCTGCTTCGCGCCGGTGCTGACCATGTCGGAAGCAACCCAGCATCCGCACATGGTGGCCCGCAACGTGTTCGTCGAGCGCCACGGCGTGAAGCAGCCCGCGCCGGCGCCGCGGTTCTCGCGGACACCGTCGGCGGTGCGTGAGCCGGAGGCGGCGGAGATCGGCGCGGTGATGCAGGCGTGGAAGAGATAGACTCTCCGCTGCCTCAAATTCCCCCGTCGTCCCGGGCAAGCGAGCGTAGCGAGCGCTGATCCGGGACCCATAGCCACAGGGAGATGTTTGGCGAAGACTCGGAGTTATCTGCTCGCGTCGCAACTACTCCCTGTGGTTATGGGTCCCCGCCTTCGCGGGGACGACACCGACATTGTGGGTGCAACCCGCGTCTAACGCAGGTGCTTACGCCGCATCCACCTTCAACACCCCGCGCCGGATCTGGTCCTCCTCGATCGATTCGAACAGGGCCTTGAAGTTGCCCTCGCCGAATCCGTCGTCGCCCTTGCGCTGGATGAACTCGAAGAAGATCGGGCCGATTGCGTTGGCCGAGAAGATCTGGAGCAGCACCTTGGTCTGGCCGCCCTCCACCACGCCTTCGCCGTCGATCAGGATGCCGTTCTTCCGGAGACGCGCGAGGTCCTCGCCATGCTCAGGCAGGCGCGCGTCGATCCGCTCGAAATAGGTCTCGGGCGGCGACGGCATGAAGGGCAGGCCGGCGTCGCGCAGGTCTTCGATGGTGCGGTAGATGTCGCGGCAGCCGCAGGCGATGTGCTGGATGCCCTCGCCGCGATAGGTCTTCAGATATTCCTCGATCTGGCCGGAATCGCCGGCGTCCTCGTTGATCGGAATCCGGATCTTGCCGTCCGGGCTGGTCAACGCCCGCGAGAACAGGCCGGAGGCGCGGCCCTCGATGTCGAAGAAGCGGATCTGGCGGAAGTTGAACAGCTTCTCGTAGAAGCCGGCCCAGACATCCATGCGGCCGCGATGGACGTTGTGGGTGAGATGGTCGAGATAGAACAGGCCGGCGCCGGCAGGCCGCGGATCGCGCGCGCCGAGCCATTCGAACTCGGCGTCATAGGCCGAGCCCTTGGCACCGTAGCGATCGACCAGATAGAGCAGGCTGCCGCCGATGCCCTTGATCGCGGGCACGTCGAGCGTCTTCTGCGCCGACGACACATCGGCAGGCTCCGCACCGAGCGAAATGGCGCGGTCATAGGCCGCCTTCGCATCGACGACGCGGAACGCCATCGAGGGGGCGCAGGGCCCGTGCGTGGCAACGAACTCGTAACCGTGGCTACCGGGCTCCTCGTTGACGAGGTAGTTGATGTCGCCCTGGCGATAGACCGTGATCTTCTTGGTCTTGTGGCGCGCGACGGGCGCATAGCCCATCAGCTTGAACAGCGAATGCAGCTCTTGCGGATTGGGATGCGCATATTCGACGAACTCGAACCCGTCGGTGCCCATCGGATTGTCGGCACTGATAGTGGCCGGCGGTGCATCGTGCGGAAACGGTCCCATAGGCGGCTCTCCCAAATTGCTGCTGCGAGGAACTATCCTTCATGGGGCCCGCAATGAGCGTGCAAACGGGACGGTCTTTGGCTATCATATGCACGATCTGTGCATGAAATGGACAAATGACGCATGATTTCGGTTGACGCCTTCGACCTCAAGATCCTGGGCGCGCTCCAGGACGACGGCCGCCTCACCAATCAGGAGCTCGCCGACCTCGCGGGACTTTCGGCCTCGCAATGCTCGCGCCGGCGGATGCGGCTGGAGGAGGAGAAGGTGATCGCAGGCTATCACGCCGATCTCTCCAGCGAGGCGCTCGGCTTCGGCGTGATCGCCTTCATCCAGGTGACGCTTGCGACTCACTCGCCGGATAATTCGAAGCGGTTTCGCGCATTGGTTGGCCGTATCGACGAGATCCAGGAGGCCTATTCGCTCACCGGTGACGCCGACTACGTGCTGAAGGCGGTGCTGCGCGATCTCAAGGGTCTCTCCAACCTCGTCAACGACGTCTTGATGCCGCACCAGAGCGTGGCGCATGTGCGCTCCTCGATCGTGCTCGACAGGCTGAAGGAGAGCTCGCGATTGCCGCTGAGGGAGATCAGGGCCGGCTGAAATCGAGGGAACTACGTCATTCGCGCTTCCCGCGCGATCTGCGATGATCCCAGCCAATCCGGAGATTCAGCCATGGCCCTCCAGCTTCGACCGAACTGCGAATATTGCGACCGCGACCTGCCGCCCGATGCAACTGATGCGCGGATCTGCTCCTACGAATGCACGTTCTGCGCGGATTGCGTCGAGACCAAGCTGTCCAACGTCTGCCCGAACTGCGGCGGCGGTTTCGCGCCGCGCCCGATCAGGCCGACGCAGGAATGGCGGCCGGGCGTCTGCACCACAAAGCAGGCGCCGTCGGACAAGCGGGTGCATTTGAAATACAGCGTCGAGGACGTCGCGGCGCATTGCGCGCGGATCAGGGACGTGCCGCCGGAGAAGCGATAATTTAGGGGCCGTCGTTCCGGGGCGCGCAAAGCGCGAACTCGGAACCTCGAGATTCTCAGGTGCGTAAGTGCGCACCATAGTTCGATGCTCCGCATCGCCCCGGAATGATGGCAACTTCACTCCGCCGCCAAGATCGTCCCCTCGACCTCCCCGAAGCCGACGCGATAGCCGTTGCCCTGGCACCAGCCGCGCATCACGAGGCTGTCGCCATCCTCGAGGAACGAGCGCTTGGCGCCGCCGGGGATCTCGACCGGCTCGGTGCCGTTCCAGCTGATCTCGAGCAAGCTGCCGCGCTGGTTCTTCTCGGGACCGGAAATCGTACCGCTACCCAGGAGGTCGCCGACATTCATGGCGCAGCCGGAGGAGGCGTGGTGCATCAACTGCTGCACCGAGGACCAATACATGTATTTGAAATTGGTGCGGCTGATGCCGGCGGGCGCGTTGGCACCGGCGGCGCGCAATGAGACGTCGAGCTCGACATCGTAATTCTGCGGCTTGCCCTGCCTGAGATAGTCGAGCGGCACCGGCTCCTGCTCCGGCCCCTTCAGGCGGAACTGCTCCAGCGCCTCGCGCGTCACCACCCACGGGCTGATCGAGGTCGCGAAGGCTTTTGCGAGAAACGGGCCGAGCGGCACATATTCCCATTGCTGGATGTCGCGCGCGCTCCAGTCGTTGAGCAGCACGAAGCCGAAGATCATCTCTTCGGCCTGTTGCTCGCTCAGCATGCCGCCCATCGGCGAGGGTTGGCCGACCACGACGCCCATCTCCAGTTCGAAATCGAGCCGTTTGCACGGGCCGAAGCTCGGCACGTCCACATTCGGCGGCTTCAGCTGCCCGCGCGGGCGCTTCACCTTGGTGCCTGACACGACGACGGTCGAGGCGCGACCGTTATAGGCGATTGGCATATGCAGCCAGTTCGGCTGCAGCGCATTGTCCTTGCCACGGAACATCACGCCGACATTGGTGGCGTGCTCTTTCGAGGAATAGAAATCGGTATAGCCGGAGACCGCGAACGGCAGATGCAGTCTTGCATCGCGCATCGGCACGAGCGCGCGGCTGCGCAGCTCCTCATTGTCGCGCAGCTCCGGATGATCGGCCCGCAGCAGCTCGCTGATCCGCGCCCGCGTCTTGGTCCAGACTTTTGGCCCGAGCGCCATGAAGGGATTGAGCGAAGGCCCGGAGAACACGCCGAGCGGGCCGACATCGAGCCGGGAATCCTGCTCGAGCTCCCAGAGATCGAGCACGTAATTGCCGATGGCGACACCAACCCGCGGCGTCGGATTGGCCGCGGTCGAGAACACGCCATAGGGCAGGTTCTGGATCGGGAAGTCGGAAGAAGGATCGACGTCGATGAAGGAGCGGAGGTTGGGGTCGTTGGGGTGAGGCATGGGTTTCCCGTTGCGCAGCGGTGACGGTGTCACCCTCCCCTGGAGGGAGAGGGTCGGCTCATATTGAGCGCAGCGAAATATCAGACGGGGTGGGGTGATCTCTCAACACGGGCAGCGCTCCTCGCAGAGAGACCGTCACCCCACCCCGTTACGCATTCCGCTTCGCTGCATGCGTAACGACCCTCCCCCTCCAGGGGAGGGCAAGAGAGACTACGGCTTGTTCGGGTCGAACCGCTTCTCGAGTCCCTTCCAGCAATCCGCGTAATCGTCCTGCAGCGTCGAGGCATTCGCGGCATGCGCGGTGACGCGCTGCGGGTAGCGGGTCTCGAACATGAAGGCCATGGTCCCCGTCAGCTTCACCGGCTTCAATTCACCATTGCTGGCATGCTCGAAAGCGTCGCGGTCCGGGCCGTGCGGCAGCATGCAATTGTGCAAGGAGATGCCGCCGGGGACGAAGCCTTGCGGCTTGGCATCGTAGACGCCGTAGATCAGGCCCATGAACTCGCTCATGATGTTCATGTGATACCAGGGCGGCCGGAAGGTGTTGTCGGCGACCATCCAGCGCTCGGGGAAGATCACGAAGTCGATATTCGCGGTGCCCGCCGTCTCCGACGGTGAGGTGAGAACCGTGAAGATCGAGGGATCGGGATGATCGAAGCCGATCGCACCGACCGGCGAGAAGGTGCGCAGATCGTATTTGTAGGGCGCGTAATTGCCGTGCCAGGCGACGACGTCGATCGGCGAATGCGGCAAGGTCGTCTTGAACAACGAGCCGCCCCATTTCACGTAGAGCTCGGTCGGCGTGTCCTTGTCCTCGTAATGCGCAACCGGCGTCAGGAAGTCGCGGGCGTTGGCGAGGCAGTTGGCGCCGATCGGCCCGCGCTCCGGCAGCGTGAACGCGCCGCCATAGTTCTCGCAGAGATAGCCGCGCGCCGGCCCGTTCGGAATCTCGACGCGGAACTTGACGCCGCGCGGGATAACCACGATCTCGCCGGGCTCGGCATCGATGCGGCCAAACTCGGTGACGAGGCGCAAATTGCCCTGCTGGAGCACGAACATCAGCTCGCCGTCGGCATTGTAGAAATGCTGGTCCACCATCGATTTGGTGATGAGGTAGACGTGCGCGGCCATGCCGGCCTGTGTATTCACATCGCCCGCCGTCGTCATGGTCTGCACGCCCTGAACGAAGGTCACATCGTCCTTCGGAAGCGGCGTCGGGTCCCAGCGCATCTGCGCGATCGGCAGATCGTATTCGTGGCATGGCGCCGAACGCCACAGGCCGGCCTCGACTTTCTCGAAGCGGCCGGAATGCTTCACCGAGGGGCGGATGCGATAGAGCCAGGAGCGCTCATTGGTGCCGCGCGGCGCGGTGAAGGGCGAGCCGGACAATTGCTCGGCGTAGAGCCCGTAGGCGCAGCGCTGCGGCGAGTTGCGCCCGATCGGCAGCGCGCCCGGCAGCGCTTCGGTCTCAAAGCTGTTGCCGAAGCCGGACATGTAGCCCGGCGTCACCTGCGCCGAGCTGCGGATGATCTGATCGGGCGAGGTGTTGATGTTCATCACTATCCTCCTCCTTGCAGGGCTGCCCACATGTCCTGGTCGCGCTTGTCGGTCCAGATCACGGGGTCGTCGATCCCGGATGCCTCATCATAGGCGCGCGACACGTTGAACGGCAGGCAGTGCTCGTAGATGGCGAAGCTGTGGAATTTCGGATCCATCACCTCGCGGGTCGCCGCCATCGATTCCTTCAGCGTGCGCCCCTTGGCCACCGAGATTTCGGCCGCGCCATAGAGCGAGGTGACGAAATCGCGCGTCATCGCGATGGCTTCGCGCACCGTGGCCGTGCCGTTGAGCGCGTCGCCGCGGCCCGGCGCGATCGCCTTGGGATTGAAGTTGCGGATCTCGTTCAGCGTCAGCGGCCATTCGCGCAAATGCGCGTCGCCGCAATAGCAGGCCGAGTGATATTCGATGAGGTCGCCGGAGAACATCACTTCGGCATCAGGCACCCAGGCGACGATGTCACCGGAGGTGTGGCCGGCCCCGAGCTGCATCAGCCGCACTTCGCGCTTGCCGAGATAGATCGACATCTCGCCTTCGAAGGTCAGCGTCGGCCAGGTCAGACCGGGGATGCTCTGCGCGTCCTGGAACAGCCGCGGGAAGCGGCCGTACTCGGAATCCCAATCCTGCTTGCCGCGCTCCTCGATCAGCCGATAGGTCTCCTGCGAGGCGACGATGCCTTGCGCCTTGTAGGCGGAGGCCCCTAGCACGCGCACGGCATGATAGTGCGACAGCACCACATATTTGATCGGTTTGTCAGTCACAGTGCGGACGCGCTCGATCACCTTGTTCGCCATCGCCGGCGTCGCCTGCGCGTCGAACACCAGGCAACCGTCGTCGCCGACGATCACGGCAGTGTTCGGATCGCCCTCGGCGGTGAAGGCGTAGAGATCGGTGCCGATCTCGGAGAAGGTGATTTTCTTCTCGGAGAGATCGCCGGTGGATGCGAAGTTCTTCGCCATCAATTCGTCCTTTGAGTCTTTTGGGTTATTGTTGTTGCTGCTGTTGTTGCTGCTGACCGTCGATCATGCGGCGCTTGGCAAGCTCGATCGCCTCACGCAGCACATCGATGTCGCCGATATGGTTGGCGAGGATCAGCACCAGCGCCGCATCGAAATCGGCACTCTGCTCCTCGGTGAGCCCGCGGTGCACCTCGACGATGGCGCGAAAGGCATCGTCCGGCCGCGCAAAGTTGGAGCTGGTAGACAACGGCATGCGAAACCTCAATTCAACCCTTGAGCCTGCGACAACGCCGCCGCGATCGCGGCGCGCGTTGGATGGCGGAAGCGCGCGGCGACATAGCCATCGGGCCTGAGCAGATAGGCAGCGCCCGGCGCGGCGCCGTAGCGCTTTGCGACAAGGCCCGTGGGATCGGCAAGTCCGCCCTCGCCACCGATGCGAACATCCTTGACCCCGTTGGGCACATCAATCGCCGCGCCATTGTTGAACGAGAGCAGGGTGAAGTCCGTTCCACCCTTGCGGAAGGCGTCCGTCAGATAGGCCTGCTCGGCAATTGGCGCATCGAGCATGGAGCAGCCGGGAGACGGTCCGCCGCCCCACACATCTGCATCCGGCGACGACAGCGGCGAGGCGTAGCTGCACGGCACCGACAGGCGCCCGCCATTGACCATGCGTTTGCCGAACTCGGTCTCCTTGGCCAGCGACAGCACCGCCTTGCGCAGCCGCGCTTCCTGATGCGAGTTCGGCGCCATGAAATCGGTCGAGCGGGTGGATTCGCGGATGTTCTCGTCGGCCGCCATGCTGCGCTCGGCGTGATAGCTTTCGAGCAGGCTTGCGGGCGAGGTGCCCCGCAGCACGCGGTCGAGCTTCCAGGACAGGTTTTCGGCGTCCTCGAGTCCGGAATTGGCGCCGCGGGCACCGAACGGCGAAACCTGATGCGCGGAATCACCGGCAAAAATCACGCGGCCATGGATGAAACGATCCATCCGCCGGCACTGGAATTTGTAGAGCGAGATCCACTCGAACTCGAACTTGTCGTGGCCGAGCATGCGCGCGATCCGCGGCCGCACGTTCTCCGGCTTCTTCTCGACGACGGGATCGGCGTAGCGATTGAGCTGGAGGTCGATGCGCCAGACGTCGTCGGGCTGGCGGTGCAGCAGCGCCGAGCGGCCGGCATGGAACGGCGGATCGAACCAGAACCAGCGTTCGGTCGGGAATTCCGCCGTCATCTTGACGTCGGCGATCAGGAACTGGTCCTCGAACACCTGTCCCGCGAACTCGGCCCCGACCATCTGCCGCAGCGAGGAGCGCGCGCCATCGCAGGCGATCACATATTGCGCGTGCAGGCGATAGGCGCCCTCCGGCGTTTCGATCGTCAGCGCTACGGAATCGTTGCGCTGCTCCAGCGCCGTCACCTTATTGCGCCAGCGCAGGTCGATCTCGGGCAGATCCTGGATGCGATCGACCAGATAGGCTTCGGCGTAGTATTGCTGGAGATTGATGAAGGCGGGCCGCTTATGGCCGTCCTCGGGCAGGAGGTTGAACTGGTAGAGCAGGGACTCCCCGTGGAAGATCCGGCCGACGCTCCACACCACGCCCTTGGCGACCATGCGATCGCCGACGCCGAGCCGGTCCCAATATTCCAGCGACCGCTTCGAGAAGCAGATCGCGCGCGAGCCCTCGCCGATGCGATCGGCATCATCCAGAAGGACGACGCGCTGGCCGCGCTGGGCGAGGTCGATCGCGAGCGACAGCCCGACCGGGCCGGCGCCGACAACCACGACGGGATGCTCGGCCGGGCTTTGGCCGGCGCGGTCTTGATCGGCATGGCGGCGATAGCCGAACTGGGCTTTGGCCTGATGCGTCTTGACCTGAAGAGTCTTGGCCTGCGCCATACTCGAACCTCGGCTCTGGTCAGGAGAGGACTAATCTGCTAGATAGTCTCACGTGCAACTATTTTGGACCGGAGCCGGCCGGCCGTCAACTGGAATTCGGAGCGCGCTCCTTGGCGAGGACATCCAGCGACATCGCAGAGAAGGCACGCGAAGCCGAAGAGGCCTCCGTGCGGCCAAAGGCACGGCTCGACCTGTTCAAGTTCGTGCCGTTTCGTCTCAACCGGCTCGCAGCGGAAGTCAGTTCCGCACTCTCGGTCGAATATCAGGAACGGCATGGTCTCGACATTCCGGCCTGGCGCGTGATCGCCACGCTCGGGTTCCGCAACGATGCCTGTAGCGCGCAGTACATCGCCCAATGCACCCGCACGCACAAATCCACCATCAGCCGCGCGGTGACTGCGCTGCTCAACGAGGATCTGATCGAGCGGGTGGAGAACGAAGCCGACCGCCGCGAATTCCGCCTGCAACTGACGAAGAAGGGCCGCGCGCTCTACGAAGAGCTGTTCCCGCAGCTGCTGCGGCGGGAAGACGAAATCCTCGCCTGCCTAACCGCACAGGAGCGCAAGCGTCTCTCGACGCTGCTCGGCAAGATCGAGGAGAGTCTCGATCTGATCCAGACCAGCAAAGAGGCCGACGCGAAAGAGGCGTATTAGGACGCGCACTCATAGAGGCGCAGACGTCGGCTTTTGGGAGTCCGGTTGAGAAAGCTTGGTAGGCCCGTGACGGCAGTGGCGTATATAGCGATGCTACTTGTGGCCTTTGCTGCAACTCGCGCATACGCCGTTGACATGGGTTATCTGGCACCCCCCGGAGTGGCTGCAAACGAGTTTCCCTCACCGCAGCGCCCTGTCGCACGAATCGTCAGCCCGCGCCGCTCCGCCGAGGAGCGCCGCGACGCCCTCGATGAGGCCGGTCAAATCGCACGCGTTCTTGACCTGAAACCAGGTATGACAGTCGGTGACATTGGAGCAGGCAGTGGCTACCACACGATCAGGCTCTCGCACCTCGTCGGACCCGCCGGCTCTGTCGTTGCCCAGGACGTCACGCGGGATTACCTCGTCGAACTCGCCAGGCGAACAAAACTTCTGAAGTTGACGAACGTGCAATTCGCGCTCGGCGAACCACACGACGCGCGTCTGCCCGCTTCTTCACTGGATGCCGCAATCCTTGTGCATATGTACCACGAGATAGCCCAACCCTATGCCTTCCTCTACAATCTCGCGCCCGCCTTGAAGCAGGGCGCGCGGGTCGGAATTGTCGATCTTGAGCTTCCGACGTCGAAGCACGGCACGCCAATTGAGCTCTTGCGCTGCGAATTGACTGCCGTCGGCTATCGCGAGATCGTCACATATAAGCTCGCAGGGGACGGAGGATACCTGGCGGTATTCTCTCCCCCGGAGCTAAAGGCTCGAAGATCTCCCCGCGATATCGTTGCTTGTGTGGATCCTGCCGGCACTCGTTGAGTGCCATATCTGCCGCCCGAGGGTTCGCGCTTCGCGCGCCCCGGAATGACGGCTTCGCCCTCACTTCGCAAACGACCGCGACGGCGGCAGATGCAGCGCCCAGGCGTCGACCTTGTCGCTGGCGCGCGGATAGATTTCCGTGACGATCGGATCATGGCCCGGAATGAATCGATCAGGATGGCCGGCAAGACGCTCGATCGTCTCCCAACCTTGTGCCATGTCGCCGACATTGTAGACGATCGGGAACGGGCTCTTGCGCTGCAGATTGGCATAATAATGCGCGGCATCGGACGCCAGCACCACCGGCCCGCGCGCGGTTTCGACCTTGACCACCTGCAAGCCGTCGGAATGGCCGCCGACGCGATGCACGGTGACGCCGGGCGCGACCTCGCCGTCACCCGAATAGAAAGTGACGCGCTCGCCATAGACGTGGCGCACCATCTGCGTGACGTGCTCGACCGAGAACGGATGTCGCAGCAGTCCGTTGCACATGCAGCGCCCGGTCGCGTAGGCCATCTCGCGCTCCTGGAGGTGGAAGCGCGCCTTCGCAAAGCGATCGAGATTGCCGGCGTGGTCGTAATGCAGATGCGTCACGATGACGTCGCGAATGCTTGACGCCGCGACGCCAAAGCGCTCCAGCGCATCGACCGGATTGAGCGTCAGCTTGCGCGCCCGTGCGCTTGCCTCCTCGGCATTGAAGCCGGTGTCGACCAGGATGTCGCGGCCGCCGCCGCGGATCAGCCAGACGAAATAGTCGAGGTCCTGCGCCGCGCTGTCATGCGGATCGGGCTGAAGGAAGTTCATGCTGGGGGTGCGCGGCGACATCGTCGCATAGCGCAGGGCGTAGATCTCGTAGGCGTTTCCCATGGTTTTTGCTTTTCTGAGTGGATCTTCGGCACGATCCTGCGCACCAAGCCATTCTCCGCTGCAAAGGTCAAACGCCGCGCCGCATCACGGCGGCAGGCTTTCAATGTGAGACCAATCACATTTTCGTCGCCATGGAGGCCCTAACGTGCCGCCGGTAAGATCGAGCCGGATCACGTCGAGCACAAACATGACAGCCTGTTTATTCCCCCTGCGGCGCACCCAGGCGTTGCGGTCAATCGTCGCGATAACGCCGAATCTCCAAGCGGTTGACGCCTCCCGTCCCCGGTTTGATAATGCAGGATGCGTAAGTTAAGGTCGCCGCGGCGCAAGCTGGTAACGGCGCCTTTTTGGCTGGACCGCGCTGATTATGAAAATTCGCTTCCTTTTCCTTCTGCCCTTGCTCGTCTCGCTCGTCCCGACTGCCCCATCGCTCGCGGCCGGTGACCGCTTTGCGCTGGTCATCGGCAACGCCAAATATCCGGATGCGGATGCCCCGCTGAAGGAACCGATCAACGATGCCCGTGACGTCGCCGACGAGCTCAAGCGCGACGGCTTTTCGGTCGAGATCGGCGAGAATCTGACCGGCGACGGCATGCGCCGCGCCTTCGACAAGCTCTACGGCAAGATCAAGCCGGGATCGGTGGCGCTGGTATTCTTCAGCGGCTTCGGCATCCAGTCGGCGCGCCAGAGCTACATGTTGCCGATCGATGCGCAGATCTGGACCGAATCCGACGTGCGCCGCGACGGTTTCAGCCTCGAGACCGTCCTCGGCGAGCTCAACACCCGCGGCGCGGGCGTCAAGATCGCGCTGGTCGACGCTAGCAGGCGCAATCCGTTCGAGCGCCGGTTCCGCAGCTTCTCGGCCGGCCTGACCCCGGTCATCGCGCCGAACGGAACGCTGGTGATGTATTCGGCGGCGCTGGCCTCGGTGGTCTCCGACGCCGGCGGCGAGCACAGCCTGTTCGTCCAGGAGCTCCTGAAGGAAATCCGGGTCCCCGACCTGATGGCCGAGGAGACGCTGAACCGGACCAAGATGGGCGTCACCCGCGCTTCGCGCGGCGAGCAGGTGCCTTGGATATCCTCTTCATTGGCCGAAGATTTCTCGTTCAGCCCGGGAGCCGGCGGATCGCGTCCGGCGCCTAGCGCGCCGCCCGCGCCTCCCGCGCCGCCGCCGGTCGTCGCCAACAACCCGCCGCCGGCACCGCCTGCGCCGCCGACGCCGCCTCCTCCGCCGAAGCCGGCCGACACTGCAGCGGCACCCGCGCCGGCTTCTCCACCTGCGCCTGCGCCCGCGCCGGCCCCCACGCCGAAGCCGCAGGTCGAGGCCGCGCTGCCCCCGCCGCCACCGCCGGTAAAACCGATTGATCCCGCTCCGGCACCGAGCATGGACAGCGGGCCGAGCGCTGCCGCGCTGGCCGACGATCCCACGATCAAGAGCCTGACCTCCAAGATCGCCGCCAATCCTGATGACGTGAACGCGCTGTACCGGCGTGGCCAGGTCTATGCCAGCAAGGGCGCCTACAACCTTGCCATCAAGGATTTCGACGACACGCTCCGGATCAACACCAAGGATGTCGAGGCGCTGAACAACCGCTGCTGGACCCGCACCGTGGTCGGCGACCTCCAGGGCGCGCTGAAGGATTGCAACGAGGCGTTGCGGCTGCGGCCCAACTTCGTCGACGCGCTGGACAGCCGCGGGCTCGTCAACCTCAAATCGGGCGCGGTCAAGAATGCCATCGCCGATTTCGATGCGGCCCTGAGGATCAACCCGCGCCTGACTTCCTCGCTCTACGGACGCGGCCTCGCCAAGCAGCGCAATGGCTCCGCCCAGGAAGGCGCGCTTGATATCGCCAATGCCAAGGCGATGGATCCGAACATCGTTCAGGAGTTCGCAAGCTACGGAGTGCGCTAGTATTTTTTTGAATTGAGGCAGGCGGCGCCTCGAACCCCTGGTGGCCCAAGGAAGACTAACGAACGGATGCCGCAAGCAGCCTTCCCCGGGGGGCTCATTGCAGGAATTTTGGCAGGAATTTTGGAACCGCGCGAGCTGGCTGCGCAGGAGGGACTGGTTATGAAATCGGCTGCAAAGGGACTTACCGCGATCCTGTCCATCATCGCTCTTGGCGCTGCGCTGTCGCTGCCGGCCTCGCCTGCCTTCGCCGGCGACGACGGCAACAGCAAGAACGTCACCGAGGACGACATCGTCCGCGCGCTGGCGCCGCCAGCCAAGAAGCCCCTGACCCGCGGCCTCTCGATCGCCCCGCAGGCCGATCCCGCGCCGAACGCCGCTGAGACCAAGCTGATCCAGTCGGTGCGCGGCCGCTCGACGCGTTCGCTGTCCTCGACCGAGCGCGAGGAAATCGCATCGGTCGCCAAGGACAAGCCGAACATCGATCTCGAAATCACGTTCGACTACAACTCCGCCAATATCAGCGCCAAGTCGATGCCATCCGTGCAGGCGCTCGGTCGCGCGCTGACCAGTCCCGACCTGAAGGGCTCCACCTTCGTGGTCGCCGGCCACACCGATGCCGCCGGCGGCGAAACCTACAATCAGGACCTGTCGGAACGCCGCGCGGATGCGATCAAGCGCTACCTCGTCGACAAGTACAGCATCTCCGCCACCGACCTCGTCACCGTCGGCTACGGCAAGAGCAAGCTGAAGAATCCGAGCCAGCCCATGGCGGAGGCCAACCGCCGCGTCCAGGTCGTCAACATGGAAAACAAGACCACCGCATCGAAGTGAGCACGACGCAATCCTCTGAAGTGACAAGTCGTGATGTGGTGTAAAGTCTCGCTTCCAGAGCGCGTCCCGCGGCCTTGCGGGACGCCGCTTTGTTTCAGGGAAACGCTCTCGATGGGCCTCGCGCGGATGGCCGTGAGCCAGGCCAGGATGATCCGGCGATGAACCTCTCCGAATATCTCAAGCCTGCCGGAACGGTGGTGTTCGTCGTCGCGCTCGGCGTCGGCTATTACCTGTTCGAGCATCGCAAGCGCGCCGAGCCGAAGGAGACGCAGAGCGAGGCGCTCGTCATCGTGACGAAGTCGACCAATGCCTGCTTCTCCGACCTCGTGCGGGTGACCGGCTTCTTCGTGCCGCGCCGCGAGGCCGTGGTCATCGCCGACCAGGAGGGATCCAAGGTCACCGATCTCTTCGTCACCGAAGGCACCGTCGTTGCCGACAACCAGGAGTTGGCGCGCCTGACCGCGCCGCCGCAGATCCCGGGGCAGCCGCAGAGACCCGGTCCGCAAGGCCCGATCTCCCTGAAGGCACCTGCGCCGGGCCTCATCACCGAGGTCCGCACCATCGTCGGCGCGCCCGCTTCCCCGCAGGCTGGCCCGATGTTCCGCATCGCCGTCAACAACGAGATCGAGCTCGATGCTCAGGTCCCGGCGGTGCACATGCCCAAGCTCAGTTCGGGCGCCACCGTGCGGATCAGCCGCGACGACGCGCCCGATTTGATCGGCCGGGTCCGGCTGGTTGCGCCCGAGATCGACCGCGCCACGCAGCTCGGCCGCGTCCGCATCAGCGTCACCAACAATCCGTCGCTGAAGGTCGGCGTGTTCGCCCGTGCCTCGATCGACGCCAAGCGAAGCTGCGGCGTCTCGATCCCCAAGACCGCGATCGACCATCTCACCATTCAGGTCGTCAAGGGCAACACGATCGAGACGCGCAAGGTGCGGGTCGGGCTGTCGTCCGACAACGCGACGGAAATCCTGGAAGGCCTCGACGTCGGCGAAATCGTCGTGGCCGACGCCGGCTCTTCGCTCCATGACGGCGACCAGATCAAGACCATGTTCGCCGATGAACTCGATCGCACGCGGGTACGCTGATGGCTCTCAATATCTCGGCTTGGTCGATCCGGAATCCGCTGCCGTCGGTCGTCTTCTCGATCATCCTCTTGATTCTCGGCTGGGTGTCTTTCACCAAGCTCGCGGTGACGCGGCTGCCTTCGGCCGACATTCCCGTGATCTCGGTCGTGGTCTCGCAGTTCGGCGCAGCGCCCGCCGAACTCGAATCGCAGGTGACCAAGACGGTCGAAGACGCCGTCTCCGGCGTCGAGGGCGTGCGGCACATTACCTCACAGATCACCGACGGTGTGTCGGTCACCACCATCCAGTTCGCGCTGGAGACCAATACCGACCGCGCGCTCAACGACGTCAAGGACGCGGTGACGCGTGTGCGCTCGAACCTGCCGCAGAACGTCACCGAGCCGCTGATCCAGCGCGTCGACGTGATCGGCCTGCCGATCGTCACCTATGCCGCGATCTCCCCCGGCAAGACGCCCGAGCAGCTCTCCTACTTCGTCGACGACGTGGTCAAGCGCGCGCTGCAAGGTGTCCGCGGCGTCGCCCAGGTCGAGCGCATCGGCGGTGTCGAGCGCGAGATCCTGGTTTCGCTCGACCCGGACCGTTTGCAGGCAATGGGCCTGACCGCGGTCAACGTCAGCCAGAGCCTGCGCGGCACCAATGTCGACGTCGCCGGCGGCCGCGCCGAGATCGGCAAGAACGACCAGGCGATCCGCACGCTCGCCGGCGCCAAGACGCTGAGCGATCTCGCCGGCACCATGATCCCGCTGTTCGGCGGCGGCGAGGTCCGGCTCGACGATCTCGGTACCGTCACTGACACCATCGCCGACCGCCGCACCTTCGCCCGCTTCAACGGCGAGCCGATCGTTGCGCTCGGCATCAAGCGCTCCAAGGGCGCCAGCGACGTCAAGGTGGCCGAGGCCGTGCAGAAGCGCATCGACGTACTCAAGGCCGCCTATCCCGACGTCGACCTGAAGGTGATCGACACCTCGGTCGAATACACCAACGGCAATTACCACGCGGCGATCTCCACCCTGTTCGAAGGCGCCATCCTCGCCGTCGTCATCGTGCTCTTGTTCCTGCGCGACCTGCGCGCCACCATCATCGCCGCGATCTCGCTGCCATTGTCGATCTTCCCGGCGTTCTGGGCGATGGACCTGCTCGGCTTCTCGCTGAACCTCGTCAGCTTCCTCGCCATCACGCTATCGACAGGTATTCTGGTCGACGACGCCATCGTCGAGATCGAGAACATCGTGAGGCACATGAACATGGGCAAGTCGCCCTATCGTGCTGCCCTCGAAGCCGCCGACGAGATCGGCCTCGCGGTGATCGCGATCTCGCTCACCATCATCGCGATCTTCGCACCGGCGAGCTTCATGTCGGGCATCGCCGGACAGTTCTTCAAGCAGTTCGGCATCACCGTCTCGGTGCAGGTGTTCTTCTCGCTGCTCGCGGCGCGCTTCGTCACGCCGGTGCTCGCCGCCTACTTCCTCAAGCCTGGCACTCACGAAGAGCCGCCGCCCGGCCGCGTGCTGCGGTCCTATCACAGGATCGTGGCCTGGTCGGTAAAACACTATTTCATCACGGTGCTGGTCGGCTTCGGCGTCTTCGCCGCCTCGATCTGGAGCATTACGCTGTTGCCGCAGGGTTTTCTGCCGGCGCAGGACAGTTCGCGCTCACTGCTGGCCCTCGAGCTTCCGCCGGGCACCCAGCTTGCCTATACCGAAAAGGTCACCGAGGACATCGTCGCGCGCCTGCGCAAGCGGCCCGAGGTAAAGAGCATCTTCGTCGACGGCGGGCGCGTTCCACCGGGCACCCAGGAAGTCCGGCGCGCCGCACTGATCATCAACTACACGCCCAAGGATGCCCGCGACATCACCCAGCGCGAGCTCGAATTCTCGATCAGCCAGGAATTGGAGAACATTCCGGACATCCGTTTCTGGTTCCTCGACGAGAACGGCCTGCGCGCCATTTCCCTGGTCGTGACCGGTGTCGACGCCAACATCGTCAACAATTTCGCGAGCGAGCTCGCGACGCAGATGAAGCGGATTCCCACCATCTCCAACGTGATCTCGGAAACCACGCTGGAGCGGCCCGAGCTGCGCGTCGAGCCGCGCGCCGATCTTGCCGCGCGGCTCGGCGTCTCGACCGAAAGCCTGTCGCAGACCATCCGCGTCGCCACCATCGGCGATGTCGGACCCGCGCTGGCCAAGTTCGACGTCGGTGACCGTCTGGTGCCGATCCGTGTGCAGCTCGAGGATGCCGCACGCGGCAATCTGAAGACGCTGGAGCAGTTGCGCGTGCCGCTCGGCGAGCACGGCGAGAAGGGCGGCGTGCCGCTCTCGGTCATCGCCGACGTCAAGCTCGATCAGGGCCCGACCAGCATCAACCGCTACGATCGCGAGCGGCAGGCGACCGTCGCCGCCGACCTCGTCGGCTCCGCCGCGCTCGGCGACGCCACCAAGAAGATCTACGACCTGCCGGTGATGAAGAGCCGGCCGAAGGGCGTGAAGGTCTCTCCCTCCGGCGACGCCGAAAGCCTCAACGAGCTGTCCGACGGCTTCGCCACCGCGATCACGGCAGGCCTGATGATGGTCTACGCCGTGCTGGTGCTGCTGTTCGGCACCTTCCTGCAGCCGATCACCATCCTGTTCTCGCTGCCGCTCTCGATCGGCGGCGCCATCGCGGCCCTGCTCATCACCGGCAAGCAGCTCACCACGCCGGTGTGGATCGGCATTCTGATGCTGATGGGCATCGTCACCAAGAACGCGATCATGCTGGTGGAGTTCGCGATCGAGGCGATCCGCGACGGCAAGCCGCGCGAGGAAGCCATGATCGACGCCGGCATGAAGCGCGCCCGCCCAATCGTGATGACCACGATCGCGATGGCCGCGGGCATGATGCCGAGCGCGCTCGCGGTCGGCGCCGGCGGCGAATTCCGCTCGCCGATGGCGCTCGCGGTGATCGGCGGCCTGATCTTCTCCACCATCCTGTCGCTGGTGTTCGTGCCCGCGATGTTCATGGTGATGGACGATCTCGGCGCCCTGATCTGGCGCTTCGCCAAGCGGCTGATCGTGCACAGCGAGGACGCCGAGACGGACGGTCATCACGGCGCGGCACCCGCACCGAAAGACGTCGCCCACCGTGCTGCGGAGTAAGATTCCAGGCGAGCAGCTGGAGGGGCGCGTCAACGCAGGGCGCCTTCAAGGCGCTATGTTACCCCAATAGCTTTCACGCGAATCACGCTCGGCCCTGCGGTCTGCACCGGCAAGCCCTGCATCGCGGGCTGTGCGGCTGATCCCTACTCGTTCCGCGCGATCGCGGTCAGCTTGGTCATGTTCCTGAGCAGGATGCGGCCGCGCTGGAGATCGAGGATCGCTTCCTTGCGCCAGGCCTGCAGCTGGCGGTTGACGCTCTCGCGGGCGGCGCCGACGAAGACGCCGAGCTGCTCCTGCGAGATGTGCACCTCGGAACCGAAATCGGCGGCCAGCGCGCAGAGCCGCCGCGCGAGGCGCACCGGAAGCGGCTGCAGCATGGATTCCTCCATGCGCTCGCTCTGCCAGCGGATGCGCTGGCACAGCAGTGCGATGATCTTGATCGCGACCTTCGGCTCGCGCTCGAGGAAGCTGAGAAAATCTTCGCGCCGCAGCACGAACAATTCGCTGGCCTCGCCCGCGGTCGCATCCGCGGTCCGATTCTGGCCGTCCAGCACTGCGACTTCGCCGAACAGGTCGCCCGGGCCCATGAAATTGAGCGTCAGCCGGCTGCCGTCGGAGGCACCTGTCTCGATGCGGACCTGGCCGCGGCGCACGCCGAACAGCGCGTTGCCGGCATCGCCCTTCTGGAACAGCACCTCGCCGTTCCCCAGGTGCTGGGTGTGACAGAGATTGGACAGCCGCTGGAGCTCGTCTGCACCGAGATCCGCGAACATCGCGTTCATCTTCAAAATGACCGCAAATTCGGCCTGCTTGCTCATTTCAATGTCCTTGTGAAGTCCTGGTCAGTCATCTTGTCAGACGCTTGGCAAATCGCTTGAAACCATCACGATCAGGATCGCGTAAAACCGCGTCGGGGAAGTGTGTCATAAGTCACATAACTTTGCAGCACCCCCTGACTATTTTTACGCGCTTGGAGCCGCTTCCCGTCCGGGGATAAACTCGGCCGCGAAGGATGGATAACCGGCGGGATTCGACGCCGATTGTCCGTCAGTGGAAAGTCGAGATGAGAGCAGTAAAATTCGCCGGCGCGGCATTGGCCGCCGTCATCATCGTGATCGCAGTCCTGCTGGTGGTCGGAATCCCCTCGGGCTTCCTGACGTCGACGATCGCCTCGCGCGTCGAGAGCGCGACCGGCTATCGTCTGTCGATCGACGGCACCACCAAGATCAGCCTGTGGCCGACGCTGAACGTCACCCTGAACGACCTCTCGCTTGCCGACCCCCGGGATCGCAGCGGCATCACGCGCGTGACGGTCGACAGCGTGCAGGCCGACATGTCGCTCTCCAGCGTGTGGTCGGGCCGCCCTGAGATCCGCGAACTGATCGTCACCCATCCGGTGCTCTACCAGCCGCTGCTGCGTGAACGCCTGCCGAATGCGGGGAACTCGTCGAAGCCGCCCGCGCTCGATGTCGGCGGCGCATCCATCGACCGCGTCAAGGTCACCGACGGCGAAGTCGCATTCTCGCGCGTGCGCGATCGTGTCGAGGGCCGCATCAGTGCCATCAACGCGGAGGCGACCATCGGCCGTGACCGCAAGGTCAATGTCACCGGCACCGCGCGCGTCGGCGACCACCCGACCAAGTTCGACATCAAGGCGACCACGCCGGCGCCGCCGGCCGACCGGCCGACGATCCCGGTGGATTTCGCCATAGACATGCCCGACGTGTTGAAGTCTCAGCTCACGGGTCATGCCGAGATGCGAATGAACGGCGACGTCGTGATGATCAACAGCGTGAATGGCCGGCTCGGCGATGACACATTCAACGGCTGGGCTTCGGTCGACATTGCCAGCAAGCCGCTGGTCAAGCTCGACCTCGACTTCCAGCGGCTGGCGATTCCGCTGGCGAAAACGCCGGAGGGCGCAGCGGGGCAGCCCTGGAGCAATGCGCCGATCGACGTCTCCGGGCTCAATTATGTCGATGCGCAAGTGCGGATCTCCGCGAACGAAGCCGTGATCGGCGATGCCCGCATCGCGCCGCTGGCGCTCGATGCCAAGCTCGCCGGCGGCGTGCTGAAGGCCGGCACCGCCAATCTCGGCGCCTATGGCGGCCAGGTCTCCGGCGAGGTGATCCTCGATGCAACCACCGGCGCGCCGAGTTTTGCCATGCATTCCGATCTCGTCGGCGTGCGTGCGCTGCCGCTGCTTCAGGGCCTTGCCGAATTCGACCGCATCGACGGCAAGCTGCAGGCCAAGCTCGCTCTGCGCAGCGCGGGCACCAGCCAGCGCGCGCTGATGGCCAACATGCAAGGCACGGCCTTCGTCAATTTCCAGGATGGCGCCATCCGCGGCATCAATGTCGCGCAGATGATCCGCTCGCTGACATCGGGCACGCTGTCCGGCTGGCAGGACAACCAGAATGCCGGCCAGGAGCAAAGCACCGACCTGTCGCAGCTCTCGGCCTCGTTCCGCATCGACAAGGGCCAGGCGGTGACGACCGATCTCAACCTGATCGGGCCGCTGGTGCGCGTCACCGGCGCCGGCACCATCGCGCTCGACACCAAGATGATGGGCTTTCGCGTCGAACCGAAGCTGGTGATGACGACCGAAGGTCAGGGCCGCGCCAATGAGCCGGTCGGCTTCGGCATTCCCGTGATGATCCAGGGCAGCTGGTCGCAGCCCAAGATCTACCCGGACATGGCCGGCATGCTGGACAATCCGGATGCCGCCTATGCCAAGCTGCGCGAGATGGGCAAGGGCCTGTTCGGCCCTGATGGCGCCGGGCTCGGCAACATTCTGGGCAGCCTTGGAAGTAATCTTGGTCTCGGCGGCACGCCTGCGCCCGGCGGCAATGCGGCCGGCAATGCCAATCCGCAAGCCCAGCAGCCGGGCCAGAACAATCTGCTCGGCGGTCCCTTGGGCGAAGCCATCGGCAATTTGATTCAGCAGGGGCTGTCCAATGGCGCCGGAAGCAGCACCGGCGCCGCGCCAGGCACCGGCCGCAGCCGCAGCCTGCCGGCAACGCCCTCCACGCCGACGCCGCAGGCCTCGCCCGCGGCTCCGGCCCTTGAGGACCCGCCGGTCGCGCAGCAGGACAGTCAGCCAATGAACGACGTGCTGCGGCAACTTTTTAACCGGTGATTGGCGGGCTGGGCTCCACGGCAATCCCCTTACATCAGCTTCCCCGCCACCGGCTTCCTCCGAACGGATGAGGCTGCGGCAATTCGCCGGCCTTCCGCCGGTCCCCGCGTCCCCAGGGAGTAACCACGCGGGCCGGTCCCCGGCCCGCGCGGCGGTCCTTTGGCCCAAATTGTGATAGAACGGCCGGGAAGGGCCTGCACGGCCCGTGAGCGCCGGCGTCGATGGCGGCGCGAGAGGATCGGGATGGCAGGAGCGAACGACAAGACACGGTTTCTGCGCGAGGGCCTGTTCGCCAAATACGTCGTCTCCCTCGTCGGCCTCGTCGTGTTCGTGCTCGCCGTCAACGGCGCGATGGAGACCTGGATCTCCTACCGCGCCACCAAGACACAGCTGACCGACGGGCTGGAGGACAAGGCGCAAGCCGCCGCCCGGCGGATCGAGCAGTCGATCTCGGAGCTCGATCGCCAGATCAGCTGGGTGACGCGGGCGAGCCAGGACACCCTCGAAAAGCGCCGTGCCGACTACGCGTCGCTGCTGCACCAGGTCTCGGTCGTCAACCAGCTGTTCCAGCTCAACGGCGAAGGCCGCGAGGTGCTGCGCGTCTCGCGCCTGTCGACCACGACCGGCAGCAATGCCGACCTCTCCCGCGACATGCGCTTCACCGACACCGTCGCCCGCGGTGTCAGCTATGCGCCGGCCTGGTTCGCCGACCGGACGCCGTTCATGTCGATCTCGGTGGCGCATTCCGGCTTCAATGCCGGCGTCACCGTGGCCGAGATCGACCTCAGCTTTCTCTCCGACTTCCTGTCCGACGCGCAAGTAGGCAAGGCCGCCTTTGCCTATGTCGTCGATCCCCGCGGCCGCGTGCTGGCGACATCGTCGAAGGGGCCCGATGTCGGCAAGGATTTGTCGAAGCTGCCGCAGGTGGCGGCCGCGATCGCGCCTGGCCATGAGGGCGACAGTTCGGGCACCGACTTCAACGGCCATGCGGTGATGAGCGCCGCGAGCACGGTGCCGAGGCTCGGCTGGAGCGTGCTGTTCGAGCAGCCGACCACGCAGGCCCTGACGCCGATCCGCGACCAGCTGGTGCGCATCGCCCTTCTGATCGGCATGGGCCTCATGGTCGCGATCCTCGCCGGCACGCTGCTCGCCCGCCGCATGATCATTCCGATCACGGCGCTGCGCGACGGCGCCTACAGGCTCGGCGAGGGCGATTTCAATCACCGCATCGAAGTGCGCACCTCGGACGAGCTGGAAGATCTCGCCGGTCAGTTCAACCGCATGGCCGGCCAGATCCAGGAGACCTATTCGGACCTGGAGACCAAGGTCGAGGAGCGCACGCGCGATCTGGCGCAGTCGATCAACGAGCTGAAGGTGCTCGAGGAGGTCGGCCGCGCCGTCGCCTCCTCGCTCGATCTCAACGCCGTGCTGCCGACGATCGCCGCGCGCGCGATCGAGATCACCCATGCCGATGCGGTGCTGATCTACGGCTTCGATGCCGAGACGCGGCGCTTCAATCTGGTCGAGGCCAACGGCATCGACAAATCCGCCGACGGCGCCCATGTCACGATCGACGAAGGCGAGAACATCCTGAGCGATGCCGCCGAAAGCGGCGAGCCGATCGCGATTGCCGAACTTAGCGCGGCCGCCGAGCAGCCGCTGCGCGAGGTCGCCATCGCTGCCGGCTTCCACTCGGTGCTGGTGGTGCCGCTGGTCGACCAGCAGGGCACGCTCGGCTCGCTGGTGGTGCTGCGCCGCGCGAGCGGCGAGTTCGCCGCCAGCATCATCGGCCTGATGCGCACCTTCGCCAACCAGGCCGTGCTGGCGATGCGCAATGCGCGGCTGTTCACCGAGGTCGACCACAAGAGCCAGGCCCTGGAGACGGCGAACGAGACCGTGCGCGCCCAGGCCGACAAGCTGCGCGAGCAGACCGAGCAATTGAAGAACTGGAACAAGTCGCTCGAGGAGCGCGTCAAGACCCAGCTCGGCGAGATCGAGCGCATCCGCAAGCTGGAGCGTTTCCTGGCGCCGCAGGTGGCGCAGCTGATCGCCTCCTCCGACAGCCCCGAAGGGCTGCTCACCAGCCAGCGGCGCGAGGTGACCGTGGTGTTCTGCGATTTGCGCGGCTTCACCGCATTCACGGAAGCGACCGAGCCGGAAGAGGCGATGAATGTGCTGCGCGAATATCACGCCGCGCTCGGCAAGCTGATCTTCAAGTATGAGGGCACGCTCGACAAATATGCCGGCGACGGCGTGATGATCCTGTTCAACGCGCCGATACAGTTCGAGGACCACACCAAGCGCGCCGTGAAAATGGCGGTGGAGATGCGTGACACCATCGGCCCCCTGACCGAGCGCTGGCGCAACCGCGGACACAGCCTCGGCTTCGGCATCGGCATCGCGGTCGGCTATGCCACGCTCGGCCAGGTCGGCTTCGAGCAGCGGCTGGAATATGCCGCGATCGGCAGCGTCACCAACCTCGCCTCCCGCCTCTGCGGCGAGGCCAAGCCCAATCAGATCGTCGTCAGCCGCCGCGTCTACGGCATCGTCGAGCCCTGGGTCGAAGCGCGCGCCCTCGACGATCTCCAGCTCAAGGGTTTCAATCATCCCGTGCTCGCGATGGAGATTTTGAACTGGCGCGAGGAAGTCGAGAACGTGGTGGATGCCTCAGCGGTGCGGCGAAGGGGATAGCTTCCTTGCCTGCCTCAAATGGTGAGGCGTTGCTTGTTATCGCTCACCGACAGCGATTCGCGATCCCGCAGCGCTTAGCGCCCGGGTTTTGCTTGGTCTCGGCACCCTTCGAAGTGGAAGGGCGCAGGGAAGACCGGGCACCGGCTGGCACCCGCAAGACCCCTGTGCATGAGTGCGTGATAGTCGCTCACAGGGGAGAAACAGGTGCGGCCGAATGCCCGGCCTTCCCTGCGCAGTGGTTGAAACGGCTTATGTCGCGCTCTCGCCGGTGAGACGATCCCTTTGCCACCGTCGCCTTGCAGCTTTCAAGGGATGCGCCGGTCCGGTCGGACCAGCGCACCGCTGCAAGATTTGACGCCGGATATTCGGGCGTCACGACCACACGATTTTGCCGTACGCGAGCAACACCGTCGTACACGCGCCCGCTGATCGCTCACGGGGATATCCCGCCCTGCGACCGCATTTGGCGCCAACGCCGCCCGCGTCCACCGCCCCTCACCCCACGAACCCTGACGATCGCGATCCGTCCCTTACCATGGGATGAGTTGGAGGGAAGCATAGGGTGTTTCGTTTTTCTAGTAAAGCGAAATTTGGATTATTCGAAGGTGAGACGAGTGAAGGGCGCGAGGAAACTTGTAAGAATCTCTTACAAGTTGCCCACCCAAGGCGGGCATCCTGCTCAAATGTCGAAAACAACCCCATGCACAGTAGACGGGGCTAGCGAGATCAATGGGTTACGACAGGCGGTCGGATGCCACAATTCAACGCGGCGGATCTTCTCTTCGCTCGGACCGTCACCCGCGTCCTTGATCTCGGCAGCGGCCGCGCTTCCCCTAGTGGCGACGATTTCGAGTTCGCCACCTTCCTTGAGCGTAAGTCGGTCGATCAGCTCCTGGGGAAGAACCGCAGCCAGATCGTCATCCCATTTGAAAACCTTCATCGCGGCCTCCGCGGGAGCGGACTATGCTCGGGGCGAGTGCTGCTTCTCTGCGTCGAGGCGCTCGATGTCTTCCCTGAGGAGGGTGTTCACGAGGTCGTTCAGCGAGGTGCCTTGGGTCTCGGCGAGGTCCGAGAGGTACGTCAGAACCTCGGGTTCCAGGTGCACCGGCGGCACGAGGCGAGCGCCTTTGCGGAAGAATTTGCCGCGCGCAGCGGTCGAGAAATCGTATTCGTCCTTCATCGGATCACCGTTCAACCTTCATAAGACCTGATCTCGCGGCGGCTCGGGTAGCGCGCCGAGATGATGCGGATCGCGGCCCGGTCCGCTGTCAGCTCGACATAGGTATGAACGACCAGAAGCAAATTACCAGCCGGGCTCCGGCCCATGGTAACCCATCGCTCCTCCCCTTCGCCAGACTCATTGTCGAGTAGCGACAGGGCCAGCGGATCGCTGAAAACGCCCATCGCTGCCTCGAAGGCGACCCCATGCTTGCGCCGATTGCTATCCGCCTTGATCGGGTCCCAATCGAACTCGAACTGCATGGTCAGAGTGCCCGGAGAAGACGCGGTGCTGGAGGGAGGCGAAGAGGACATCAATCGTTGCCTCCTCGCAGAGCGTAGGAATAAGCCTTTCCGCAAGAACTTCCAAGCAGCCAGATCAGATAGGAGGAGTTAAAACCGCCTCAGCGTGCCCTCACCGGTCGTCCCGACCATACCGCGTGATCTATCGGTTGCGTGAGGTAGAAGTATCGAACACCTCATCTTCGCCAAACTTCTCCCTGTGGTTATGGGTCCCGGCGTTCGCCGGGACGACAGCGGAGAATCAGGAGACGCCGGTGCCAACAATCCTCCCGAACCACATCCCTGCTCCCCGCGACTAACCCTCGCCTCAACGGCGAGGCGATTCCAATGGAGACCACCTGTGGCGCTTGCCTTGCCTTCGCGTGCTTATGATCTGCAGATGCTGGACCGTCCCGCCGATCGCGCGCGTGACCACGGCTGGGTCTATGGGCTGCCGCCGGGCATCAGCAGCGAGCAATGGCCGCTCGATCCCGTCACCGGCTATCCGCTGATGCACGGCTTCACGCTGCTGCTGCCGGAGGATTATCGCGTCCATGGCGAGGACATCGTCGCAGTGTCGTTCTTTGCCACCGCGCCCGACCACAATGACGGCGGCGCGCCCGACGATCCCGAGATCCGCGAGGCCGTGCAGGCGTGCGCCTCGCATCCGCGGCTGTCGCGCATGACCGACATTCTCGACTACGAATATGCCGCGCTGCTGTTGACCAAAAGCGAATACGAGGGCCCGTTCGCGACACCGCCGGCGCCGCTTGCGCTGGCGACGGCCGACCGGCCGCGCTGGCTCGATGTCGGCGGCGCCAGTGCCTTCTTTGAGACGGCCGCGCCCTTCGCGCAGAAGATGTTCGCCGGCCCGCCGCGTGCCGAACTGGCCGCGAACCTCGCGATCGCGTTGACGCCGCGCGCTGATGATCCCAACGCCGGCAAGGCTCCCCAGGACCCGCACATCCCGCGCAACCCGCCGACCGGCTATCAGTCCTATTACTACTTTGCCGACAATATCCCGACCGCCGACAATTACCGCCTGCACGATTGGTGCAAGGACCACGCCCGCATCCATCTCGGCGGCACCATGCGACCGTGCCAGGCGGTGCCGGAGATGAGCCCGTTCTACATCGAGTTCGAGGAATATTTCGGCGGCTACAATTTCGGCAGCGGCAACGCCCAGCTCGACTTCAAAGATATGAAGTTCGACTGGGCGTGCGACTGATCACGCCCCCCGCTTCGGCCCGATCGCTTCGAAGCCGGCCTTCTGCTCGTCGCTTAAGTCGGCCTCGAAATCGTCGAGCGCATCAGCGACGCCGTTCACCGCTTGCAGCATCGTCTCCAGCCGCGCCTTTGCGACGGATAGGCGCGCCTGCGGAGTCGCGGCGGCTTCCGCCGGGCAGGCGCTCAGCGTCTGCATCGTACGCAGGGTGGTGTCCTGGAGCACCTCGAAGCGGGCGCTGGCGGTCTCGTCGAGGCGGAGCGTGTTGGCGATGTCGCCTGCCGGCCATTGCTGCTGCACGAGCTGCTCATACTGACGCTGCAGCTTTTCGTCATAGCGGGGATCGCTGTTGGGGTCGCAGGCGTTTGAGGCCTGCGCATCCTTGCTTGTATCCTTGCGCTGCATGGCCGCGAGCGCGGCACGGCGCTCATTGCCGAGAGCGTTGAGCCGGGCCTTCTGATCGTCATCGAGCGACCTAGTGAACTTCGCCAGCGGCGCCTCGATGGCGTCGGTTGCCTTGATCATGGCCTCGAGCCGCTCGCGCATCAGGCCGAGGCGTTCCGACGCCGTGGCAGGTGCCTGCGCCGGGCAGGCTGCACGAATTGTGTCGCGCGCATTGGTCCAGGCGGATGCGAGCTCGTCGAGCGCCACGCGCTGCAATTCGTTCGGCTGCAGGGCGGCGGCGATGCGGTCGACCGGCAAGCCGCCGGTGTCGCTGGCCTCGCACAGGGTCTCCGCGGTCGGGACTCGTCGTCCGCGCCGTCCTTGCGGTGCGGTGTAGGCCGCGAGCTCGGTCGCCGCATAGGGCGCGAAGATTGCGGCATAGATATCGCCATAGCCGTAAAGCGAGAGACTGGTCGCATCGCCGAAGACCACGGCATTGGTGAGATCGTCATGCGCGAACGGCCAGAACACCGGGCCGACCCAGCCGTAGCTGCCATCGGGATGGCGCCACCAGCCCTGCGGTCGGCGGCCGCCCTGCCAGCCCGACAGCGCCGCTTGCGCCGTGAGCGCCGCACGCAGGACGTAAGGATTGGACTGTTGTCCGCGCTCGGCCCCGCGCGGATCTTGACGTGGATCTTGCGACCTCAGCGCGGCGGAGCGGTATCGGCCGCCCCGCACCGCCATGCGGGAATGGCGCAAGCGCGACACGCCGATCATGTGGCCGACGGCGAAGCGTGCGACCCCAAGCGGACCGCCGCGCAATCCGAACTGCGCTTCGGCCTTACCAGGCAGCAGCACGGCCGCAATCATGAGGGTCGCGCCCGCCAGCGCCAGTCCCATGCGTCCTGACACGACCGCTGACCTGACCAATTCGGCCTCCTCCCGGCGCAAAGCGCGCACTGCGTCGCATCGAGATGACGCGCCGGGGAACCAAATGTTCCTTGGGGATACAGGGCAAAGCGTCGCGGGGCGATGACTTACCTATTTAGGAGCCCGCGCATGTGACGCTTTGGCGGCGCCCGAGCGCGCGCCTCGCCTTTGAGACGACCGCTCGCGGTCTCCTCAGGATGAGGCTAAGCGGCATCGGCGCGCGTCGAAATTGTCGCCACACACTTCGTCCTCATCCTGAGGGCCCGCCAAAGGCGGGCGTCTCGAAGGATGGCCGCAGGGCCCACTCGACTGTAGCCCTGCACCAAAGACACGAGGAAAGACCGCTCCCTCACTCCGCCTTTTGCGGCATCACAAACGTCTGGCCGGGATAGATCAGATTGGGATTGTGGATCTTGTCGCGGTTGGCCTTGAAGATCACGGCGTAGCGGGCGCCGTCGCCATAAGCGAGCCGGCTGAGCGCCCACAGGCTGTCGCCGCGGGAGATCACCCGGCTGCCGGTCTCCGCCGGCGCGGCGCTGAGGCCGTCCGCCGGCGAGGCCGATGCAACGGTCGTCGCCGCCGGCGCCCGCGCCATGACGCGGGGTTTCGGCGCGGCGATCAACCTCGGCCGGGCCGCGGACCTGTCGGCTGTTGAGGCCAGATGCGGCGAGGCCGACTGCAGGGAAGCCACGACATCCGATTTGTCGTCGGGCCTCTCGGCCTGCTTCACGTCTTGCTTCACATCTTGCCTCGCGACCGGTGCCGGACGCGCGGGCGGCGGCGCCGCCTCGGCGATGGTCACTTGCATGGTCCGGCTGGACTGCGTGACCGTGCCATCCGGCGCCCTGGCGCGGAGCGTCAATTCATAGGAGCCGGCGGGAAGCTGCGGCGGGGTCATGACGAACTGGCCCGACGCGTCGGCGACCACCGTATCGAGCGGCTTGCCGTCGCGCAGCAGCTCGACCTTTGCGCCCGGCGCGGCCTGGCCGGCAATCACCGCGGCCTCGCCGTGATCGTCGACCCGGGCGACGTCGAAACGGGGGCCGGTGTCGGCGACCGCCGGCGGCGGCTTGACCGGTGCCAGATCGGCGAGCGCGGCCGTGACCTGCTTCTGGGTCTCGGCCAGCGCGGCCACCTTCGGCTCAGGGGCCGGCGCGAGTGCAGGCGCAGGCGGCGCGATGGCGGCAAGCTTTGGCTGTTCCGGTTTCTGCTCGGGCTTGAGTTCGGCCTTGGCCTCCACCTTTGGTTCGACCTTGGGTTCCGGCTTGGCGGCGACGGCGGTCTTGGTCCCGTCCGGCAGCAGGCGGCGCAGCTCGGTCGGGCCGATCACCAGCACGGTGCCGACCAGCGCGAGCAGGCAAAGAGCAATGAAGGCCTTGGATGCGGTCATCATCGGAAAAGAACCTTGGATGGCAAATCAGCCGAGGGTGGCAAGGTGCGCCGAATTGGCTGCGGCAGCAAGACGTTCGATAGGATGAGACCGCCGTCCCGGGCACTCAGGGATGAACCGGCGCCACCCCGCCGGCGTCAAATCACGCGAGACCGCATCGCGGCATTTTTTGAGGAATTTTCCCGTGACCGCATTTTGCCGTCCCGCTCCAAGTCTGGCGCTCGGTCTAGCCCTTGGGCTGGCACTTGCCCTGACGCTCACAGCTTCCCCCGCGCTCGCAGCCTCCGGCCCGCCGCCGGGCTTCGTCCTCACCGACAATGCCGACCTCGCCTTCACCTCGCCTGACGGTGCCACCCGGCTCGAGCAATACATGAAGGACAGTGAAGACCTTTTCGGCGTCAAATGGCAGGTCTGGGCGCGACGCGGCGACCAGATGACGGAGCTGAAGCCGGAGCAGGGCTACGGCGCGGGTTTCCGGTTCACCAGCGACTCGCAATGGCTGGTGCGGATGCAGAAGACCGGCTCGGGCTCGCAGGATCTGTTTCTCTACCATGTCGAGAACGGCGCCTTCGTCAGCGCGACGAAGCAATCACTCAGCGATCTCGCCTGGGCCTATTTCCGCAGCCGTCCCGACACGAAGAAGATGAAGCTCGACTACCACATCTCCGCCAATCTGATGAAGGGCACCGAAACTGCGTATCGCTGGCTCGGCGTCGACTGGCCCGACAACCGCTACCTGCTGATCTCGCTGTCGGGCGCAATGGACAAGCATCCGAAGAACGTCGCCGTGAAGGGGCTCGCCGACTGGAAATGCCGCTATGACCTCAAGACCGGCCAGTTCGACGTCCCCAAGATGTTCGCCAAGGCTAACGCGGAAGCGCTGAACTGGGAGATCAAGCGGTGAGCGCACCGCAATCGCCGCGCGCGATGGAACCAACTCTCTGATTCCGTTCCGATTCATAGTTCCCTAACCCTCGCTGGTAACGGGGTCTTGTCGGTTTTGCTGCACCTTGCATCCCACGGGAGGGCTGCATGGGCACATCGATCGGATGGACCGCGCGCGTGCGCGCGCTGCTCCGCCGCTGGCGGGGAGCGCCACTGACATGGCTGATCGTCGGCGGCTTCGTGCTGATGGCCGCGACCGCAATCGGCACCGCGCTCACCGTCGACCGTTTCCGGCAGAATGCGATCGAGAGCGGCCGCGACAGCCTTGAAAACACCGTGCGCCTGCTGGCTCGGCATTTCGACCGCGAGTTCGAGGATTTCGCGGTGTTGCAGAAGAGCATCGTCACCGAGCTCGAGAGCCGCGGCATCGAATCCGCCGACGTCTTCCGCAGCGAGATGGGCACGCTCGCCGTGCACGAGGTGCTGCGTGCGAAAGCCAGCGGCTGGTCCGACGTTGCCGGCGCCAATGTGTTCGATGCCAGGGGCATGCTGATCAACTCGTCGCGGCGCTGGCCGGTCGCCGACGTCTCGGTCGCCGACCGCGGCTACTTCAATCGCCTCAAGAACGATCCGACAGCGCAGGAGGACGTAGAGGTGGTGAACGGCCGGCTCGGCAACGGACCGGCGATCGTGTTCGCGCGGCGCGTGTCCGGCCCGCATGGTGAATTCCTCGGGCTGGTCTCGCGGGCGATCGCGCCCGAGCAGTTCGAATCCTTCTTCGCCTCGACCGGGCTCGGCGAGGAATCCTCGATCGCGATGCACCACCAGAACGGCCAATTGCTGGCACGCGTTCCGCGTGTCGATGCGATGATCGGGCAGAACTTTCGCAAGGGCACGTCGGAGCAGATGGCGGTGTTCGATCGCACCTTCGTCTCGATGCAGATCGCGAGCCCGATCGACGGCAAGGACCGCATCGTCGCCTCGCGCCTGCTCGCCGGCGAGCCGCTGGTCGTGGTCGCGACCAAGTCGCTGGATGCGACGCTCGCGACCTGGCGCACGCAAACGAAGTTCTTCGTCACCGTCGCCGTGTTGTCGATTGGCCTGTTGGTGCTGACGCTGTTCCTGATCTTCCGCCAGGTGACGAACCGGCTCTCGCTCGAGAAGCAGCGGCTCGACACCGCGATGAACACGATGACGCAGGGGCTCCTGATGTTCGATCAGGACGAGCGGCTGATCGTCTGCAACCGGCGCTACATCGAGATGCACGGCTTGTCCCCTGAAGTGGTGAAGCCGGGCGCCACTTTCCGAGACGTGATCCGGCACCGCCATGACACCGGCTCGTTCCACGGCGACGTCGAGGCCTATTGCGACGACATTCTGAGCCATATCGGGCGCACCCAGAGCACCATCGTGGAGACCGCAGACGGCCGCCTGATCGAGATCAAGAACCAGCCCGGCGCTGCCGGCGGCTGGCTCGCGACCCATGACGACGTCACCGCGCGCATCCGCGCCGACGAGCGCATCGCGCATATGGCGCATTACGACGCGCTGACCGACCTGCCCAACCGCGTACTGCTGCGCGGGCATCTGGAGCGGCGCGTGGCGGAGCTCAGCCAGGGCAAGCCCTTCGCCATCCTCTATATCGACGTCGACGAGTTCAAGGGCGTCAACGATTCGCTGGGACACGAGGTCGGCGACGAATTGCTGCGGCAGGTGGCGAACCGCCTGCGCGCCTGCGTCAGCGGCAACGACCTCGTCGCGCGGCTGGGCGGCGACGAGTTTGCCATCGTCAAGGCTGAGACCTGCGATCCGGCCGAGCTGTCGGCGCTCGCGGAAGATATCCTCAAGGCGCTGCGTGCGCCGGTGGACTGCAAGGGCCAGGACATCCCGACCGATGCCAGCATCGGCATCGCGATCGCGCCTGATCACGGCGACAATCTCGACGATCTGCTCAAGCGCGCCGATCTTGCGATGTATGCGGCGAAGTCGGAGGGACGCCGCACCTACCGCGTCTTCACGCCGGAATACGACGCAAAGGCAAGGCTGCGCCGTCAGCTCGAGCTCGATCTGCGTCAGGCGCTGGCTCGCGGCGAGTTCGAAGTGCACTACCAGCCGCTGGTCGATCTCGCGGCCAATGTCGTGACCGGCTGCGAAGCGCTGCTGCGCTGGCGCCATCCCGAGCGCGGCATGGTCTCGCCGGCGGACTTCATTCCGGTGGCGGAAGACACCGGGCTGATCGGCGAGATCGGCGAATGGGTGCTGAAGCAGGCCTGCCGTGAGGCCGCCTCCTGGCCCGGCCAGATTCACATCGCCGTCAACGTCTCACCGGTGCAATTCCGATCGCGGACGCTGGCACTGAAGGTCGCGGCCGCGCTCGCGGAGTCCGGACTTGCACCAGGCCGGCTCGAGCTCGAGATCACCGAGACCGTGCTGATCCGCGACGACGAGGAGGCGCTGACGATCCTGCAGCAGCTGCGCGAGCTCGGCGTGCGCATCGCGCTCGACGATTTCGGCACCGGCTATTCCTCGCTGAGCTATCTGCACCGCTTCCCGTTCGACAAGATCAAGATCGACCGCAGCTTCATCAGCGACATCGGTCAGTCCGAAGATTCCTCGCCGATCGTGCAGGCCGTGGTGCACATGGCCGCGGCCCGCCAAATGGCGACGACCGCCGAAGGCGTCGAGACCGAAGCCCAGCGCGAGGTGCTGCGCCAACTCGGCTGCAGCCAGATGCAAGGCTGGCTGTTCAGCCCGGCGGTGCCGGCGGCGAAATTGAAGCAGTTGCTAGCAGCGCAGGCGGTGGCGGCTTAGCGCGGCGCTCCCTCGTCGGAGAGATGTCCGCGCCCCAAGGAAGCGGACGTCGGGGCCGACGTTGCGTTCTTTCAAAAGCTGAAGGCCGACGTTCCGCGTGATAGCGTCAGCGACGGGCTAAACGCAGACGTCGCCAGTAGTCGCGACAGTTAGCGCCATTCGATTCCGTATGCATCAATCGGCTGCTGAAAGCCTTTGAGATGGTGGGCACCCAAGCTTGACACTTGCACGCGATCCCGGATGCAATCCTGTACAGCCTTTGACACGAGAATGGCATCCGGTTCGGCCAACTGACACAAACGAGCGGCCAGTTGAACGGTCGCACCGAAAAGGTCGTTGCTGTCAGCAATCGGTTCACCGACATCGATGCCAATTCGCACCTGAAGCTTCTCCTTGCTCGCCAGATTGAAGGCTTCAAATGCGCGCTGGATGGCCCGGGCGCATTGCACGGAGGCAGAGGCGTCGGCAAAGGAAGCCATGATACCATCGCCGGTGTGCTTCACCACATGCCCGCCCTCGTCCTTCAAGGCCCGGCGCACCAGCGCGTCATGAGCCCGAACCATCTCCACTGAACGGGCATCGCCAAGGCGCTCCGTCATGCTGGTAGAGCCAACGATGTCGGTGAACATGATAGCTCGCAGCGCCGAATCGAATTTGACATCCTCTGCCGCGCTGCTCGGTGCCGGGTCGGACACCCTCCCCAGAAACGCCTGGACCGCCGAGAGGTCCACTTCGATGACATCTTTCGCTACGTCGCCGTGAGCTTCGTCATGAACCCTCATCGCCGTTCGGATGTCCGGCGCGTCAATGAGACAGAAGCCCGTACCGCGCGATTCATCAAACCAGTACGTTAGAAAACGAACGCCGTATCGATCTTGCACTTCCAAATCTTTGCGATGCGCCTCGGCGATATCGGCAGCGGTCAGCCCCGAGAGATCGTGCCGGTCAAGGAAAATTGGCATTGGCAGCACCTAATCTAATTCTTCGAAATATGGCCTGAAGTCTGCACCAAGCTCGGAGTTCCCGAAAGTGCCAACCCCTGCGTCCTGATGTCAGCTTCGGGTCACTTGCGGACTTTTGACCAAGCATCGATGGACGTCAGCTAGGGGGCCAGTAGCCGACTCATTCGCTACTTGAAGGCCCGCTTGACCAAGGCATCAGTGAACTAGTCGTCGCGTATATTCCTCCTCTTGATGCCAAGCCGAGAGCTCTGCAGACACTCCCACGGCCGGAACGGGACCGTGTACTCGGCACACGCCTGTTGGTGTCTACTGCTTCAGTAATCACCGCGTGTACCGTGGGTCATATTCGCCGGGCTGGATTCCCGATCCGATGGCACAACGACACTACACGAGGCCCGGCTGGCATGTGTCCGCCACTAAGGGCATGCACGGCGGCGGCAAACTCTGCATGCGAGATCGCCTACCTACGACAGAAGAACGAGAACAGGCCCGCGCTCGCTAGATGGCCTGCTCGGCTCACCCCCCGCAAGCGGACGTCGCGACCGTTTGAGCGTACGGCGGCCACGGGCCAGTATGCGACATGTTCATCAAGCAGAGACCGAGGGCGACCCGTAGCTTGGCCGACGGGCCAGCTACACGCGCTGCATTTTGGCAACACTCCACTGGAAATTACAACTCAAAGTACGGCATTCTGTCGCACCTCGAAAGTTCCATGCTATGGACTCTCTTGAAAGCATTGGGTTTTGGGGGGTGGGAATGCGTCGCTTCGCGATCGTGGGAGCTGGATTACTTTCGATTGCCTGGTTTACGGGGGCGGCATCGGGCGCTGACCTTGCATCGCGCCCATACGTCAAAGCACCCCCGATGCAGCAGGCGGTCTACGATTGGACGGGCTTCTACATCGGTGCCAATGGCGGTTACGGCTGGGCGTCATCTAAGCTGACTGCCCCCGGAAATCCTGACACCTCGTCCAGCCCGTCGGGCGGCTTGGCTGGGGGCCAACTCGGCTACAACTGGCAGACCGGAGCTGTCGTGCTCGGCGTCGAGGGGGATGCCGATTGGGCCAATATCCGCGGTTCAACAAGCTGCCCGGGCGCGGCGTTTGTCTGCGCATCGAACACTCGTGCGCTGGCAACACTTCGTGGGCGCATCGGTTGGGCCGCCGGTCCAGTGCTGCTCTACGGGACCGCCGGTGGCGCATACGCCAACGAGCACTACTCGGCGTTGACGCCGGCTGGCGGAGCCTTCGCCGGCACGACCGGAGTGAATGATGCAGACCGCTGGGGATACTCCGCTGGCGCAGGTGTCGAATATGGGTTCACGCCGAACTGGAGTGCCAAAGTCGAATACATGCATTATGGCTTCGGCACGACACGCGCTCCGCAAGGTACGCTGGCTCCGGGACCCGTTCCGGTGGACCTGCACCTGAGCATCGATACCGTCAAAGTTGGCGTGAATTATCGCTGGGGCGGGCCGATAATCGCGAAGTACTGATGTGTACTTCTCTTCGACGTTAAGCCCCGGGACGTCCGCGCTTGCGACTGGAAGATAGCGGGCTCAGAGCTTCTGTTTTGCCGCGGTGATCTCGACGAACTCCGCGTCGGGGTGGCTGACGATGGTGGCGACCATGATGCCGCTGATGATCAGCGACCAGGCGGTGTTCCAATAAATCCAAAACACGAGCCAGCCTCCGTTTTGATCTCTCACGCCCGCGGGACCGGGGTAACGGCACAGCGACGCTGCCGTTCCCAACGCGCGGCGCGGCACGACCATGCCGCGAGGCGCTATTTTGATTTGGTCGGCGGCGAGGCGTGATCGGTTTGACCGGTGTGGCGCTTTGCCACGACGTCCTCATCGTGTTCGCCATGATGCGGGCGCGGCGGCGACTTGGGCTGGCCGGCTTGACCGCCATGCTTGCCGCCCATGTCGGGCTTACCTTCGAGATCGTTTTCACGGGGCATGCCGGTTCAATGCGCTCGCGTGGCATTGGTTCGCCTTGCGCCAGCCGTTTTCGCCTGTGAACGAGTTCATAGGATTGCCGCGGTTTGCAGTGCACGATTCCGGTGCCCCGCGACTTCATGACAGCGACGGATTCGACCAGATGCGGAAACGACTCATCGCCTGGACCATCCTGACGTCCGCTCTGGTTGCGGTCGCCGTCTGGACCGTGCTCGGACCACCCGCGCATCCGTCCAGCCCGCATCTGCCCTCCCGGACCGCGGCGATGCGCTAGCCCCTCTCCGGCGACCGATACAATTTCGGCATCGATCAATCCCAACTGGAATTTGGTGCGGCGGCGCGCCGCCCGCTATCCTCGCCGGCAAAAGACAAGGCCGCGACCGGCCCTCAGGAGGAGCCCATGTTGAGATCGACCCGACGCATCGCATCCAAAAAAGCGCCACGCGCTGCGATCGCCACCACCCTGTTCGCAGCCCTCACTCTCATTTCTGGAGTCCACGCCGGCATGGCCGAGACCTTCGCCTATGTCGGCAACGCCGACAGCAACGACATCAGCGTGTTCAAGATGACCGAGAGCGGCGAGATGATTCCGGTGCAGACGGCCGCCTTCAAGGGCGTCGACAAACCCGGCTCCTCGACGCCGCTCGCGATCACGCCCGACCACCGCGTGCTGATCGCCGGCATCCGCTCGCAGCCATTCCAGGCGGTCAGCTTTGCGATCGATCCCAAGACGGGCCAGCTCAGTCCTATCGGCAACGGACCGCTCGCCGACAGCATGGCGAACATCGCCGTCGACCGCAGCGGAAAATTCCTGTTCAGCGCCTCCTATGGCGGCAACAAGGTCGCGCTGAATCCGCTGGTTGCAAACGGCGTCGCCGGCGAGCCGAAGCAGGTGATCCCGACCGGGCCGAACGCGCACGCCTTCCTGCCCTCGCCCGACAACCGCTTCGCGTTCGCGACCAATCTCGGCTCCGATCAGGTGCTGGGCTTCGCGTTCGATGCCACGGCCGGCACGCTGACGCCGAACGACCCTCCGGCCCACAAGGTGCCGGAGAAGTCCGGGCCGCGGCACTTCGTATTCCATCCCAATGGCAAGTTCGTCTATCTGATCCACGAGCTGAACGGCGACGTCGCGGCGTTCACCTATGAGGCCAGGAGCGGCGCATGGGACGAGATCCAGCGCACCACCGCACTGCCCGAGGGCTTCAACGGAAAAGAGTCTGATAAGAAGCCTTGGGCCGCCGACATCCACATCACTCCGGACGGCCGTTTCCTCTACGCCTCCGAGCGCACCACCAACACGCTCACCGCCTACAAGGTCGATGCAGCCAGCGGCAAGCTCACCACGATCGGCAGCGTGCCGACCGAGAAGCAGCCGCGCGGCTTCCACATCGATCCGACGGGGCGCTACCTCGCCGCGGTCGGCGAGCTCTCCGACAGCATGACGGTCTATGCGATCGACCAGGGCAGCGGCGCGCTGGCCAGGCTGAAATCCTACCCCACCGGCAAGAAGCCGAACTGGGTGGAGTTCCTGACCCTGCCGTGAGGGGGCGCCACCACCGACCTACGTAATCATCCGCAATTTCGGAAAGGCGCGCCTGCCGGCATATCATCGGTCATGGACCGTCATATCGTCTTCAAATGCCCGCAGACCGGCATGAACGTGCAGCATCGGCTCGGCGACGAGGCGGCCGACCGCACGCATGTGTCGGTGTCTTGTCCGGCCTGCACGCGCCTGCATTTGATCGACCGGGCCAACGGCAAGCTGCTGGGTGAGCGCCGCGGCTGACGGGCCGTTTACGGCCGCGCCGCGACCTGTGCCGTTGACAGATGAGAGGACCGTGATCGACGGCACTTTTGGCAGTCGTGCGCCGCCCGGCAGATGCGAACCTGTTCTCCAATCCTGCGACTAATCAAAGACTTGCTGCGACGGCCTGCGGCGGTGCGGCCTTCCTTTTTGGGGCAACGCTGCCATAGTCCGGACGGCTGCCATCTGCTATCGATTGGAGGCATAGCCCCGTGGAATTTCCGATGCGTCATTTGTCCCGTGCCGTTGCTCGAAGCCTGTATCCCGCAGCCGTCACCGGCATGCTCATCCTCGGTCCCTATCCGGCCGGAGCCGCCGATGACGACGCGCCCAAGGGGCCGGCTGTCACGGTGCTGAAAGTCGCAAAGTCCTGCTTCTCCGACATCGTCGAAGCCACCGGCACGATCATCGCGCGGGAGGAAACGTCGGTGCGGCCCGAGCGGCCGGGCCTGAAGGTCACCGACGTGCTGGCGGAGGCCGGCGACACCACCACCGCCGGCCAGGTGCTGGCGCGGCTGGCGCTCCCCGAGGGCGGCACGCTGCAGGTCACCGCGCCGGTGGCGGGCGTGATCGCGACGTCGACCGCGCAGATCGGAAATTTTGCCTCGGCCAAGGGCGAGGCCCTGTTCACGATCGTGGCGCGCAGTGAATACGATCTCGTCGGTCTGGTGGCGACCACCGACATGCGCAAGCTCGCGGTCAATCAGCCGGCGACCGTGCGGATCGCGGGCGCCGGCGACATCGACGGCAAGGTGCGCCGCATCGGCCCGACCGTGGAGCCGAACATCCAGCAGGGCATGGTCTATATCGGCATCTCCTCGCAGAAGCGGTTGCTGCTGAAGGCGAGCGGACGCGCGCTGATCAAGTCCGGGCAGAGCTGCAACGTCGCGGTGCCGCTGACCGCCGTGCAATACTCATCCGCCGGCACCGTCGTGCAGGTGATCCGCCGCAACCGCGTCGAGACCAAGCGTGTCGAGGTCGGATTGATGTCGGGCGGCAATATCGAGGTCCGCGACGGCCTCAACGACGGCGATGTCGTCGTCGCCCGCGCCGGCGCGCTCCTGCGCGAAGGCGATCCGGTGCGCCCGGTGATGGCCGCGGAAGCGGCGAAGTAGTCTCAGCCGCGATCGTGCGCATGCACGCATGCCGTAGGGTGGATTAGCCGAAGGCGTAATCCACCTCTTTGCTATCCGCGCGATGAAAAAGAAGTGGTGGATTACGCTTCGCTAATCCACCCTACAAGGCCAGCGAAAAAACTAGCCGCCGGCTTCGCCGAAGTGGACGTCTTCGAGCAGCGAGGAGGAGACGGTCGGGACCTGATCGCCTTCGCTGGCGCGGGAGATGGCGACGCGGGTCTTGTTGAAGACGCTTTCGGCGCTGCCCTTCGCACTGAGGTTGTTCAGGAACTCGCTGACCAGCACGCTGTGCTCGCCCTTGCCGTCGTCGACGACCTTGCCGGGCGAAGCGGAGGACAGGATCAGCGCGTTGTCGGACGCGCTGATCGGCGCGAGGCCGTGGCTGTAGGAGCGGAAGCGACGCTCGTAAGGATTGCGGCGGGAGGCATCGACGACGACGAGCTTGGCCTTGGCGCCCTGCTCCTTCATCATGTCGATCACGCCGTCGATCGAGACACCCTGGCGGCGGACGTCGCTTTCCTTCCAGATCACGGCATCGACCGGCAGCATGTAGCTCTCGCGTCCGGCCTGCACGCCGTAGCCGCCGAAGAACAGCATGACGACGGTGTCGCGCTTGATCCGGGACTTCAGGCGATTGACGGCGCGGACCATGTCGTCCTTGGTCGCGTCTTCCACCATGTCGACGTCAAAACCGTTCTTGCGCAGGGACGAGGACAGCGCGCGGGCGTCGTTGATCGACTGCGTCAGCGGCGCGCTGGCGTCGGGATAATGTCCATTGCCGATGACGAGGGCGAGGCGCGAGGTCTGGGCGATCGAGCCCGTGATCTGGTCGGTCGAGACGGCCTTGGCGGCGTCGATCGCGCGCATGTTGAGAGCAGCATGGGCGCCGATCACGAGCGACACCGTGCCGATGAGGGCCGCGGCCAACGCGATCGTGCGTCGGGAAATGTCGAGCTGCCTAACATTCATCTCGCTTCATTCCTGTCAGTGCCAAAGACCAGCCAAGCGCGCGCACACTGTTTGAGTAGCGCGATAGCGTCTTTAGGTTTGAGGGATTGGCCGGGGATGTGCCCCCGAATTGCGCGCAATTTGCGGCGCCGCACCAAACAAACCCTTAACCGGATATCGCCTCCCCGGCAATAGATTGCCCAAAAATTGAACTAAGTGGCTGAAGATGTTCGTTAATTCTCCAGGCCAGATTTGTGCGGTTTTGCCCCCGGCACCCCTTTTCGAGCCTCCATCATGCAGCCTTCGTGCCGGCTTTTTCCGTGACCTTCATCACATTTGTATTTCCTGCGAATCCGGGTAGCCTTTTCAACGACTTGGCAGGGGGCGTCGCGCAGATGGGAGCGTGCCGGCCCCCGACCAAGGCCCCGCGACCAGGTATTTCATGAGCCTTCATTATTTTGCCGGCGCCGCCTGCCGGGCGCTGACCGCCCGGAAGGACGGACCCTCGCTTTACGATGTGTGCGACCCCGTATTGTCTGTTACGGCCAGCGGCGATCCGCACCTGGCCAAATTCTACAAGACCGCGCTCGGCAATCCCGCGTTGCGGGTGCTGCTGCGGCGGGCTGGACTGCCCGAGCTGCGCGACGAGGCCAAGCTGACGGCGTTGCGCGAGGCGCTGGCGCGCGCCCGCGACGAGGCCGAGCCCGATTGGGCAGCGGTCGGCCAGCCGGTCGCCGATCTCGTCGACAGCATCGCGCTCGACCATCCCAAGCCGCCGCCGGCGATGTTCACCGGCTCCGCGCCGCCAGAGGCGCAGATCGACGGCGTGATCCGAGACTGCGCGCAGCATCTGCTCGGCTCGTACCGCAAGAACGGTTTCCTGCCGACCTACGCCGCCTTCAACCTGATCGGCGATCCTGATTTCCGCGGCCGCGAGCTGATCATGGCGCTCACGGGCCTCAATGCGCGCGGCTACAAGAATTCCTCGCTGCTGTTCAACCTCGCCCGTGTCTTCATCGCGCGCACGCCAGCGCGTGCCGTCGTCAATCCGCCCTGGCGAGGGGTCGCCGAGCCGATGTGGGAACCGGTGCAGATCCGCCACCGCTCGGCCTATTACGATGCGTTCTTCATCGAGGCACTGCTGAGCTATGGCGAGACCGGACTCGCCTCGCCGGCCGACAAGATCGCGGCCCAGCGCGCCATCGCCGACATGGTGGATTTCTGCGTGAACATCAGCCGCGAGGAGGTCGAAGGCATCGACGGCGCGCGCTTCAACGTCGTCACCGCCTTGGCGCCCCCACCGCATCCGCGCTTTTCCCGCTACTTCGCGCAGATCAAGCAGGATCTCGGTTTCGGCGTTTACGTGCCGGACTGTGACACCACGGCCTGCTCGATCTCCGCTGCGACGCAGGCCGGCTGCCTTGATGAGATCATCAATCAGCCGCTGCTGGATTTCTACGCCGGCTACCAGGTGCGCGCCGGCGTCAACGAACCGCGCGTGACCGTGCCGCTCAACGACAATATCGACTATGAGGGCGGCGTCGCGACCTGGATCGACAACCTCAAGGGCGAGCGTCCCTACGGCAACGATCTCGATCCGACGCTCAATCTCGACATTCTCGAGGTGAGCTTTCGTAACCTCGCGCGCTGGAAAGTCCTGGAGACGCCGTCGCGGCTCGCCACGGTGCATCGCATCATCGGCTTCCAGAAGCGGCTGGCGGCGAGCGGCGCCTTCGCCAACCCGCGCTCGCACATCTATTATCTGCCTGAGCTTTACAGCGCCTATTTCGGCCGCTGCTATGCGGCGTTCCTGGCGCTGCCGCTGGCGGCGCAGGCCGCGATCGATCCCGCCGGCGATTTCGACTTCATCCGCCATCGCGTGCTGTCCTACGTCAAGGGCGAGCTGATGGCGGCGGAGATGAACGTGTTCGACGCGGCACTGGCGCTGATCGCGCTCGGCCATCTCGGCGCCGACCCGCGCGCCTTCGCGCCGGCGCTGAACGTGATCGTCGCTAGTCTGGGCGAAGGCGGCCGCCGCGGCCCGTTCCGCGCCTATGAGTGGAACAAGATGAAGACGCCGACGCGGATCCTGGTGGGCGGGCCGGAGGTGACGTCGGCGTTCGTGCTGATGGGGCTGGCGGTGGCGAAGCGGGCGATGTCGCGGGGGTGAGGGGACACTGTATCCGTGCCCCGGACGCAGCGCAGCGCCCCTTCGGCGGTGCGCTGCAGAGCCGGGGCCTATGCCTCTGCGAGATGTGTCTGTAAATTTCTGGGTCCCGGCTCTGCGGAGCGGCGTTGCACGCCGCACCGCGTCCGGGACACGAGCCGAGTGACCTTCCACGATGACGGGAAGTTGAAAGCCCGTTTGTTAGGCATACGCTGGCCGGGCGGCCAAAAGCCGACCACAATTGCGCGATCTATCGAGATTTTCATCACACGCGGAACGGCATGCTGCGAAAGATCCTGATTGCGCTGTCCTTGCTCGCTCTCCCGTCGCTGGCCGAGGCCGCCGACATCACCGGCACCGCAAAAGTCCGCGCCGGCGATGCCGTCGTGATCGGCAACACGCGGATCCGGCTCGGCGGCATCGACGCGCCTGCGGTCGACCAGCTCTGCCTCAACACCAAGAGCGAGCGCTGGACCTGCGGCGTCGCGGCGCGCGACGAGCTCGCCAAATACGCCGAGGGCAAGAGCTGGGTCTGCCACACCCGTTCGATCGACCGGCGCGGCCGCACTGTGGCGCGCTGCGAGGTCGGCGGCGAGGACATCCAGAAATGGCTGGTGCGCAGCGGCTGGGCGCTGGCCTACACCCGCATCTCCAAGGACTACGAGCCCGACGAGGCCGCTGCGCGTGAGGCTAAAGCCGGGATGTGGCAGGGCGCCTTCATCGCGCCCTGGGACTGGCGCGTCCGCAACAAGAAGACCGCCATCCTCGGCGCCACCAAGCCGCCCGACGGGGCGCATGCGGTGCTGCTCGCCTCGGCCTCGGGACCGGTGGCGCCTTCCCCCGACTGCACCATCAAGGGCAACGTCAACAGCGCCGGCGAATGCATCTTTCACCAGCCGACCAGCCGCTGGTACACCCAGATCAAGATGAAGATCAGCAAGGGCACCCGCTGGTTCTGCTCGGTCGAGGAGGCGGAAGCCGCCGGCTGCCGCGAGACCAAGAGATGAGAGCCCCAGACCTGCGTTTTGCGTGCTTTTCTTGGGGGTTCACGGCGCGTAAAACGTGAATCAGCAAACCCACCAGTCCGTTCTCAAGCAACAAGGACCAACAGCAATGACCGTTCGCGCGGGCCGGGAATTTCTGGCCATCCCCGGGCCCACCACGATGCCCGACGAGGTGCTGCGGGCGATGCATCGTCCGGCGATCGACATCTACTCCAAGGAGATGCTCGACCTGACCGAGAGCCTGCTCAGTGACATCTCGAAACTGTTTGCGACCAAGGGCAAGTCCTACATCTATATCGCCAACGGCCACGGCGCCTGGGAAGCGGCACTGAGCAACGTGCTGTCGCGCGGCGACAAGGTGCTGGTGCTGGAGAGCGGGCGCTTCGCGATCGGCTGGGGCAATGCGGCAGCCCTGATGGGCGCCGAGGTCGAGGTGCTCAAGGGCGACTGGCGCCGCGCGGTGCGGCCGCACGAAGTCGAGGAGCGCCTGCGCCGCGACAAGGAGCACACCATCAAGGCCGTCGTCGTCGTCCAGGTCGACACCGCCTCGGGCGTGCAGAACGACATCGAGGCGATCGGCAAGGCGATCAAGGCGAGCGGCCATCCCGCGCTTTACATGGTCGACACCGTCGCTTCGCTCGGCTGCATGCCGTTCGAGATGGACAAATGGGGCATCGATGTTGCGATGTCCGGCTCGCAGAAGGGGCTGATGACGCCCCCCGGCCTCGGCTTCGTCGCTGCCAATGCGCGCGCGCTCGAGGTGCACAAGAAGGCCAACATGTCGACGCCCTATTGGAGCTGGAGCGAGCGCGAGGGCACCGAGAATTATCGCAAATACGCCGGCACCGCGCCGGTGCATCTCTTGTTCGCCTTGCGCAAGGCGATCGACATGCTGCACGAGGAAGGCCTGGAGAACGCCTTCCGCCGCCACAGCCTGCTCGGCGAAGCCGCACGCCGCGCGGTTGGCGCATGGTCGGAAGGCCAGGTGCTCGGCTTCAACGTGGCGGAGGCCAACGAGCGCTCCAACACCGTGACCACGGTGACCATGAGCAACGGCCACGACCCCGCGGTGCTGCAACGCTATTGCAAGGACAAGTGCGGCGTCGTGCTCGGCACCGGCATCGGCGATCTCTCGGGCCAGGCCTTCCGTATCGCCCATATGGGCCACGTCAACGCGCCGATGCTGCTCGGCACGTTAGGGGTGATCGAGATCGGCCTGAACGCCCTGAAGATCCCGCACGGCAAGGGCGGCCTGGAAGCGGCGGTCGCGTATCTCGGCGACGAGGTGGCGGTGTAGAGGCGCCGCCGCGCCTCACACTCCGCTGTCGTCCCTGCGAACGCAGGGACCCATACCGCGTGATCTCGCGATAAGGCGCGATCACGGTACCGCGCAAGGTTCCTTCACTACTTGCCTTCGCCAAACTCCTCCCTGTGGTTATGGGTCCCTGCGTTCGCAGGGACGACAGCGGAGTGGTTTGCTAAGGCTTCGCCACGCAATAGGCCTCGACCTGCGCCTTCAACTCCTCCAGTGACGCAAGCGGCTGCTTCGGATCGACCCGATGCTCCCCGCTCGCCAGCCACTGCAGCACCATCGCATCGACCACAGGCGAATGGTGGATGACGTCGCCGTAATTATCGAGATCGTGCGTCACCGCCTTGATCGCGCGGAAATCGTGCAGGCGGACGTTGGGTAGCTGCGTCAGGCGCTGCGCCATCAGTGCCGTCAGATCGGTGACGATCTTCAGCGTCTCGGGCGAGGCATCGCGCATCGCGACGAATTGCAGGATCGAATAGGGCGGGAAGTAGATGTCGAAGGTCACGTCGGGGTGACGCGCGATCAGGCCGATGGCATCGCGCTCGAAATGCCTGGCCATGGCCTCATAGCCGTAGCCTTCGCCGAGAAAGCGGCTGCGTACGGGGCTGGTGATGTAGGCGAAGGCGGCGAGCGTCCTCTTCGCATTGTACTCGCGCGCGACGTCGAAATCACGCGGCAGCGCGTAAATGTCGTCGACATCAGCCAGCGCGAACTTGACGGGCAGAAACGGCGCCGCGCGGGTCAGCGGCCCCTGCAACGGCGGGACCGACCGCAGCAGCGTGAACAGGGACTCTTTCGCCATCGCGGCGCTGAACAGATAGGCCGCGATGCCCTTGGCCGTCCCGCGATAGAGATCGACGGACAGATAAGGATCGGCCTCGATGTCGGCCGCATCGACGAAGATGAAATCGTCCATCGCCCAGATTACGCGCCTTGCGCCGCGGTCGATCGCCTGCTCCAGCACGAAACCCTGCTGGCGCGAGTTGGAGCCGGTCATCGCCAGCTTGAGCGAGCGACCGCCGAGCGCGCGGTCGATGTCGCTCTGGCGGAAATGGATCGCGAGCGAGGTGCCCATGAAAACGGTGTCGAAAGACTGGCTGCGGATCAGACCAGCATTCTGCACGCGCGTATCGTCGGAATAGAAGGCGGCGCGCGAGGAGCGGAACAGCTGCAGGGGATCGACGAAATAGGTGAGCACGGCCGCACCAAGCACGAATGCGATGCTCGCGAGCAGAAGGCGATTGAGACTGGTGAACGGCCTGTGCATCAGAACCGGAAATAGATGAATTCGCTGTGGCTCTGGATGCCAAGGATCCCAAATGCAAGCACCAGCGACGCGCCGTAGAGAAACAGCGGCCGCATGCGCCCTGCCCGCAAATTCTCGCCGACCCGGCGGTTGGCATGATCGTATCCCAAGATGCCTTGCGTGTTCGGCGCCAGCCACACCAACGCGGCGTAGATGGAGATCAGCACCAGCGCCGCGATCTCCTCGCGGCCGAAAACGATGTTCGAGGGATCGGCCATGGCGTGGAGCACACGCAGCGCCCAGGCGACGCTCTCGGCGCGGAAGAACACCCAGGCGACGACGACGGCGAGGAACGTCAGCGCTGCTCCGGCGATGCGAGCCGGGCGCGCAAGGGCCGACGGAATGGTTGGCATCAGGGCGTTGAAGGCGTGATTGACGCAGAGATAGGCCCCGTGCAGTGCGCCCCAAATGACAAAAGTCCAGGCGGCGCCGTGCCAGAGCCCGCCGAGCAGCATCGTGACCATCAGATTGACATAGCGCAGCAGGCGGCCGTGGCGGTTGCCCCCGAGCGGGATGTAGAGATAGTCGCGCAGGAATTGCGACAGCGTCATGTGCCAGCGACGCCAGAACTCGACAATGCTGGTCGCCTTGTAGGGCGAGTCGAAGTTGATTGGCAGGAAGATGCCGAACATCAGCGAGATCCCGATCGCCATGTCGGAATAGCCGGAGAAATCGAAATAGAGCTGGAACGTATAGGCGAGCGCACCACACCAGGCCTGGTCGAAGCTCGGCGAGCGCGCCTCGAAGGCGAGCGCGACCAGCGGCTGGATGCCGTCGGCGAGACATGTCTTCTTGAACAGGCCGATGGCAAAGATGATGACACCGCACAACATCAGATGTCCGTCCGGATGCTTCGTCTCCTTCCGCTCGAATTGCGGGATCATGTCCTTGTGGTGGAGAATGGGCCCGGCGATCAGATGCGGGAAATAGGTCACGAACAGCGCGTAATGCGGCAGCGCATAAGCCGCGACCTGCCCGCGATAGGCGTCCACCAGGAACGCGATCTGCGTGAAGGTGTAGAAGGAGATGCCGACCGGCAGCAGGATGTGAGCCGCAAGATGCGAGCCGAACAGCGTGTTGATGTTCTCGGCAGCAAAGCCGGCATATTTGAAGATGCCGAGCACCAGCAGATCGCCGACGACACCAAGCGCGAGCGCCGCCTTGCGGTGCGACGGGCCGAGCTCCGCGACGATCAGGAGATGGCCGACGCCGTAGTTGAAGGCGATCGACAGCAGCAACAGCGCCACGAACTGCCAGTTGCCGATGGCGTAAAAGGTGAGCGAGGCCAGCGCCAGCCAGATCACCGGGGTGAGATTGCTGCGCCGCCCGAGCCAGAAATAGCCGGCCAGCACGACCGGCAGGAACAACAGGATGAACGGGTAGGAGTTGAACAGCATCAGGCTGGACCGGCGGCGGGGATTTTGGTCCGTAAAGCATACAAGGGGCCGGTCAACAACCCGGCAGGCTTGGCGGAGTCGTGCTGGCAATTCGTGGAAGCGGGACGATATAAGATGGAACACGTATTGAGATGAGGACCGAGTGACCCAGGCCAAAACCCCTTCCCAGCCCCCCGTCGCCCCGCGCCGGCCGCATTCCTTCACGCGGCACGGAATCACCGTGACCGACGACTATGCCTGGCTGAAGGACGCGAAATGGCAGGAGGTGCTGCGCGATCCCAAGGTGCTCGATCCCGACATCCGCAAATATCTGGATGAGGAGAACGTCTACACCGAGAGCTTGCTCGGCCACACCGCATCCCTGCAGAAGACGCTGGTGCGGGAGATGCGCGGGCGGATCAAGGAGGACGATTCCAGCGTGCCCTCGCCCGACGGCCCGTTCGCCTATTTCCGCAGGTTTCGCGAGGGGGGACAGCACGAGCTGTTCGGGCGCATGCCGCGCGACGGCGGCGACGGCGAGATCGTGCTCGACGGCGATGCGCTCGCCAAGGACCACAAATATTTCAGGTTCGGCGGCAGCCGGCACTCCTACGATCACAAGCTGCAGGCCTGGAGCGCCGACACCAAGGGCTCGGAATATTTTTCGATCCGCGTGCGCGACTGGGCAACGGCCAGGGATCTCGACGACGTGGTCGAGGAGACCGATGGCGGCGTGGTCTGGGCCGCGGACTGCAAGAGCTTCTTCTATATGAAGCTCGACGACAATCATCGGCCGATGCAGGTGTGGCGGCACAGGCTCGGCACCAAGCAGGCCGACGACACGCTGGTCTATGAAGAGCAGGATGCCGGCTGGTTCACCCATCTGCACGAGAGCACCAGCGGCCGCTTCTGCGTGATCGCCGGCGGCGATCACGAGACTTCAGAACAGCGCCTGATCGATCTCGCCAACCCCGAGGCGCCGCCGCGCCTGGTCGCGGCGCGCGAGGAAGGCGTGCAATATTCGCTGGCCGATCGCGGCGACCAGCTCTTCATCCTCACCAATGCCGACGACGCCATCGACTTCAAGATCGTCACCGCGCCGCTTGCTTCGCCCGAGCGCAAGAACTGGCGCGATCTGATCCCGTATCGTCCCGGCATCTACCTCATCGACCTCGATCTCTATGCCGGCCATCTGGTGCGGCTGGAGCGCGCCAATGCGCTGCCGGCGATCGTGATCCGCGATCTCGCCTCGAACGAGGAGCATGCCATCGCCTTCGATGAGGCCGCCTATTCGCTGGATACGATGGGCTCCTACGAATTCGAGACGACGAATTTGCGCTTTGCCTATTCGTCGATGACGACGCCGTCGGAAGTCTATGACTACGACATGGTCAAGCGCACGCGCACCTTGCGCAAGCGCCAGGAGATTCCGTCGGGCCACGATGCGGCCGATTACGTTACCACGCGCATCACGGCGAAATCGCATGACGGCGCCGAGGTGCCGGTGTCGATCCTCTACCGCCGCGGGCTCAAGCTCGACGGCACGGCGCCGCTGCTGCTCTACGGCTACGGCTCCTACGGCATGGCGATGCCGGCGTCCTTCAACGCCAACCGCCTGTCGCTGGTCGACCGCGGCTTCGTCTACGCCATCGCCCATATCCGCGGCGGCGCCGACAAGGGCTGGGGCTGGTATCTCGACGGCAAGCGCGAGAAGAAGACGAATTCGTTCGACGATTTCGCCGCCAGCGCGCAGGCGCTGATCGCCGCGAAGTACACCAGCGCAAAACGCATCGTCGGACATGGTGGCTCGGCCGGCGGCATGCTGATGGGCGCGGTCGCCAACCGTGCCGGGGAATTGTTCGCCGGCATCGTCGCCGAAGTGCCGTTCGTCGACGTGCTCAACACCATGCTCGACGACACCCTGCCGCTGACGCCGCCGGAATGGCCGGAATGGGGCAACCCGATCGAGAGCGAGCAGGATTTTCGAACGATCCTGTCCTACTCGCCTTATGACAATGTCGCGGCGAAGGACTATCCAGCGATCCTGGCGATGGGCGGCTTGACCGATCCGCGCGTCACCTATTGGGAGCCGGCGAAATGGATTGCGCGCCTGCGCGCCACCATGAAGGGCGGCGGCCCGGTCCTGCTCCGCACCAACATGGGCGCCGGTCATGGCGGCGCCTCGGGCCGGTTCGACCGGCTGGATGAGGTCGCGATCGTCTATGCGTTCGCGCTGTGGGCGGCGGGGATGGCGGAGGCCGGAGTGTAGCCACACCCACAGCCGTCGTCCCGGCGAACGCCGGGACCCATACCGCGTGATATATCTAGATTAGACGGTGCACGTACCGGCGAAGACTTCTGAACTGCAAGTCTTCGCCAAACTGCTCCCTGTGGTTATGGGTCCCTGCGTTCGCAGGGACGACGACTTGAGTGGGGCGAGTTACTGCCCCACAAACACCTCACACCGCCCCGTGCGCCTCGACATACAGCGCATACACCGAATGGCTGCTCGCCATATAAAGCCGGTTGTTCTTCGGGCCGCCGAAGCAGAGATTGGCGCAGCGTTCGGGCAGCTTGATGAAGGCGAGCGGCTTGCCGTCCGCGTTGAACACCATGACGCCGTCGAGATCTTCCGGCTTGGCCCTGAGCTGAAACACCTTGCGGCCGCCGACATCGGTCGGCTCGCCCTGCAGCGCGCCGTTGGAGCCCCAGCCGCACCAGAGATTGCCGTCGCGGTCGACGCGGAAGCCGTCGAGCGAGCCCTGGTCGGCGGCGTCGATCAGCTTGGTCTTGCCGCTGAGCGCGCCGTCGTCGCCGACATTGTAGCTCCAGATGCTGCGATTGGGCGTGCCCTTCCATTCGACGATATAGAGCTTCTTCTCGTCCGGCGAAAAGGCGAGGCCGTTGGGATTGACGAGGTCGGTGAGGACGGCGGTGATCTTGCCGTCCTTGGCGATGCGGTAGACGTTGGTGGTGGCCTGCTCAGCCTTTTCCTTCTTGCCCTCCCACTCGCCGTTGATGCCGAACAAGGGATCTGTGAACCAGACGCTGTCGTCGGACTTCACCACGATGTCGTTCGGCGCGTTCAGACGCTTGCCCTCGAACTTGTCGGCGAGCACGGTGATCTTGCCGTCCTTCTCGGTGCGGGTGATGCGGCGGGTGACGGAATGCTCGCAGGTGACGAGGCGGCCCTGGCGGTCGCGCGCATTGCCGTTGGCGTAATTGGCATTGGCGCGGAACACGCTGGTCTGGCCGGTCTTCTCGTCGAACTTCATGATCCGGTTGTTGGGAATGTCGGAGACCAGCAGATAGCCGCCCTCGGGGAAATAGGCGGGGCCTTCGGCCCAGCGCATGCCTGATGCGACCTGCTCGACCGTCGAGGAGTAGAGCCGATATTTTGTGAAGCTGGGATCGAGGATCTGGACGGCGGGGTCGGGGTAGCGCTGGTTCGGCGTGAACGGGAACGACTGGGCGCCGGCGGCGCGGGCCAGAAGCGTGGACGCCATTGCTGCGCCAGCGCCGGCCACGAGATTGCGTCGCGTGAAATTCATAAAATCCTCCCTGGGTGATAAAAGGCCGGCGCTTGATGTGGCCGGCCTGTTTCTTGACGTCGTTTAGCGCTGGCCTTACCGGCCGTTTTTCTTCCGCCACTCCGCAAAATCGGTGAGCGTCTGCGGATCCGTAGCCGGATAGAGACCGAAGATACCGCGGCCCTTGCCGACTTCCTCGGTGACGAAATCCTCGAACGCCGTCATCTCGAAGGTCTCGTTGGCGATCTCATCAGCGAGATGCGCGGGGATCACGATCACGCCGTCGGCATCGCCGAGGATGATGTCGCCGGGAAATACCGGAGCGTCACCGCAGCCGATGGGAACGTTGATCTCGATCGCCTGGTGCAGCGTGAGGTTGGTCGGTGCCGACGGGCGATGGTGATAGGCGGGGATGCCGAGCCTGGCGATCTCGGCGGAGTCGCGAAAGCCGCCGTCGGTGACGACGCCGGCGACGCCGCGTTTCATCAGCCGCTTCACCAGGATCGCGCCGGCCGAAGCCGCGCGTGCGTCCTTGCGGCTGTCCATCACCAGCACGCTGCCTGCCGGGCAATCCTCCACCGCCTTGCGCTGCGGATGCGAGCGGTCCTTGAACACGTCGATGGTGTTGAGATCCTCGCGCGCCGGCATGTAGCGCAGCGTGAAGGCCTCGCCGACCATGGTCGGCTGGTCCGCACCGAGCGGATGCACGTCCTGGATCATCTGGATGCGCAGGCCGCGCTTGAACAGCGCGGTGGCGACGGTGGCGGTGGAGACGGATTTGAGCTTTGTGCGGGTGGCTTCGGAAAGTTTGGACATCTCACTCTCTCTATTTCGTCATTCCGGGGCGGCGAAGCCGAACTGCGGTGCGCAATTGCGCACCTGAGAATCTCGAGGTTCCGGGTCTGGTCCTTCGGACCATCCCGGAACGACGGTGGGTGGGACTAATAAATCGACGGCTCGCCGATCGGCGCGCCGAAATCGGTCTCGAGGAAGTCGAAGTCGCAGCCGTCATTGGCCTGCTTGATGTGCTTGGTGAACATCCAGCCATAGCCGCGCTCGAAGCGGCGCTCGGGCTGCTTCCAGGTCGCGCGGCGTTTTTCCAGCTCGGCTTCGGGGACGTCGAGATTGATGGTGCGCGCGGCGACGTCGAGCGTGATGCGGTCGCCATTCTGCACCAGCGCCAGCGGGCCGCCGATGTAGGATTCCGGCGAGACGTGCAGGATGCAGGCGCCGTAGCTGGTGCCGCTCATGCGCGCATCCGAGATGCGCACCATGTCGCGCACACCCTGCTTCACCAGTTTCGTCGGGATCGGCAGCATGCCCCATTCCGGCATGCCCGGCCCGCCCTGCGGCCCCGCATTGCGCAGGATCAGAATGTGGTCCTCGGTGACATCCAGATTGGGATCGTCGACCGCCTTCTTCATCGACGGATAATCGTCGAACACCAGCGCCGGCCCGGTGTGCTTGAGGAAGCGCGGCGCGCAGGCGCTCGGCTTGATCACGCAGCCGTCGGGCGCGAGATTGCCCTTGAGCACGGCCAGCGCGCCCTCCTTGTAGATGGGGTTGTCGATTCCGCGGATCACGTCGTCGTTGTGGACTTCGGCGCCTTCGATATTCTCGCCGACGGTCTTTCCTGTCACCGTGATGCAGTCGAGATGCAGATGCGGCTTGATCTGGCCCATCAGCGCCGGCAGGCCGCCGGCATAGAAGAAGTCTTCCATCAGATAGGCATCGCCGCTCGGCCGCACGTTGGCGATCACGGGCACCTTGCGGCTGGCCTTCTCGAAATCGTCGAGGCCGATGTCGAGGCCGGCGCGGCGGGCTTGCGCGATCAGATGGATGATCGCGTTGGTCGAGCAGCCCATCGCCATCGCCACCGCAATGGCATTTTCGAACGCCTTGCGGGTCTGGATCAGTTTCGGCGTCAGATCCTCCCACACCATCTCGACGATGCGGCGGCCGCATTCACTGGCCATGCGGATGTGATTGGCGTCGGCGGCGGGAATCGAGGAGGCGCCGGGCAGCGTCATGCCGATCGCTTCGGCAATCGCCGTCATGGTCGAGGCCGTGCCCATGGTCATGCAGGTGCCGTAGCTGCGGGCGATGCCCGCCTCGATGTCGAGCCAGTCCTTGTCGGAAATCTTTCCGGCGCGGCGTTCGTCCCAATATTTCCAGCCGTCGGAGCCGGAGCCGAGCGTCTTGCCCTTCCAGTTGCCGCGCAGCATCGGGCCGGCCGGCAAATAGATCGCCGGGATGTTCATCGAGGTCGCGCCCAGCAGCAGCGCCGGCGTGGTCTTGTCGCAGCCGCCCATCAGCACCACGCCGTCGACGGGATGGCTGCGCAGCAACTCTTCCGCGTCCATCGCCAGCAGATTGCGATAGAGCATGGTGGTCGGCTTCAGCAGCGATTCCGACAGTGACAGCGCCGGCAGCTCGATCGGCAGGCCGCCCGCCATCAGGATGCCGCGCTTGACGTCGTCGACGCGCGACTTGAAGTGCATGTGGCACGGCTGCGCATCCGACCAGGTGTTGAGGATCGCGATGATCGGGCGGTCCTTCCACTCCTCCGGCGCGTATCCCATCTGCATGGTGCGGGAGCGGTGGCCGAACGAGCGGAGATCGTCGGGCGCGAACCAGCGCGCGCTGCGGAGCTGGTCGGGCGTTATTTTCTTCTTGGTCATGATTGGGTGCCCCATTTCTGCACGGTATTCCGCTCGATGGCGCGGAAGATCAGGTTCTCGACAAAGAGCCCAATGATGATCACCGTCAAGAGGCCCGCGAACACCGCGGGTATGTCGAGCAGATTGCGGTTCTCGAAGATGAACCAGCCAAGGCCGCCCTGCCCCGAGGACACGCCGAACACCAGCTCGGCCGCGATCAGCGTGCGCCAGGCAAAGGCCCAGCCGATCTTGAGACCGGTCAGGATCGAGCCGAACGCCGCGGGGATCAGGATCTTTGCCACGTAAGGCAATCCGCGCAGGCCGTAATTGCGGCCGACCATGCGCAGCGTGTTGGACACGCTCTTGAAGCCGGAATGGGTGTTGAGCGCGACCGGCCACAGCACCGAATGAATCAGCACGAAGACGAGGCTGCCATTGCCGAGTCCGAACCAGATCAAAGCGAGCGGCAACAGCGCGATCGCCGGCAACGGATTGAACATCGCCGTGACAGTCTCGAGGAAGTCGGTGCCGATGCGGGTCGAGATGGCAAGCACCGTGAAGATCGCGGCGAGCGCGATGCCGGCCGAATAGCCCATGAACAGCACTTTCAGCGACGTCCAGGCCCGCATCGGAATGGTGCCGTCCTTGACGCGGTCGAACAGCGTGATGGCGGTATCGTGCAGCGTCGGGAACAACAGCGGATTGTCGAGAGCGACGCCGTAGGCTTCCCAAACCGCCGCCAGGAACAGGATGATCACCGACTTGCGGACGAAGCCGTCGTTCCACAACAGCTCGAGCACGCTCAGCTTGCGCTCGACCTCGCCCGCGGCTGAACTGGCGGCGGCAGGCTCGGCCCGCAGCAATATCTTGGCTTCGCCCATCAGAGGCTCCTCAATGCGCGGTGGCTTCGCCGGCGAACAGGAGATCGTGGATCTCCTTCTCCAGCCGGCCGGCGCTGCCGTCTTCGTTCGAGACCTTGTCGACGTCGATTACCTCAGCCTTGACCCGGCCGGGATGCGGCGACAGCAGCAGGATGCGGTTGCCGATGCGGATCGCTTCCGCGATCGAATGGGTCACGAACAGCACGGTGAATTTGGTCTCGCTCCAGAGCTGGAGCAGCTCGTCCTGGCAGGTCCGGCGCGTCAGGGCGTCGAGCGCCGCGAACGGCTCGTCCATCAAGAGGATGTCGGGCTCCATCGCCATGCCGCGCGCGATCGCGACGCGCTGCTTCATGCCCCCGGACAGCGTGTGCGGATAGGCATCGACCACGCGGGTGAGGCCGACCTTCTCGATATAGGCCCGTGCCTTCGCCTCGGCGTCCCTGCGCGACAGCTTTCGCGCGGTCAGCAGCGGAAACATGACGTTGGCGAGCACGCTCTTCCAGGGCAGGAGCTGGTCGAACTCCTGGAAGATCATCATGCGGTCGGCGCCGGGACCGTGGATCTCGCGATCGCCGATGGTCATGCGGCCCTCGCTCGGGGTCATGTAGCCGCCGACGGCCTTGAGCAGGGTCGACTTGCCGCAGCCGGAGGGACCGAGCAGCACGAAGCGGTCGGATTTGTCGACCGTGAAACTCACCCTCTCGGTGGCGGTGACGACTGCGCTGGAGGTCTTGTAGCGCAGCGTCACGGAGCTGACGTCGAGCAGCGCCATCAGTTGCCCTTCAGATCGTGCGCGACGGGCAGATAGTAGTCCGTCCAGGCCTTGGGCTGGCTCTTCAGCGTGCCAGTCTTGAACAGATGCGCAGCGAACTTCATCGTGCCCTGCGGCTCGAGATTCCACTCCATCATGCCGGGCTCCTTGAGCAGATCGAGCAGTTCCTCGACCGAGGTCTTGTCGCCGGTGATCTCCTTGTAGATCTCGACCGCCTGCTTGGTGTCGCTGCGGATCAGGGCCTGCGCTTCCTTGGTGGCGTCGCGCACGGCCTGGATGATCTTCGGATTGGCCTCGGCGAATTTGGTGGTGGTGAAGAACTGCGCCTGGCTGAGCGGCCCGCCCATCACGTCCGGCGACGACAGCACGATATGCGCGCCCGGCACGTTCTTCAGTTCCAGGAAGGTGAACGGCGGGATCGAGAAGTGGTTGTGCACCTCGTGCTTGGGATTGGACAGCGCCGCATAGGCGTCGGGATGACCGAGTTGAACTGTGTTGGCGTCCAGCTTCGACCATTGATCGGCGCCGAAGGCCTCGGCGGCCGCGATCTGAAGCACGATCGCCTGGGTCGAGACCTTGACGGTCGGCACCGCGATCTTGTCCGCCGGGCCAAAGTCCTTGATCGACTTGATGTTGGCGTCGCGGCTGATCAGCGTCATCGGCTGCGCCGAGGTCGCGACGATGCCCTTCACCCCACCGCGGGTGCGGTCCCACAGCAGCAGAAGATTGCCGGTGCCGGTGTTGAGGATGTCGACGCCGCCCGCGAGCAGCGCATCGGTCTGCGCGCCGCCGCCCGAGAAGGTGATCCATTTGGTGGTGATGCCTGCGAGGCCGAGTGAAGCTGCGTGTTTCTCGATCAGCTTCAGCTTCTCCATGATGTGGCTCGGCATGTAGAAAATGCCGGGCTGGCGCGACAGCGCGATCTCGGACTTCTGCTGCGCACGCGCCGGCGAAGCCGCCAGCACGGTTGCGACGATCAGGGCGATGGCGGCAGCGCCACGCTGGAATTGCTTGATCATAATTGTTCGTTTCCTCCGGCCGCCATTGACGAGCGATCCTGCTGATGCACTAATGCATTAGTGCACCAAAGGCAAGCCTCCCGGAGCTCCTCGCATGGAAACCGCCCATTCCGCGTCCCGCGCGACCGCCCGCCGGGGGGCGCCGCTCGACCGGGCTCGGCAGGCCGCGCCGCAGGTGTTCGAGCGGCTGCGCAACGCCATTCTCGCGCTCGAACTGCCCCCGGGCTCGCCGCTGTCGCGCACCGATCTCGCCGCGCAATTCGGCGTCAGCTCGACGCCGATCCGCGACGCCCTGATGCGGCTCGAGGAAGAAGGGCTGGTGGACGTGTTTCCGCAGCACGCGACCGTGGTCAGCCGGGTCGATGTCGGCCGCGCCGAACAGGCCCATTTCCTGCGCCAGGCGCTCGAGCTCGAAATCGTCCGGCTGCTCGCAGAGCAGCATGACCAGGCCCTGGTCCTCCGCCTCGACCATGTGATCGCGCTTCAGCAGCAATTCGCGAAAGCCGGGGACTTCGAGAGCTTCATCGCCGCCGACAATGATTTTCACGCGCAGCTTTATGCCGCGGCCGGCAAGCAGGAGCTGTGGACGCTGGTGCGCAGCCGCAGCGGACATATCGACCGGCTGCGCCGGCTGCATTTGCCCTCGCCCGGCAAGGCCCAGAACATCGTCCGTCACCACAAGCTGATCACCCGCGCGATCGAGGCCGGCGACGCCGACGCCGCGCAACAGCATCTGCGCAAGCATCTGTCAGGCACGCTGAGCGAGCTCGACAAGATCCGGAGCCATTATCCGGAATATCTGACCGATTGAATCAGGCCGCGTCGCGGCTGCTGCGCCGTTCCGTCGGACCGGTGCGCAGCCGGACGAAGAAGGCCTGGACCTCGGTAGCGAGGTGCTCGGCCGCCCCCGAAACCTGGTTCGCGGCCCCCATCACATCGTCGGCCGAGCGGTTAGTTTCCGCAATGGCGCCGGAGACGGTGCCGATGCTGGTTGCCAGCGTCTGCGTTCCCGATGCCGCCATCTGGACGTTCTGCGAGATCTCCCGCGTCGCCGCGCCCTGCTCCTCCACGGCGCTGGCAATCGCCGCGGTCACCTCGTCGATCCGGCGCATGGCGGTTGCGACCTCCTTGACGGAGGCGACCGCGCTGCCGGTCGAGTTCTGGATCGCGGCAATGTGCTGGGCGATCTCTTGCGTCGCATTGCGGGTCTGGTCGGCCAGCGCCTTGACCTCGGACGCGACCACGGCAAAGCCGCGACCGGCCTCGCCGGCGCGGGCGGCCTCGATGGTGGCGTTGAGCGCCAGCAGGTTGGTCTGGGCCGCAATCGCCTGGATCAAATCGACCACCGAGCTGATGCTTTGCGCGGCGTGCGCGAGCCCCTCGATCTCGCTCTCCGAGCGCGCGGTCACCTCGCCCGCGGAGCGCACGGTCTTGTTGGACAGTTCGATCTGCCGGCCGATCTCGACGATGGAACCCGCGAGCTGCTCGGCCGGCGCGGCGACGGTCTGGACGTTGACCGCGGTCTGTTCGGAGGCGGTCGCTGCGGACGCGGCTTGGCTCGTCGCATGATTGGCGATGCCGCCGAGGCTCTCCGCGGTCTGCCGCATGGTGCCCGCGTTCTCGCCGACCAGCGCGAGCAGGTCGCGCGAGGTCGCGCGAAAATCCTCGACCGCGTCCTCCATGTTGCGGTTGGCGGCTTCGCGCGCTTCCGCTTCGCGCGCGAGAGACGCCGCCGCCTGCTGCTGGGCGATCACATTGTCGCGGAATTTGGCCACCGCCTGCGAGACCACGCCGATCTCGTCACCGCGCTCGGCGGTCCTGAATTCGACACTTGTGTCGCCGCCGGACAGGCGCGCGGAATCGCTCACCAGCTCGACGATCGGACGGGTGATGGAGCGCGCAACCAGGATCGCAATCACCGTGGCGAGCGCAAGCCCCGCGGCGAGCAGGATCCATTGCAGCAGCAGCAACCGCTCGACCGCGTCGGCCACATTGCGGGCGTCGTCGGCGAGCTTCGACTGCTGGTCACTCTTCAGACCGCCCGAGCGCTTGCCGTCGGCATCCTTGCGGCCGTCGAGCAGATCGAGGATGCGGGCGGCGCGCGGCGCGGCTTCGGTCGACAGGATGAAGACCGGCATGTTCCATTGCGGCGTCTGGCGGAGCGCGAAGATCTTCTGCGGCAGCGGGGTGAAGGCCTCATTCGCCTTGACGATGGCCCGGTAAGCGGTCGCCTGCCGTTCGGTGAGCAGATCCGCCTGGGTGCCGACCGATGCGAGCGCGGCCCTGAAGGTCGCCAGCGGCTTTTCGAACTTGTCACGATCGGCGGCCTCGCCCGAGGCCACGTACAGGCGCAATTGCGATCCCGCGGCGGCAAGATTGCCGCGCACATCGGCAAAAGTCTTGAGCAGACGCTTGCGCTGCGGCGTCGCCTCCAGCGCCTCCTCCTCGTCGATCATCGCGGTGATCTCGGCGAACATGGTCGCGATCAGCGGCGCGGCCTCCTTCGCCAGGAGCTCGCTCGCCGGATAGGCCGATGGGGTGAAGGCAGCCAGCTCGGCCTTGTCCTGGGCCTGGCGGAATTCCGCCATCAGCGCCCTGGCTTCGCTCCAGTTGGTCTTGTTCTGCGGATTGGAAAAGCCCTCCGCCATGCGGTCGACCGCGGCGGCCGTGCGATCGAGCTCGGCCCAGACGGCGGCCCGGTCGCGCTTGCCCTGCGCGTCGCCCGTCAGCAGGTAGCCGCGCAGCGTCGAAAGCGTGGAATAGAGATTGCCGACGAGCTCTGTGCTCGCGATCGCGACCGGCGCGCGCTGGTCCACCACCGCCCTGATCCGCGACGAAATGTCCGAGACGGCGGCAACGGTGTAGATCACGGTCGCCGCGAGCAGGCCACAGATCAACGCAAAGCCGCCGAGCAGCCGGGTGCGAATTCCGGTGTTCGCGATCGATTTGAACATGAGAGGTCTCGTGCTGATGGCCGGTTGGGGGAGACGGCTTCGTCGGTTGCCAGAATGCGGAAATGAAATGCGCGAAATACGTTCGGAAACTATCGTAGATTGTAATCCACGGCCTTTAATCCATCGTGAAGGCCGAGGTTACGTACAACTACGGCGAGAGTAATATCTCTCGTTTCCGAAATGGGTTACGGTATTCGGAGCCGAAATTTGAACTCATATGCACGCAAGAGTGCGTATGGTGTTCGACGGCATTGGCTTCCCGGCACGCCATGGAAAGGCAATCGCGGCAGACGCGAGGCGCTTGCGGCGCAGCCAGAATCCGCGCAACAATTTCGCATTTGTTGCTTTGATTTGAGGTCGCGGGAACGTGCCATGCGACCCGGAGGAATTGACGTGGCCAACATCCTGATCGTGGATGACGACCCGGCCGTCCAACTCACGATCCGGCTGCTCCTGGAGAGGGCCGGTCATCACGTCACCGTCGCGGGCGATGGCCACAAGGGACTTGCGCTGTTCGAGGCCAGCCGGTTCGACCTCCTGTTTCTCGACATCTTCATGCCCGGCATGGACGGGCTGGAGACGATGCGTCACATCCGGGTGCTGGCTCCGGCCATTCCGATCATCGTCATTTCCGGCCGTTCGATCACGCCGGATGCCTATGCGGAGCCGGACTTCCTGAAGATGGCGACCAAGCTCGGCGCGGTGGCGAGTTTGCAAAAGCCGTTCCGGCCCGACGCCCTGCTCGCCGCGGTCGATGGCTGCCTGAAAGCAGGCGAGCCGGAGGGGTCCGATGTCAGCTCCGGCCACCGATGACGGCGCCGCTGCTCCAGGCCAGACCAGGCGCGGTCATCCGGGAAGCCCTGCGAGCATCCGCTTGACCCTCGCAACACGGCTGGCGATCGCGATGATCCTGCTGGTGGCGGTCACCGTGGCCGCCGTCGGATGGCTCGGCTTTCGCAACACCACGCAAGCGGTGATTCCGCGCGTCCTGGAGCGGGTCGGGGCCCAGTCACGCCTGCTCGCGGCCAATCTGGAATCCTATGTTGCCGGGGCCCGCGGCGATTTGATCGGCTATCGCTCTGCCGCGGCGATCAATGGCCTGATCCGCGCTCACGTGGCCGGAGGAATTGACCCTTCAGACGGCGTCTCGGAGCAAACCTGGCGCGGGCGTATCGCCACGCGGCTCGCGGCCGAGATCGAGGCCAAACCCATCTACGGGCAGTTTCGAATCATCGGTCTCGACGACGATCAGCGCGAGCTGGTCCGCGTCGACCGCTCTGGCCCGAATGGAACGGCACGGATCGTCCCCAGCGGCGAACTGGAGCGCAAGGGCGAACGAACGTACTTTGAGGACACGATACGCCTAGCGCCGGGCGAGATTTACGTTTCACCCATCGATCTCGCGACCCGCCAGGGAGGCACCACCGCCCTGCACGTTCCAACGCTGCGGGTCGCAACGCCGCTGTTCACGCCGGATGGCAAGCCGTTCGGGATCATCATCGCCAATATCGACATGCGTCCGGCGCTCGACCGCGTCCGCGCGACATCGACGTCGGGGGGCGAGATCTACGTCGTGAATTCGCGCGGCGACTATCTCATTCATCCGGATCGCACGCGAGAATTCGGCGCATTGCATGATCGTCCCAACGACTGGCGCAAGGACTTTCCGTATTTTGGTGCCTTGACCGGTACGCTGGAGGGATCCACGCGCCTCATGACCGACGGGTCGGGCCGGCCGAGCGGGGCGGCGATCGCGCCGGCGCTGCTCGTGGGCAAAGAATGGGTCGCAATCATCGAGACGATCCCCGCGCCGGTGTTCGGCCTCGTACCGGCGGCGATTCAAAGAACGTCCTTACTGGTCGGTATCCTCGCTGTCCTCGCCGCGGCCTTACTCGCGGTGCTGCTTGCGCGCTCGCTAACTCGTCCGATCGGTCGCCTGACCGCGGCGGTGGAGGCCATCGGCAACGGACGGCCAGCCGAAATTCCCGTCGATGCGAGCGGCGAGACGGGCGTGCTGGCGCGGGCTTTCGCCCAGATGGTCGAAGAGACGCGGGCGAAAACGGCAGCGCTCCAACGCGAGATCGAGGAGCATCGCCGCACCGAGGCCGCGCGAAGCCATCATGCGGCACGCGAGCAATTGTTCAGCGCTGCCGTCGAATCATCCGACGATGCGATCGTGATGCAGACGCTCGACGCCATCATCACGGGCTGGAATCCGGCCGCCGAACGGCTCTATGGCTATTCGGCGAGTGAGGCGATCGGAAAATCCACCGCGATCATCGTGCCGCCCGACCGGCGCGAGCATGGTAAGGGCTATCTGGCGCGGATCGCGCGGGGCGAGCCGATCGAGCGGTTCGAGACGGTGCGCCTGCGCAAGGATGGCACGCCGGTCGAAATCTCGCTCAGCCTCTCGCCGATCAGGGGGCCGTCCGGCGAGATCATCGGCGTCTCCGGGACCGCGCACAGCCTCACCGAGGCGCGGCGGGCCGAGCGGCAGTTGCAGCAGCAGCTCGAAGAGCGCCGGCAGATCTTCGACACCTCGCAGGATCTGATCATGGTCATGGACCCGCGGGGCCATGTCGCGCAGATCAGCCCGAGCAGCGAGACCATTCTCGGCTACCGGCCGGACGAGATGATCGGCCGCAGCGGCGCCGACTTCGTTCACCCCGACCATCTGGCGCAATCGCGCGAGGACATGCGCGCGCTGCGGCGCGGCGAGCGCCCCAAGCTCGCCGACACCCGCTGCTTCCACAAGAGCGGGCACGAGGTCTGGCTGTCCTGGCTCGGCAACTGGTCCGAGCAGGCGCAGCGCTTCTTCTTCGTCGGGCGCGACATGACGGAAGCGCGGCTCGCGCAGGAATCGCTGCGCGAGAGCGAGCGACTCGCCCGAAACATCGTCGAGACCTCGCTCGACGCCTTCATCCAGACCGACGAGACCAGCAGCATCCTGAACTGGAACTCACAGGCCGAGCAGCTGTTCGGCTGGCGCCGCGACGAGGTGCTCGGCAAGAGCACGATCGACCTGATCGTCGCCGAGAGCGAACGCGACAGGGTCAGGGCCGGCCTGAAGCAATTCCTGGAGAACGAGGACGGCAGGACACTGAACCGCCGCCGCGAGCTGATGTGCCGCCGCCGCGACGGCAAGGAATTCAAGGCCGAGCTGAGCGTCACCGCGCTGAAGCGCCGCGAAGGCCTGCTGTTCAACGTCTTCTACCGCGACCTCACCGACAAGATCGCCGCCGAGGAGCGCATCCGCCATGCCGAGAAGATGGAGGCGGTCGGCCAGCTCACCGGCGGCGTGGCGCACGATTTCAACAACATCCTCACCGTCATCACCGGAACGATCGAGATCCTCGCAGAAGCCGTCGAGAAGGAGCCGCAGCTTGCGGCCATCACGAAGATGATCGACGAGGCCGCCGCGCGCGGCGCAGATCTGACCCAGCACCTGCTGGCCTTCGCGCGCAAGCAGCCGCTCCAGCCGCGCGAGATCGACATCAACTCGCTGGTGGTCGACACCGCGAAGCTGTTGCGGCCGACGCTGGGCGAGCAGATCCAGATCGAATCGGTGTTCGAGGACGAGAATTGCGTTGCGATCGTCGATCCCAACCAGCTCACCACTGCGATCCTCAATCTCGCGCTCAATGCCCGCGACGCCATGCCCGGCGGCGGCAAGCTGATCGTGGAGACCGGCGCCGCTTATCTCGACGAGGTCTATGCCAGCGGCAACGACGTCCGTCCCGGCCATTACGTGCTGATTGCCGTGAGCGACACCGGCACCGGGATCCCTGCGAACATGCTGGCCAGGGTGTTCGACCCCTTCTTCACTTCGAAGGGACCGGGCAAGGGCACCGGGCTCGGGCTGTCGATGGTCTACGGCTTCATCAAGCAGTCCGCAGGCCACATCAAGATCTACAGCGAGGAAGGCCACGGCACCACGATCAAGATGTACCTGCCGCCCGGCACGACGCCGACTGCCATCGGCGAGGGCGTGACGCCGGCGACGATCGAGGGCGGACACGAGACGATCCTGGTGGTCGAGGACGACCGGCTGGTGCGCGATTACGTGCTGGCGCAGCTGCATGCGCTGGGTTACGTCACCCTGCAGGCCGCGAACGCGGCGGAGGCGCTGGCGATCGTTGCCGCCGGCAAGCCGTTCGACCTGCTGTTCACCGACGTCATCATGCCCGGCAAGATGAACGGACGGCAGCTCGCCGACGAACTGATGAAGACACGCCCCGATCTCAGGGTGGTCTACACGTCAGGCTATACCGAGAATGCGATCATCCATCACGGCCGGCTGGATTCCGGCGTCCTGCTGCTGGCCAAGCCCTATCGCAAATCGGATCTCGCGCGGATCATCCGCAAGGCGCTGAGCGCTTGATTGCTCTTGTGTCCCGGACAAGGCGCAGCGTGCAACGCTGCGACGCAGAGCCGGGCCCCAGAACTATCAGCGGTGAAATTTGAGAGATGGGCCCCGGCTCAGCAGCGCATCATTGCATGATGCGCTGCGTCCGGGGCACGAGACCATTTTACGACGCGCGCTGCGCCGCGGTCATCACGATGCGGATCAGATCGGCGGCGTTGCGCGCGCCGAGCTTCTTCATGATGTTGGCGCGGTGATCCTCGATGGTGCGCGGGCTGATGCCGAGGGTGCGGCCGGCTTCCTTGTTGGACGCACCGGAGGCGAACTGCTCGAGCACTTCGCGCTCCCTGCGCGTCAGCGGCTCACGTCCAGGGAAGTGCAGCGAGCCGAATTTCGGTGAGGCGTTCTCCGCCTGCCTGCGCGCATAGGCGCCGATCGCCTCGTCGAGTCGGCCGACGATCTCGCTGCCGCGGAACGGCTTCTCGATGAAGTCCAGCGCGCCGCTCTTGATCGCGCCCACCGCCATTGCGATGTCGCCCTGCCCGGAGATCATGAAGATCGGCGCCGGATAATCCTCGCCGTGCAGCTCCTTCAGAATGTCGAGGCCCGACTTTCCGGGAATGTTCACGTCGAGCAGGATCGCAGCCGGTGTGCGGTTTCGCGCGACGGAGAGCAGCGCTGCGCCGTCCGCAAAACAGATCACCTCATAGCCCGCCGCCTTCAACACCATCGACAGGGTGTCGCGAACGGCAGGGTCGTCGTCGACCACGAAGATTTCACCGCGAGAGCTTTGTTCGGCCATGTGCCACATCCAGTTGGCATTAAGGACTCGCGTCCGCGCCAAACCGTTATGGCGTTCGGCGCGGATTCGGCCCACCCGTATTTGTACGGGACATGGACTTAACGCACAAGTAGCGGCAGGGTGCCTAATTGCGGGGTACGGAGAATATCCATGCTAAATTTCGCTGGCACACCCCCGCTCATCGCGATGCCTGAAACGGACAGCCGTCAGTTGATCGCTGCCGATCTTCGCGCCCTGATCACACGGATCGAGAGCAGCATGCGCCTGATCGACGCAGCCATGATGGAAGCTGGCCTGTTCGAAATGGGCCTGGCGCACGACGATAACGGCGATCCGGCCGGTTCCGCCGACATTTTCGTGCTCGACGACGTCACGCCGCGCTATGCGACGGCGAGCGCCGCTCTCAACGCCTGCCGGGCGGGCCTTGGCCACGCCCTGCAATGCCTCTCGGAATCCGGCAGCCCGGCATAGATCGCGATCAGCGCGGCGCAGCGGCCGCATGGCAGCTCCGCGGCCTAGGCGCGGTGCCGTTCCACGATCGCGTCAGTGGCGACACCACCCCAGGTGTGGATCGCCGGAAGGCCCATCGCGGTCTTGCCGAGATTGGCGAGGCTGATGCGCAAGGCCGCGAGGTCGAGCGGCTTCGGCAGGCTCTGGAGCTCGATCCCGACGGACCGGGCGAAGCTGCGGGCGGCACTGCGGCGCTTGCCGTCCATGCCGCTGATGACGATCACTGCGCCACCGAACTTCGCCGCCGCCATCTCGCGCAGCACGTCGATGCCGTCGCCATCCTCCAGCACGAGATCGAGCGTCACGCAGTCGAAGCGCGCGGCGCGGAGCTTCTCGATCGCATCCGCCACTGACGGCGCCACGGTGACTTCGTGGCCGGCCTGCTTGGCGGCGACCGTGATCAGGCTGCGCTGCGTGGCGTCGTCATCGACCACAAGGAGCTGAAGCGCACGCCGCTCGGCGCCGTCGGGCAGGTTTGAGGTGATGGGGGAAAGAGAACTTCTGGGCATTTCAGTATCCTGAGATTGGGACCAACAATGGATACACGCTTCGCGCTTAGGCCACGTAAAGTTCCTGGCGCGAATTCATTCGGATGTTTTCAGAAAATGTGAAGCAACGGGCCGGAAAGACGGCGACGGATGGGCAGATCACGCCGCTTCGTCGCGGCCGCCGGCTGCGCCGCGCTTCTTCCTGTTCTTGCCGCGCAGGAACTGAATGTCCATCTCGGCGCCGTTGACGCGGACCAGCTCGCAGCGGCGGTAGGCGAGGCCCGTGGACGACAACAGCAGAAAGAACTCTTTCAGGTTCAATCCCTGGATCGAGCCTTCCACCGTGAGGATGGCGTCGGTATCCGAGATCGCGTTGAGCTTGCAGTCGCGGCGCCAGGTGCCGTCGATGGCCATGATGCAGACATCGTAGCCGCGACTGAAAGTCACGCGTTCCGTACCCTTGCCATCCTCGGCCATGTCTATCGTCCTGCCATGGCCGCCATGCGAGGCGCCGCGCCGGCGAGAGCCGGCTTGGCGGCTGCGGCACGCGGATCGTTCGGCTTGTAGAGGCCGCGCCGCTCCGGAATCGGCCGGAACGTATCGGTCAGGCCGACCACGGTTTCGGCCGCACCCAACACCAGGAAGCCGTCGGGCTCGATCTGGCGCGCCAGCCGGTTGAAGATGTTGATCTTGGTGTCCTGATCGAAATAGATCAGCACGTTGCGGCAGAAGATGACGTCGAAGGTGCCGAGCTGCGCGAAATCGTGCAGCAGGTTGAGCTGCCGGTGCTGGATCATCGCCCGCAATTCGGGATTGACCTGCCAGGTCTCGCCGGTCTGCTTGAAATATTTCATCAGCATCTGGATCGGCAGGCCGCGCTGCACCTCGAACTGGCTGTAGATTCCGGCCTTGGCCTTCTCCAGCACCTCCTGCGACAGATCGGTCGCGATGATCTCGATGCGCCAGCCGGTGAGAGCCGCGCTCATCTCCTTCAGGCACATCGCCAGCGAATAGGGCTCCTGCCCGGTCGAGCCGGCGGCGCACCAGATCCGTATGCTGCGGCGGGCGGCCCGCGCCTTGATGATCTCGGGCATGATGGTGTCGCGGAAATGATCGAACGGGACCTTGTCGCGGAAGAAGAAGGTCTCGTTGGTGGTCATGGCCTCGACCACGTCGGTGATCACCGTGCGCGAGCCGCCTTGCAGCTTCTGCACGAGCTCGCCGATGCCGGAGAGTCCGGCCTTGCGGGCCAGCGGCAGCAGGCGGCTTTCGATCAGATATTGCTTGTCTGCGGAAAGATCGAGACCGGAATTGTCCTTTAGGAACTTACGCAGATACTCATACTCGGTCGGGGTCACGGATGGCCTCTTCGAAGCTGTACTGGAACACTCTGGCCTAAATACGCGGGCCAGACACACTCAGACCATGGCTTGTCCGACCGGGATCAAACCTACTTCAGCGAACTTGTCGGCGATGATGTCTTTGTCGAAAGGCTTCATGATGTACTCGTTGGCGCCGCCGCTGAGCGCCTGGGCGATATGAGCCACGTTGTTCTCGGTGGTGCAGAACACCACCTTGGGCTGGTCGCCGCCGGGCAGGCGGCGCATGTGGCCCATGAATTCGAAGCCGTCCATCACGGGCATGTTCCAGTCGAGCAGCACCGCATCGGGCAGCTGCCGCTGACAGATCTCGAGCGCCTTCGAGCCGTCCTCGGCCTCGGTAACTTCGAATTCCAGGCCTTCCAGGATCCGGCGGGCGATCTTGCGAACGACGCTGGAATCATCAACCACCAAGCAGGTCTTCATTTTGGTTCTCCGGCTTCGATGTTTCGTTGGCTCACGCAGCCATCTGCACTTTGGTTTCGAGATCGAGGACGCGATCGACGTCGAGGACGACCATGAGCTGTCCCTCGAGGCGATGGACGCCGCCGGCGAGCTTGGCCATGCGGGGGTC
>NZ_JAVAYO010000027.1:0-64341 GCF_054863005.1 Bradyrhizobium sp. 25ACV
GCGAGCCCAACCGGGCAGACTGCATCATCAATTCGCGGGGCGAGGGAGGCCAGAAGGAATGGTCGGCTCCCGGGAGAGCACGGCATAAGCCGTCCAACCACCGCGCAGGGAAGGCCGAGTGATCGGCACCACCTGTATGCTGCTGTGCGGTTCTTTCTGCGTGCGCTTTTCGCGCAGCGGACCGCGGGTGCGAGCCAGCACCCGGCCTTCCCTGCGCCCTCTTGGCTTTAGAGGGTGGAGCGACCAGCAAAGCTCGGGCGAAACGCGCCGCGAGACTGCGAAGGCGTGTCTGCGACTTGAGCTGCGTGCCACAAACTCGATCTCGAAGGGTGGGCAAAGCGCAGCGTGCCCACGCCTTGTCGCTCATGGAGGGAGATCGTGGGCACGGCGCTATGCGCCTTTGCCCACCCTACGGCACTGCGGCTGGGATCTGCACTGTAGCATCGGTGTGGAGAAAAGCGTGCGTCACACTCCGCTCTCGTGCCCCGGACGCAGCGCAGCGTCCCCGGCGGTGCGAAGCATCGTCCGGAAGCGGTGCGCTGCAGAGCCGAGGCCCATCCATCCGCATCGCGTCCTATCGCTTTCTGGGTCCCGGCTCTGCGCAGCAACGCCAAGAGGCGTTGCAGCGCGTCCGGGACACGAGATCCGGCCGTCCTGCTTATCCGACCACTCGACCTCCCCCATCACAACCAATTGTCTTTATTAGGAAACAATCATTCCCTATTATCCCGCAATGCAAAAAGCTGCCCGCCGATCCCAGTCTGCCGCCCGTCCGCCCGGTCGTCCCCGGGAATTCGACATGGATACGGCGCTGGACCGCGCCGTGCGGGTGTTTCGCGAGCGCGGCTATCATGCGACGTCCATCGGCGACCTCGCGGCGGCGATGCGGCTGGCGACGGGGAGCATCTACAAGGCGTTTCGCGACAAGCATGCGGTGTTCCTGGCTGCCTTCGAGCGCTATACGGCGCTGCGCCAGGAGCAGACCCGCAGCGCCGCCCAGCGCGGCACAAACGGCCGCGATCGGGTCCGCAATTTGCTGCTGTCCTATGTCGCGCAGTCCCAGGGCGCCGAGGGGCGGCGCGGTTGCCTCGTGGTCGGCAGCGCGGTCGAATTGTCGGCGGTCGATTCCGTCGTCGCCGCCCGCGTCGGCGCGCAGCTCAAGACCAACGAAGATTTCATCGCCGGCCTCATTCGCGAGGGGCAGGCCGACGGCTCGATTCCCGGTCATGTCGCGGCCGATGACACCGCGCGACTGATGATCTGCATCACGCAGGGCCTGCGCGTCGTCGGCAAGGCGCGCCTGCCGCTCGACGGGACCCGCCTCGTCGGCGTCGCGATGAAACTGCTCGCCTGAATTTATGTCAAATTAGGGAATGATCGTTCCCGATTTCTCGGAGACCGTACGTCATGACGATGAATGCCACGATCGAGACCGCGCCCGGGCCGGATGCGGTGTCGCAACGCCTGACCTTCGTGCTTGCCGCGGCCTGTGGCATGATCGCGGCCAACATCTACTACGCGCAGCCGCTGATCGCCCCGATCAGCGCCGCGCTCGGCCTGTCGCACGCAGCAAGCGGGCTGATCGTCACCATGACGCAGATCGGTTACGGCACCGGGCTGCTGCTGATCGTGCCGCTCGGCGATCTCGTCGAGAACCGCGCGCTGATCTGCTCCGTCATCACGCTCGGCGCGGCGGCCCTGCTCGCCGCCGCGTTCGCCACCCATGCGTTGCCGTTCCTGGTTGCCGCGCTGTTCATCGGCCTCGGTTCGGTCGCGGTGCAGATCATCATTCCCTATGCCGCGCATCTGGCGCCGGAAGCCATCCGCGGCCGCGTCGTCGGCAACGTCTCGACCGGCCTGATGCTCGGCATCATGCTGGCGCGTCCGGTGTCGAGCTTCGTCACCTCGGCGCTGTCGTGGCACGCGGTGTTCTTCGCCTCAGCCGCGCTGATGATCGTGCTGACGGCGGTGCTTTGGACGACGCTGCCGAACCGCAAGCCGGTGACGCGGATGCACTATGGCGAGCTGTTGCTGTCGATGCCGCATCTGGTGCGGGCGACGCCGCTGCTGCGGCGCCGGGCGCTCTACCAGGCCAGCCTGTTCGGCTGCTTCACCCTGTTCTGGACGGTGGCACCGCTCCAGCTCGCCGACGCGTTCGGCTTCACCCAGCGCGGTATCGCGCTGTTTGCGCTGGCCGGTGTGGCCGGCGTGTTCGCGGCGCCCATCGCCGGACGGCTCGCCGATCGCGGCCACAGCCGGATCGCGACGCTGGTCGCGATGCTGCTCGCGGCCGGGGGCTTCCTCGTGACCTATCTCGGAATGCCCGGCTCGATGCTGAACCTGGTCTGCCTGGTCGCGGCGGCAATTGCCATCGACGTCGGTGTCCAGGGCAACGTCGTGCTCGGCTTCCGCGCCATCTTCGCGCTCGGGCACGAGCACCGCAGCCGCCTCAACGGCCTCTACATGGCAACGTTCTTCACCGCCGGCGCGGCCGGCTCCGCGGTCGGCGCGTGGGCTTTTGCGCAAGGCGGCTGGACGCTCGCATCGGCCATCGGCCTCGCTCTGCCCGTTATCGGATTGCTCTATGCGGCGACCGAATAGCCGCCGGCCGCAGCAATTGTGCGATGCGGCCGTTTACCAAGGCTCGCAGACGAAGCCGCGGGCGCCGCAATTTCCGTCTCGCGATTTCGGTGCCGCTGTAGTACTTTGGTCTCAAGCGGGCCAGGTTAATGGGCGGCAGGGGGAGGCTGATGAGACGTGCGGGGCTGTTTGGCGTACCGCGGGTACGGCCATGGTCGTGGCAGGCGTTTCTGCTCGGATGCGTCGTTGTCGCCATGTCGGCTGCGTTGCAGGGCGTTTGCGTTGCGCTCGGCGCAAAGCTCTATTTTGCAGCGTTCCTGCCCGGCCTGTTCATGCTCGGCGTCGTTGCGGGCACGCCGGCGGCGGGGTTTGCCGCGCTGTTCACCATTCCCCTGGTGTGGTGGGCGTTCATTCCGCCCTTCTTCGAGTTCAACGCGCTGAGCAACGCAAACACCGATTCCATCAACCTGTTCTGCCTGCTCGCGGTGCTGCTGATTGGCCTTGCCGATCTCTGCCGCGAGACGATGAGGATCGTCAGCCAGGGCGGGCTGAAGTCCCCGGGCGAGAGCGCGGCAACGAATCCGCAATAATCCGCCTTCGCGCGGTCGTGCACGTTGCGTCCGCGCAACAGTCCGGCAACCATCCGCAAGCTTGCCGCGCGCCGCTAACTTTTCGAAAAAGATTTGGCCGCAGTTTCTCCCCCGGGAATGACGAGGGAGTTTTCGGACATGAACGGTCAAGCCATCTTGGAGAATGTGCGCCGCTATCGCGGCATCGCATCGCTTTATCGCCAGACCGCTGCGTTCCGCCCGGGCCAGAGCTGGTCGCTGCTGGAGCAGGCGAGCGATTGGGAAGCGCGGGCGTTGTCGGAGCTGGAAGCCTATTTTGCGTTGCGCGCGGACTACGCCGCTCCGCTCGCAGCCTGATTGTTAACCATCGCTCACGATATGATCGTCAGATCGGGTGTGGGCACCACGAATTGTCCGCCCCAGGCGCGAACCTCCGCCAGCTGGGCGATGATCTCGTCCTTCAGATTCCAGGGCAGGATGAAGACGTAATCAGGCCTGGCCGCGATCAGGGCGACGGGATCGCGGATCGGCAGATGCGATCCCGGAAGCAGCAGGCCCTGCTTGTGCGGATTGCGGTCCACGGTGAACGGAATCAGCTCGCGCGTGATGCCGCAGTAATTGAGCAGCGCGTTGCCCTTCGCGGGCGCGCCGTAAGCCAGCACCGTCTTGCCAGCGCGCCGCGCCGCGACGAGGAAGTCGCGGATCGTCTCGCGCTTCGCCGCCACCTTCGCCTGAAAATCACGATAGCTCGCGGGCCGGTCGAGCCCTGCCAGGATCTCGCGCCGGCGCAAGCTCTCGAGTGCAGGCGAGGCGCTCGGAGGCGCGGTCTCGCTGCAGACGTGCAGACGGAGCGAGCCGCCATGGGTCGGCAATTCATCCACGTCGAAGATGCGCAAGGCATGTGCGCGAAAGACCGTCTCGAGAGTCGCGAGCGAGAAGTACGACAGGTGCTCGTGATAGATCGTGTCGAACTGGACGCCTTCGATCAGATGCAACAGATGCGGAAGCTCCAGCGTCGCACGGCCGGTCTCGGGCAGAAGAATGCGCAGGCCCGCGACGAAATCGTTGATATCAGGGACGTGCGGCAGCACGTTGTTGGCGACGATCAGCTCGGGTCTGTGGCCTTCGGCGCGCAGCGCGGTCGCGACATCGCGGCCGAAATAGCAGGCCCGGGTCGGGATGCCCTTGGCGATCGCAGCGGCCGCCGGGCCGCTGGCCGGCTCGATCCCGAGCGCATGGATGCCGGCGCGCAGGAAATATTGCAGCAGATATCCGTCATTGCTGGCGATCTCGATCACCTCGGACGCTGCTCCGAGCTTCGCGCGGACGATCATCGCGGCGGCGTAGCTCTCTGCATGAAGCAGCCAGCTCTCGGAATAGGACGAATAGTAGAGATACTGCTCGAAGATGCTGGCCGCAGGCTCGAATTGCGGAAGCTGCACCAGCCCGCAGGCACCGCACGCACGGGCATGCAGCGGATAGGTCGGCTCAGTCGCATCCGTCCGCTCCGGAGGCAGATAAGAATTCGCCAGAGGCGACAGGCCGAGATCGACGAAGGTCTCGTCGATCTCCTGCGCGCAAAAGCGGCATCGGTGCCTGTCCATGAACGGATCGTCCCGTTGTGCCGTCGTGCCGCGGCTGTTAGTGAATTCTCTCAAGCCACGGAAATTCCGACAAGGTTGCGCATGATGCAACCCAAAAGGCGTTTCGGTGAACCGACGTTCGCAACGGCGGCGTCGCGGCGCGGAGGCCCGGAATGAAGTTCACTGCATTGGCTCTGCCAGGCGTGGTTGAAATCGGGATCGAGCCGGAGACCGACGCGCGCGGATTCTTCGCCCGGCTGTTCGACGCCGAAGCATTTGCAGCGCACGGACTGCCGACGCATTTCGCGCAACACAGCCTCTCGCATAACGAGCGCGCCGGCACCTTGCGTGGCCTGCACTACCAGGCGGGCCGGCCGGAGGCCAAGCTGGTGCGGTGCGTTGCCGGCCGTGCCTTCGACGTGATCGTCGATCTGCGCCGGTCGCTGCCCACCTACGGACAATGGTGCTCGGTCGAGCTTGCCGCCGATCGCCGCAATGCCGTGTTCATCCCCGCTGGATGCGCGCACGGCTTCCAGACGCTCGTCGATGGGACCGAGCTGATGTATTGCATCGATGTGCCCTATGACGCGCAAGGCGCGGCCGGCCTTCGCTGGGATGATCCGTCGCTCGCGATTGATTGGCCGCTTGCCGATCCGATCCTGTCCGCGCGCGACCGCGCGCTGCCATGTCTCGCATGAGGCGGGTGCTGGTCACGGGCGCGTCCGGATTCGTCGGTCGTGCGCTGCTGCCTGTGCTGGCTGATCGCGGCTTCGAGGTCCACGGCGTCGCGCGCGCGGCTCAACCGGCGATGTCAGGCGTGAGCTGGCACGCCGCCGATCTGCTCACCGAAGCCGGCCGCGTGCATGCGCTGTCCGCAGCGCGGCCAACGCATCTCGTTCATCTCGCATGGGAGGTGCGGCCGGGCCGCTATCGCGAGGATCCTGTCAACCGGCTGTGGGCCGAGGCGAGCATTGACCTGTTGTCGCGCGCGCGAGCCAGCGGCACCCAGCGCATCCTCGGCATCGGAAGCTGCTTCGAATACGGACCGCAGAGCGGCCCATGTGAGGAACGCACCAGCCAATGCCGTCCCACGACACTGTACGGACAAGCCAAGCTCGCGACGGCCGAAGCCTATATCGCGGCAGGCGCCGCCTGGGGCCGTGTGTTCATCCCATTCGGGCCGCACGAGCCCGAGGCGCGCCTGATCCCTTCGCTGATCCGGAGCCTTCGCGCGGGCCAGCATTTCGACTGCTCGCATGGCGGGCAGCTGCGCGATTTCGTCTATGTCGATGACCTCGCGCAGATGATCGCCGCCGTGCTCGACAGCGAGCTCTCCGGCGTCGTCAATCTCGCCAGTGGCGAAGTGCGCAGCCTGCGCAGCGTGATCGAGCATGTCGCAGGTCTGCTCGAAGCACGCCATCTGGTCAGGTTCGGCGCTGTCGATGCAACGGGCGTCGACGCCGAGCCGATCATTGCCGCCGACGTCCGCCGTCTTCGCGGCGTGACTGCACGCGTGCCGGTCATCGGTTTCGAGGCGGGCGCTGCGCGCGATCTCGCATGGTGGATCGACCGTCTGCCGGGGAGGGGATGACGTGCGATCTCCTCGCAACAGGCCGGCGGCAAGCGGCACCCGTGGCAATTACGGAGTTGTCTGGCTGCCCGTCTGTGCTAGCAACGGGCCGACCGAAATCTCCCTCACGTCGGCCGGGGCAAGCGATGATCACGTTCAACCGCATCTTCACGACGGAGCGTCTGCTCCAGATCATCGTGATTCTGGCGGCGACCGTTGCCATGAAGCTGATGAGCTGAATGCCGGCCGGTTATCGCGCACCGAACTCGGGCACGTCGGGCAGATAGTTCGACCCTTCCGAGCCCAGAAAATCGAACATCGCCTGCGCCGGCGGCAGCAGCACCTTGTCGCTGCGGCGGATCACGTACCATTGCCGCACGATCGGCAGGCCCGCGACGTCGAGCACGATGAGCCGGCCCTCGGTGAGCTCATGCGCCACGGTGTGGGCCGAGATGAAGGCGATGCCGAGCCCGGCGATGACGGCCTGCTTGATGGTCTCGTTGCTGCTCATCTCCATGCCGATGATCGGCTCGAGGTCGGACTTCTGGAACATGCCCTCCATCAGCGTCCGCGTGCCCGAACCGGGCTCGCGGGTGAGGAAGGTCTCGTGCACGAGGTCGGTCAGGTTGAGGCCGGAATCGTTCTCCAGCCAGTGTCCCTTGCGCGCGACGATGATGTGCGGATTGCGCCCGAGCTGGCGGACGTCGACAGTGACGTCGGCCGGTGGCCGACCCATCACCGCGAAATCGAGGTCGTAGCCGTGCATGGCCTCGCGGATCTCCTCGCGATTGCCGATGGTGAGCTTGATCTCGATCTTGGGGTACCGCTTGGAGAACGCCGCGATCGCGTGCGGGACGAAATATTTCGCGGTCGAGACCGCGCCGAGATGCACGATGCCGCCTGTCCGTCCCGCGAGCAGGTCGAGCGCGCCCTGGCAGTCCATGATGGCGGCCTCGACCCGTTCGGCCAGCGTCAGCACTTCCTTGCCCGCCTCCGTCAGCAGCATGCCGTCGCCGGTCCGCTGCACCAGCGGCAGGCCGGCGAGGTCCTGAAGCTGCCGGAGTTGCTGGGTCACGGCCGGCTGGGTCAGCCCGAGATGGCCGGACGCAGCCGTCACGCTGCCCTTGGCCGAGAGCGCCGCAAGCGAGCGCAATTGCCGGATCGTCAGATGCCGGAGCTGGGTCGCCGCATGGCTGGGGCCATTATAAGAAAATTCTTTGACGCTCATTATGAATAGAAATTTTCCTTATTAAGCTGCCCCTGTCAATCTCCTGATGCCGGGACTGACCGTACCGACCTCCAGAGGGGAGGGAACTGGATACGGCGCCGGCAAAGGGGACGCGCAGATGACCGGGCAACTGAGGCTGGACGACCACCTTCAACGGTATTCGGAGACCGCACCTTACGCGCTCGCCGTGGCGGCCGCGGTCGATGCCGTCGCGGCAGCGGCGATCGAGATCGCCGACCTGATCGCCACCGGAGATCTCGCGGACGCCTCCGGCCTGACCACCGGCCGCAACAGCGACGGCGACGTCCAGCGCGATCTCGACGTGCAGGCGGACGCGATCCTGCGCCGTTGCCTCAGCAGGCTGCCGGTCGCGGCGCTTGCCTCGGAAGAGATGCGCGAGGCCCAGATCGGCGATCGTGAGGCGAAGATCTGCATCGCGATCGATCCGCTCGACGGCTCCTCCAACATCGACATCAACATGACGGTCGGCACGATCTTCTCGATCCTGCCCGCGCCCGATGATCTCTCGCTCGCCTTCCATCAGCGCGGCTCGGCGCAGCTCGCGGCAGGCTTCGTCACCTACGGGCCGCAGACCTCCCTGGTGCTGACGCTCGGCGAAGGCGTCGACATCTTCACGCTCGATCGCAAGGCGGGCTGCTTCCGCCTCGCGCGCAGCGGCGCGCAGATTGCCGAGGCCTGCGAGGAGTTCGCGATCAACGCGTCGAACCGCCGGCACTGGGATTCGCCGGTGCGTGCCTTCGTCGACGAGTGCCTCGCCGGCGTCGAAGGGCCCGCCAACCACGATTTCAACATGCGCTGGGTCGGCTCGCTGGTCGCCGAGGCCTATCGCATCCTCACCCGCGGCGGCGTCTTCCTCTATCCCTCGGACGCCCGCCCCGGCTACGGCGACGGCCGCCTGCGCCTGACTTACGAGGCGCATCCGATGGCCATGATCATCGAGCAGGCCGGCGGCTCCGCCACGACGGGGCGCGAGCGCATCCTCGATCTCTCGGCGCAGAGCCTGCATCAGCGCGTGCCGCTGATCATGGGCTCGAGCAACGAGGTGCGCCGCGTCGAGGAGCTGCATTGCGATCCGCTGCTGGTCGCCAGCGTCTCAGCGCCGCTGTTCGCGCGGCGCGGATTCTTCCGGCTGTAAGGAGGGAGTCCGATGTCCAGGAAGCATCCCATCATCTCCATCACCGGCTCCTCCGGCGCCGGCACCACTTCGGTCAAGAAGACCTTCGAGCAGATATTTTTCCGCGAGAAGGTCAACGCGGCCTACATCGAAGGCGATGCCTTCCATCGCTATGACCGCGCCGAGATGCGCGCGCAGATGGCGAAGGAGGCCGATCGCGGCAACAAGCATTTCAGCCATTTCAGCCCCGAGACCAATTTGTTCGAGGAGCTGGAGCGCGCGTTCCGCGACTATGGCGAGACCGGCACCGCGACGACACGGCATTACGTGCATGACGCCGAGGAATCCGCGCTGCATGGCGCGGCGCCCGGCACCTTCACCGACTGGAAGCGGCTGCCGGAGAATTCGGACCTGTTGTTCTACGAGGGCCTGCACGGCGCCGTCGTCACCGACAAGGTGAATGTCGCGCGCTATGCCGACCTCAAGATCGGTGTCGTGCCGGTCATCAATCTCGAATGGATCCAGAAGCTGCACCGCGATCGCAGTGCGCGGGGCTATTCGACCGAGGCCGTCACCGACACCATCCTGCGGCGGATGCCCGACTACATCCACTATATCTGCCCGCAATTCACCGAGACCGACATCAACTTCCAGCGCGTGCCGACGGTGGACACCTCCAATCCGTTCATCGCGCGCTGGATCCCGACGCCGGACGAATCGATGGTGGTGATCCGCTTCAAGAACCCGCGCGGCATCGACTTCCCCTATCTGCTCTCGATGCTGCCGCAGAGCTGGATGTCGCGCGCGAACTCGATCGTGTGCCCCGGCGCAAAGCTCGATCTCGCGATGCAGCTGATCCTGACGCCGCTGATCATGCAGCTCATCGAGCGCAAGCGCAGCTTGAAGTGAACGAGGAGAGAATCCGATGAACATCTCCGTCCACGCCGAAGCCGACCTCACGGCGGTCACGCACAACGATCTCGCCAATGCCGTCCGCTTCCTCGCGGTCGACGCCATCGAGACCTCGCAGTCGGGCCATCCCGGCCTGCCCATGGGCATGGCCGATGTCGCAACCGTGTTGTTCTCGCGCTTCCTGAAGTTCGACTCGGCACACCCCAACTGGCCGGACCGCGACCGCTTCGTGCTGTCGGCGGGCCATGGTTCGATGCTGCTCTATGCGTTGCTGCATCTGACCGGCGGCGACGTCAGCCTCGACGACATCAAGGCCTTCCGGCAATGGGGCTCGAAGACGCCGGGCCATCCGGAATATGGTCACACGCCGGGCGTCGAGATGACGACAGGGCCACTGGGCCAGGGGATCGCGACCGCGGTCGGCATGGCGCTCGCCGAGCGGATGGCCAATGCGCGACATGGCGACGGCCTCGTCGATCATTTCACCTATGTGATCGCGGGTGACGGCTGCCTGATGGAGGGCCTCAGCCAGGAGGCGCTCTCGTTCGCCGGGCATCTCGGGCTTGGCCGCCTGATCGTGCTGTTCGACGACAACGGGATCTCGATCGACGGGCCAACCTCGCTGGCAACGTCCGACGACCAGCTGGCGCGTTTCGCCGCCTCCGGCTGGTCGGTGCGCAGCATCGATGGCCACGATCCCGAAGCGATTGCGCAGGCAATCGCAGAGGAGCGCGAGACCGCCAAACCGTCGCTGATCGCCTGTCGCACCATCATCGGCTACGGCGCGCCAGATCGACAGGGCACCGAGAAAGCCCATGGTGCGCCGCTCGGCACCGAGCAGACCGCGGCGGCGCGCCGGACGCTGGGTTGGGATTATCAGCCCTTCGTGGTGCCTGTCACGATCCAGAAAGCGTGGCGGATGATCGGGCAACGCGGCCAGGTCGATCGGCTCGCTTGGCTTGATCGCTACGAGGACGCGACGCCCGAGCAGCGCGACCTGTTCGTTGAAGGCAAGGCGGTCACCCTGCCGGCCGCCTATGCGCTGGCCGCAGCGAAGTTGCGCGAACGCTTTGCGTCCGAGCGTCCGAAGCTCGCGACGCGGCAGGCCTCGCAACAGGTGCTCGACGGCATCGCCGGGACGATTGCCGGCCTGGTCGGCGGCTCCGCGGACCTGACGCATTCGAATCTGACGCACGCCAAGGTGCAGGCTCCGGTCAAGCATGGTGCGTTCGGCGGCGACTACATCCACTACGGCATTCGCGAGCACGGCATGGCCGCCGCGATGAACGGTCTCGCTCTGCATGGCGGCTTCATCCCGTACGGCGGTACCTTCCTCGCGTTCTCCGATTACAGTCGGCCGGCGATCCGCCTTGCGGCCCTGATGCGGCTGCGCGTCATCCATGTGATGACCCACGACTCCATCGGCCTCGGCGAGGACGGCCCGACGCACCAGCCTGTCGAGCACCTTGCCGCGTTGCGGGTGATCCCGAACCTGCTGGTGTTCCGTCCCGCCGACGCGGTGGAGACGCTGGAAGCCTGGGATTGCGCACTCAACTCCGAAGGCCGCCCCTCCGTGCTGTGCCTGTCGCGGCAGGCGTTGCCGACCTTCCGTAGCGATGCGCGCGGCAGAAACCGCGTCGCACACGGCGCCTATCTCGTCGTCTCGCCGGACGGCGGACGCGACGTGACACTGATCGCAACCGGCTCGGAAGTGTCGATTGCACTGGAAGCCGCCCGCCTGCTTGCGACCGAGCACATTCGTGCGGCCGTGGTGTCCGCGCCTTGCTTCGCCCTGTTTGAGGAGCAGCCGGACGATTACCGCGCCACTGTGCTCGGTACCGCGCCGCGCGTCGGGATCGAGGCGGCCGTGCAGGGCGATTGGGCGCGCTGGCTCGGCGCTCAGGGCGAATTCGTCGGCATGCGCGGCTTCGGCGCCTCGGCGCCGGCGCCGGTGCTGTACCGCGAATTCGGCATCACACCGCAAAGCATTGCGGAAGCCGCCCGCCGGGCGATCGCTCGCAAGCGACAATAAGGAGGACTTCCCGTGGCCCGTATCACACTTCGCCAACTGCTCGACCACGCGGCCAGCCATGGCTATGCGGTGCCGGCGTTCAACATCAACAACATGGAGCAGGGCATCGCGATCATGCAGGCGGCGGCCGAGGTCGATGCGCCCGTCATCATCCAGGCCTCGCGCGGCGCGCGCAGCTACGCCGGCGATCTCATGCTCTCGCACATGATCGATGCGCTGGAGCGGACCTATCCCGACATCCCGCTCTGCATGCACCAGGACCACGGCAATGACGAAGCGACCTGCGCCTCCGCCATCGCCCACGGCTTCACCTCCGTCATGATGGACGGCTCGCTCAAGGCCGATGCCAAGACGGCGGCCGATTACGATTACAACGTCGCGATCACGCGCCGCGTCGTCGATCTCGCCCATTGGGTCGGCGCCTCCGTCGAAGGCGAGCTCGGCGTGCTCGGCTCGCTCGAGCACGGCGGCGGCGAGCAGGAGGATGGCCACGGCGTCGAGGGCACGGTCAGCCATGATCAGCTCTTGACCGATCCCGACCAGGCGGTCGACTTCGTTCGTGCCACCAAGGTCGATGCGCTCGCCATCGCGATGGGCACCTCGCACGGCGCCTACAAGTTCAGCCGCAAGCCGGATGGCGACATCCTGGCGATGCGGGTTGTCGAGGAGATCCATCGCCGGCTGCCGAATACGCACCTCGTCATGCACGGCTCCTCGTCGGTGCCGCAGCCGCTCCAGGACATGTTCAATCAGTTCGGCGGGGAGATGCCCCAGACCTGGGGCGTGCCGGTCGAGGAGATCGTCCGCGGCATCAAGAGCGGCGTGCGCAAGGTCAATATCGACACCGACTGCCGCCTCGCGATGACGGCCGTGTTCCGCAAGGTCGCCGCTCAAACGCGTTCCGAGTTCGACCCGCGCAAATTCCTGAAGCCCGCAATGGACGCGATGCGCGAGCTCTGTCGCGACCGTTTCGAGCAGTTCGGCACCGCGGGCCATGCCAGCAAGATCAAGGTCGTTCCCTTGAGCGAGATGGCGCGGCGCTATCGCGCCGGCGAGCTCGATCCGCGCATCGACGCCCGCGAACCCGTTGCGGCCTAGTCAATCGGAAACAACAGAGAAAACAACAGGAGAGAGACATGAACGCACATGCAGGCACGGTCCGCGGCAAAGAGCGCTATCGCTCCGGTGTGATGGAATACAAGCGCATGGGCTATTGGGAGCCCGACTACACGCCAAAGGACACCGACGTCATCGCGCTGTTCCGCGTGACGCCGCAGGAGGGCGTCGATCCGATCGAAGCGTCGGCCGCAGTCGCCGGTGAATCCTCGACCGCGACCTGGACCGTGGTGTGGACCGATCGCCTGACCGCGGCAGAGAAATATCGCGCGAAATGCTACCGCGTCGATCCGGTGCCGGGCACGCCGGGCTCGTATTTCGCCTACATCGCCTATGATCTCGACCTGTTCGAGCCGGGCTCGATCGCGAACCTCTCGGCCTCGATCATCGGTAACGTGTTCGGCTTCAAGCCACTCAAGGCGCTGCGTCTGGAAGACATGCGTTTCCCTGTCGCCTATGTGAAGACCTTCCAGGGGCCGGCGACCGGCATCGTGGTCGAGCGCGAACGGCTCGACAAGTTCGGCCGGCCGTTGCTGGGGGCGACGGTGAAGCCGAAGCTCGGGCTTTCGGGCCGCAACTATGGCCGCGTGGTCTACGAGGCGCTGAAGGGCGGACTCGACTTCACCAAGGACGACGAGAACATCAACTCGCAGCCCTTCATGCACTGGCGCGACCGCTTCCTCTATTGCATGGAGGCGGTGAACCGCGCACAGGCGGCCTCCGGCGAAGTGAAGGGCACCTATCTGAACGTCACCGCGGGCACGATGGAAGACATGTACGAGCGTGCGGAGTTCGCCAAGGAGCTCGGATCGTGCATCCTCATGATCGACCTCGTGATCGGCTACACCGCGATCCAGTCGATGGCCAAATGGGCGCGGCGCAACGACATGATCCTGCATCTGCATCGCGCCGGTCACTCGACCTATACGCGGCAGAAGAGCCATGGCGTGTCGTTCCGTGTCATCGCCAAATGGATGCGCCTTGCCGGCGTCGACCATATCCATGCCGGCACGGTGGTCGGCAAGCTGGAAGGCGACCCCAACACCACGCGCGGCTATTACGATGTCTGCCGCGAGGACTTCAACCCGACCAAGCTCGAGCACGGCCTGTTCTTCGACCAGAACTGGGCGAGCCTGAACAAGATGATGCCGGTCGCCTCCGGCGGCATCCATGCCGGCCAGATGCACCAGCTGCTCGACCTGCTCGGCGAAGACGTCGTGTTGCAGTTCGGCGGTGGCACCATCGGCCATCCCATGGGCATTGCGGCCGGCGCGATCGCCAACCGCGTGGCGCTGGAAGCGATGATCCTCGCCCGTAACGAAGGGCGCGACTACGTCCACGAGGGTCCGGAGATCCTGGCGAGGGCGGCCGAGACCTGCACGCCGCTGAAGGCAGCGCTCGAGGTCTGGAAGGACGTGACGTTCAACTATCAATCCACTGACACGCCGGACTTCGTGCCGACCGCGCTCGAAACCGTCTAGGGAGACGCAGCATGAAACTCACTCAGGGTTGCTTTTCGTTCCTGCCCGATCTCACCGACGACCAGATCTATAAGCAGGTGCAGTATTGCCTCGGCAACGGCTGGGCGGTGAACATCGAGTTCACCGACGATCCTCATCCCCGCAACACCTATTGGGAGATGTGGGGCCTGCCGATGTTCGACCTCCAGGACGCCGCCGGCGTGATGATGGAGCTCGCGGAGTGCCGCAGGGTGTATGGCAACAAGTACATCCGCATCAGCGGCTTCGATTCAAGCCATGGCTGGGAATCGGTGCGGATCTCCTTCCTCGTCAATCGGCCTCCGCATGAGGCGGAGTTCGAGCTGGTGCGGCAGGAAGTCGGCGGCCGTGCGATCCGTTACACCACCGTGCGTAAGCCGGCCACGCACGCGTCAACCTAAGTCATCCGCTTCCGCGTGGAGCTCTCCCTGCTCCGCTTCCTTGGCGGACCACTGCTTCGCCGCTCCCTCGCGGCGAAGCTCTTTTCTTCGAGGGTAGCCATGCTCGATGTTCCCCACGCAACCACGACTGAGCCCAACGAGACCCAATTCGATCTCCGCAAGGAAGCCGAAGCGGCCGGGATCACCGACACGCTGCAGCAGCTCGAGCAGGAGCTGATCGGATTGAAGCCGGTGAAGAACCGCGTGCGCCAGATCGCCTCGCTGCTGCTGATCGAGCGCGTCAGGCAGCGCGCCGGCCTGGCATCGGCTCCGCCGACCCTGCACATGTCGTTCACCGGCAATCCGGGCACCGGCAAGACGACCGTCGCGCTGCGCATGGCCAAGATCCTGCACGGGCTCGGCTTCGTGCGGCGCGGGCAGGTGATCTCGGTGACGCGCGACGATCTCGTCGGGCAATATATCGGCCACACCGCGCCGAAGACCAAGGAGATCCTGAAGAAGGCGATGGGCGGCGTGCTGTTCATCGACGAAGCCTACTACCTGCATCGCCCCGACAACGAGCGCGATTACGGTCAGGAGGCCATCGAGATCCTGCTCCAGGTGATGGAGAACCAGCGCGAAGACCTCGTCGTGATCCTCGCCGGCTATGGCGAGCGCATGACGAGCTTCTTCGCCTCCAACCCCGGCTTCCGCTCGCGCATCGCCCACCACATCGAATTCCCTGATTATGCCGAAGCCGAGCTGCTCGTCATTGCCGAGCTGATGCTGAAGGAGCGGGGCTATCGCTTCTCGGCGACGGCCCGCGAGGCGTTCGAGAAGTACATCGCGCTGCGCCGGACCCAGCCGTTCTTCTCCAATGCGCGCTCGATCCGCAACGCCGTCGACCGCATCCGCTTGCGGCAGGCCGATCGCCTGGTGTCCGACCTCGACCGTCTGCTCGATGTCGACGATCTCGAAACCATCGATCCCATGGACGTCCTGGCGAGCCGCGTCTTCAGCGGCGGCGCCGATGCGCGGAGTGCAAAGCCATGACCAGAGAAATCATTGTCGCTCCCTCGATCCTGGCCGCGGATTTCGCTCGCCTCGGCGAGGAGATCGCCGCAATCGACATGGCCGGCGCCGACTGGATCCATTGCGACGTCATGGACGGGCACTTCGTGCCGAACATCAGCTTCGGTGCCGATGTCATCAAGGCGATCCGCCCGACGACGAAGAAGATCTTCGACGTGCATCTCATGATCGCGCCTGTCGATCCTTATCTCGAGGCGTTCGCGAAGGCCGGGGCTGACGTCATCACGATTCATGCCGAAGCCGGCCCGCATCTCGACCGTTCGCTTCAAGCCATCCGCGCGCTTGGCAAAAAAGCCGGCGTCAGCCTGTGTCCCGCCACTCCGGAGAGCGCGATCGAATATGTGCTCGATCGCATCGATCTCGTGCTGGTGATGACGGTCAATCCGGGATTTGGCGGCCAGTCCTTCCTCGAATCCCAGCTCGAGAAGATCCACCGGCTCAAAACCATGATCGGTGATCGGCCGATCCGGCTCGAGGTCGATGGCGGTGTCACGCGTGACAATGCCGCTGCCGTGGCCGCCGCGGGCGCCGATACGCTGGTGGCGGGCTCCGCGGTGTTTCGCGGCAAAAGCGTTGCCGAATATGCCGCGAATATCCAGGCCATCCGCGTCGCCGCCGAGACGGGCCGGGTTCCAAAGCGGCAAGATAATTCTACGCAGCCGCTGCGCGTCAGCGAGGCAGGCCGTATCCGGTAGACTACGGAAGGCGCAAGCCGTGGAAGATCCGCCCGTGCCGGTTGTCCCACGGCGTGGCACTTACCTCCGGGGTTCCACGGAGGTTGCGGCAAAAAGCGATCGCGTCTTTCAGGTCGGGGTAACCAACGCATCCGAGGCGAAAATTCGATTAACGCCCGCGCAATGCTGTACATCGCAACCTGCGTGCAGGAATGCCAAGAGAGCGCGGGGATGCGGATCAAGGCTATTGCCAGGCATGAGGCCTGCACGCGGCATGGGGCGATGGCGTGAGCATGCATCGCTTGTTCGCCGAGCAGCTTCGCTGCGCAACCGATGCGGCCGGACGGGTCGACGTCCTCAAGCTGGGCGAGCTCGTCAGCGCGGCCTATGACGCGAGCGATCGCGACCGCCAGCGGATGACCGACGCACGCGCTCACACGTACGACGAGGTCAAGCTTGATCTGCTGCGAACCCAGGAATTCCTCGACACCATCGTCGAAAACATCCCGATCGCCGTCTTCGCGAAATGCGCGAAGGATTCCCGCTACATCCTGCTCAACCGGGCCGGCGAGGACTATTACGGCATTCCGCGCGAACAGATGCTGGGCCGGACGCCGGAGGAGATCTTTCCGGCCGACGTCGCCCGCGTGGTCAAAGAGCAGGACCGCCGTGTCGTCGCCAGCGGCATGCCGATGTTCCTCGAAGAGCATCTGCTCGACATCGGCGTCAAGGGCCACGACCGCGTCGTCAGTTCACGCAAGATGCTGATCACGGATGACGCCGGCGACCCGCAATACCTGGTCGGTGTGATCGAGGACGTCACCGAGCGCCTCAACACCCAGCAACGCATCAACCATCTTGCGCATCATGATGCGTTGACCGACCTGCCGAACCGCAGCGCCTTCAACGCCGTGCTCGGCGAACGGCTGGAGCGGGCCCAGGAAGGGGCGACCAGTTTTGCCGTGCTCAGCCTCGATCTCGACCGCTTCAAGGAAGTCAACGACGTGTTCGGCCACCCCGTCGGCGATCTGCTGATGCGGGCGGCGGCGGACCGGCTTGCCGAGGAAGCCGACGGCGCCTTCGTCGCCCGTATCGGCGGCGACGAGTTCATGATCCTGATGCCCGACGACATCAGCCGCGATGACGTTCTGGCACTCGCCGAACGCCTGGTCGAGAGCATCGGCCAGGAGCTGGAGGTCGACGACTATCTCTCCCATGTCGGCCTCAGCGTCGGCATCGCGTTTTATCCCGACGACGGCGTGAATGCCGCCACCCTGCTCGCCAACGCCGACTCGGCGCTTTATCGTGCCAAGCGCGAGGGCCGGGGCCGGGTGCGCTTCTTCGAATCCGAGATGGACCAGGAGCTGCGCGACCGCAGGCTGTTGCAGCACGATTTGCGACAGGCGCTGGAGCAGAACCAGTTCCTGGTCTACTTCCAGCCGCAGGCGCGGGTGGATGGCGAGGTCATCGGCTTCGAGGCTCTGCTGCGCTGGAACCATCCGACGCGGGGCTTCGTTTTGCCGGACCAGTTCATTCCGCTTGCCGAGGAGAACGGGCTGATCGTCCAGATCGGCGAATGGGTCTTGCGCGAAGCGTGCCGCGAGGCGGCTTCCTGGCCGCGGCCGCTGCAGGTCGCCGTCAATCTGTCGCCGATCCAGTTCCAGGCCGGCGATCTCGAACGTTCGATCCACCAGATCCTGCTGGAGACGGGGCTGACGCCGACGCGGCTCGAGGTCGAGATCACCGAGGGCGTGCTGATCGGCGATTTCACCCGCGCGCTCAATCTGCTGCGGCGGCTGAAGGCGCTCGGCATACGCATCGCGATGGACGATTTCGGCACCGGCTATTCGTCGCTGTCCTATCTCCAGTCGTTCCCGTTCGACAAGATCAAGATCGATCGCAGCTTCATCTCCAATCTCGAGGCGACGCCGCAATCGGCCGAGATCGTCCGCGCGGTCCTGAGCCTCGCGCACGCCCTGCATATCCCGGTCATTGCCGAGGGGGTGGAGACGGAAGCGCAGCGTGCCTTCCTGGCGCGGGAGGCCTGCGAGGAGATGCAGGGCTATCTGGTCGGCCGGCCCGCCCTGATCGAGCGCTATCTCGACCTGGTCGGCGTGACCGTGGAGCGCCGGCTCTACGCCTAGCCTTCGGGTCCAAGGCGCGTTTCATTTGGAACTTTGACCCGGACATATATTTCCTAACAACGAGCCGAGGTCGGGCGCGCGACGGGCGCAGCAAATCTTTTGCACAATCGCCATCGGCCTGACGCAAATCGGGGCAATAAGCTTTGTGAGTGCGAGGGAGGGTCTCATGGAGAACGTACGTCGCTACCGGGCGCTGGCGTCCCTCTGTCGTCAGCAGGCGGCCTACCGGCCGCTACAGAACTGGGAACTCCTCGGCCAGGCCGAACATTTCGAATATCTCGCCGAGGTCGAACTCAAGGCGCATTTCGACGCGTGCAATGTGCAACACGACGAGGGCGCCGCTGCGCCCACGACGTGGGAGACCCCGGTCGCGGCGTGACGGCGCCGGGCGGGCCCGGCTCAATGCGACATCAGCGTCGGCACCGTCATGGCCTGCAGCATGGCGCGGGTGACGCCGCCGAGAACGCGCTCCTGCAACCGCGAATGGCCGTAGCCGCCCATCACCAGGAGGTCGAGGCCCTCGTCGGCCGCCAGTGACAGGATGGTCGGCTGGATGTCGGCGCGCGTCGCCGACAGGCCGACCGTGCGGGTCGACAGTCCGCGCCGGCCGAGATGCCTTGCCAGACCGTTCGCTGAAGCTTCGTCGGAGACCGCGTCGGCCTCGTTGATGGTGATGATCACGATCGCATCGGCGCGCGCCAGGAACGGCGCGGCATCGTGCACGGCGCGGGCCGCGAGGCGGCTGCCGTCCCAACAGATCCCGATCCGTCCCGCCCTAAACGCTCCGTGGAAGGTGTAGGGCAGGAACAGCACCGGGCCGCCCGCCTGGAACAGGATCTCTCGCGGCACGTCGTTGTCGAACGAGCCTTGCCCCGGATCTGGCTGAAGCACGACGCTGAGGTCGTGCAACCGCGCCATCTCGCCGAGCGAGCCGGCCGCGTCCACCGGGATCGCGCCGAGCGGACGGCAGCCGTAGGAGATGCCGGCGTTCGCCGCTTCGATGCCAAACACCGCGAGCGCGGCCTCGGCCCGCTCCACCGCGCGCTCGCGCTCCAGTTCGAACACGGCCGCCACCGCGGCGCCGCCCTCCATCACGTAGGCCGCACTGGTTGCAACATAGCCGATCGCGACTGCGTCGAGATGGGCGTTGAACTGCGCCGCGAGCGAAATCGAGCCTTCGATCGCGCTGCGCATGGGGCGTTCGGTGGGGATGTGGACGAGAATGTCTTTGTACATGGCGCGCCTCCGATGAACATCATCCGGTGGCCGCAGTTTTCCACTGTCCGAAGGACCCGCGTTGAGCTGCATCAATTGCGCAGGGGACGACTTCCGCGGGCCCGCGCGCATTCTTTGCCAAGATTTAATCGGATGGACGGGACGTCGTAAGGTGACGATGGCCATGTTGGAGGCAAGGCGACACTTTATCCAACATGGACATTTCGACATGAACGATCGCGTCAATTCCGACACCACGTCCCGCAAGATCCTGAGGCCGCGCCGGCTTGCGCTGCTCGGCACCGTGGCCGCGCTCGGCGTGGCCGTGCTCGCGGCTGCTCCCGGCTCTTCGCCGTTCGGTCCGGGCTCCTTCATTACCCCGGCCCAGGCCGCCGAATCCGCCGCGACCCCGCCGGGCTTCGGTGACCTGGTCAGCAAGGTCAAACCCGCCGTCATCTCGGTGCGGGTCAAGATCGACCAGGACAACGACAAGAGCGCGATGCTGCAGCAGAACCGGATGGATCAGGACGAGGACACCCCGTTCGACCAGTTCTCGCGGCAGTTCGGCTTCCGCGGCCCGGGCGGCATGAACGGCATGCCGCGCCAACGCCATCAGATGATCACGGGCGAAGGCTCCGGCTTCTTCATCTCCGCCGACGGCTATGCCGTGACCAACAACCACGTCGTCGACCACGCCGAGTCGGTGCAGGTGACCATGGATGACGGCACGAGCTACACCGCCAAGGTCGTCGGCACCGATCCGAAGACCGATCTCGCGCTGATCAAGGTCGACGGCAAGAAGGACTTCCCGTTCGTCAAATTCTCCGACCAGAAGCCGCGCATCGGCGACTGGGTGGTCGCGGTCGGCAATCCCTTCGGCCTCGGCGGCACCGTGACCGCCGGCATAGTCTCCGCCAGCGGCCGCGACATCGGCAACGGCCCCTATGACGACTTCATCCAGATCGATGCGCCCATCAACAAGGGCAATTCCGGCGGCCCGGCCTTCGACATGAGCGGCAACGTGATCGGCGTGAACACTGCGATCTTCTCGCCCTCCGGCGGTTCGGTCGGCATCGGCTTCGACATTCCGGCCTCGACCGCAAAGCTCGTCGTCGCGCAGCTGAAGGACAAGGGCGCCGTGACCCGTGGCTGGCTCGGCGTGCAAGTGCAGCCGGTCACCGCCGAGATTGCCGAAAGCCTCGGGCTGAAGGAGGCGCGCGGTGCGATCGTCGACAATCCGCAGGATGGCAGCCCGGCGGCGAAGGCCGGCATCGAGGCGGGTGACGTCATCACCGCCGTCAACGGCACCGCGATCAAGGATTCCCGCGACCTCGCCCGCACGATCGCGACCCTTGCGCCGGGCACGTCCGTGAAGCTCGACGTCTTCCACAAGGGCGACAGCAAAACGGTGACGCTCGCGCTCGGCGAACTGCCGAACCAGCGGCAGGCCCAGGGAGACCTCAAGACGGGTGAGGCCAAGACGCAGTCGAACGCCGACACGCCGCGCCTCGGTCTTGCTTTGGCTCCGGCCGGTGACGTCCAGGGCGCTGGCCAGAAGGGCGTTGTCGTCACCGAAGTCGATCCGCAAGGGCCGGCGGCGCAGCGCGGCATCCAGACCGGCGACGTCATCCTCAATGTCGGCGGCAAGGCCGTCGCCAATGTCGGCGATGTCCGTTCCGAGCTGGCGCAGGCCAAATCGTCCGGCAAGCGCAGCGTGCTGTTGCAGGTCAGAAGCGCGCAGGCGACCCGCTTCGTCGCGGTGCCACTCGCCTGAGGCGAACGTCGATCGGCATGGATCAAGAAAGGCGGCCCTCGTGGCCGCCTTTTTCGTTCGCCTTCAGGACTCCCGGGAGGCGATCGATAACATTCTCGTTAACGGCAGCGACGATGACGCGGTTCGTCCGAAAAAGCCGTGTTCGCTCATCAAAGTTCCGACTCGTGCAGGTCGCCGGCGGCAACGATGCCGCCGGGACCAGTTGCAAGCGTGGAACTTCGAACTTGCCGCCGGCTTCTGGAACTGGCCGCTGGTTCGCATTTGATCGGTGCCGACATGGATCGATTGAAGCTCTCGCTGAGGAGGGCGCTACTCGTGGCGCCAATCGTGCTCTGGGGCGGAAACGCCCTCGGGCGGGACGACGGCCGCTACGCGGACTCACCCCTGAAGCCATGGTTCGACAGCCTGCGCAGCCACCTTGGTCCGTGCTGCTCGGATGCGGATGGTTTTGCCGTCGCCGATCCCGACTGGGAGTCGCATAACGGGCATTATCGCGTGCGTCTCGACGGCGAGTGGATCGAGGTGCCGGACGAAGCCGTCATCACCGAGCCGAACCGGGCCGGCCGCACCATGGTGTGGCCGGTGAAGACCGCGTTCGGCGTTTCGATCCGCTGCTTCATGCCGGGCAGCATGATCTGACACGGGCCAAGTCAGCGCTTGCTGGATTTGCGCTTCGACGATTTCTTGGTTGTCCTCTTCTTGGTCGTCCTCTTCTTGGACGTCTTCTTGGCAGCCTTCTTCGGGACCTTCTTGCCCTTCTTGCGCGCCTTCGAGAGTCCGATCGCGATCGCCTGCTTGCGACTCTTCACGCGTCCGCCACGGCCTTTGCGACCGCTCTTTGCCGTGCCCTTCTTGTAGCGGCGCATCTCGCTTTCGACATCGCTGCCGGAGCTGCGTGAGTAGCGGCGCTTCTTTGCCTTGCGTGCCATGCATGTTCTCCCTTGGCCGGGGAGAACCATTCGACACGGGCATGGTTCCGAAGGACGCGGACAGCGTTCCAGGCGCAGCCTAGAAGGAATTCGCCAGCTCGATCTCCGCTTCCAGCACCTGAATGCGCCGTGCGGCCTCGGTGAAGGACAGATCGCGCGCATATTGTGCTGGCTGATACGCTTCTTCACTCAGCCGTTTCAGCCTCAGCCCCTGCGTCCGCGTCATCTGCTCGGCGAGGAAAACCCTGGCGTCGTATTTGCCTTGAACCTGCATGTCGCTTCTCCGTCCTGAAATCGTGACTTGACTATATGTTCTTATTTTGTTCTAACAAGCCATGGACAATAGAATTAATGAAATTCGACGTAAAATCAGCGCCTTGAGGGTTGAGATGGCCGGCGTCGAGGCCTCCGTGCGCGATCTCATCAACGGCGACCGCGATTGCGTCCAGCAGGCCCTGGCGCAGATGGATCTGCGCCGGAAGGTCAATTTGCTGATCGGCGAATGGAAGGCTGCCGGCGGCGGCGATGTCCTGCCTGACGTTCGCGACCGGGTGCGCCTTCGTCTCGTGAAGACAGCCGGCAATCCCGAGCGCGCGAGCACGCGGCGCTGAAACCTTTTGGGGGGGCGTCGTGGAGGAAGACCCCGACACTTACCGGATCTTGAGGTTGCGCGCCGAGATTCTCGAATTGGGCTCTGCCATCCGGCAATTGCAGCGTGCGGGGCTCGACGATGCTGCGGCCCAACTTCTGATCGGACGCAAGCGGGCGCAGCTCGAGCAACTCGTGAAGAGGAATTCTGCGAGCCGCGCGCTCAACTCTGAGACGCGTCGCCCGTAACGAGCTGACGCGGGCGCTCGACGATGTGGCGCTCGATTGCCGACCCGCATCAAGAAACAAGAAAAAAGCCCCGCGTTGCCGCGGGGCTTTTGATGTCATGTCGGCCTGAGCTCACTTGGTATTGCTCATGCCCTTGCTGCTCTTGTTCGTCATGGTGCCGCCCTGGTCCGAGCCGGGACCGGAGCCGCCCTGGCCGGAAGGATCCGCGCCCTTCGAGGCCTTGGTGTTGGCGCCCGTGGTCTGCGAGGACGACATTGATGATCCGTGTTTGGCCTTGTGCGACTTGGCCTGTGCGGCGAGCGGCGCGGCGGCGAGGCCGGTGGCCAGCATTGCGGTGAGAACGAGCTTTGCCGTTGTCATGCGGGGAACTCCCTGAGTTAAATTGACGCAGGCAGCCAACCGCTATTTGCCGAAGGAGTTCCCGACAATCGCATCTGCCGCGCCGCACGCACGCTTCAAGATTGCTTGTCCTCTGCGAGGATGAACACGACGCCGGTGAGTGTCGCGCCGATCGCGAACGTCGTCACCAATGTGAGGGCGAAGACGATTGCGGCCTGGCTTCCGCCGTGATCGAGCAGCCTGGCGACGGCGGGATTGGACAGGATCAGCGCGAGGCTGAAGGCGAGGCCGAGGGCTGCCCCCATCATCGCATGCGTCATCAGCTTGATGAGGCCGGTGGGAGAGATCAAGTCCGACGACTTTTTTGCGCGCATGGGAACTGCATCCCGACTGGCATGCAAACGCGGGCGATATTCACCGGTTCCAAACGCATGAAGGATTTGTCATCACCGGCTTCATCCGACGTTCATGCCGGGCCTGCGAGGATAAGCGTCGGCAAAACGGGAACATTCGATATGGGTAAGGTAGTCTTTCTTTACCGCTCGCTGGCCTATCGCAACGCGGCTGCGGACATGCTGCGCAAGGCCCGCAAACTGCCGCGCGGTGCGGACCGAAGTGCGGCCCGCCGCTACGCGAGGGCGCTACGCGATCTCGCTCAGACGGAAGCCTGGCTCGAAGGACGCCTCGCCGAGGAAGTGCGGCCGCCGCGGCAAACCAGGATGGCGGCGTCGGGCTAAAGCATGATCCGGAAAAGTGCGCAGCGGTTTTCCGAAGAGATCATGCTCAAACGGCAGACCAAAGCGCGATGACGATTCATCCTGATCGCATCGCGCTTTAGCCCGAGGCGCGTTGCAATTCGGCTGAGCTGGGGGCGTCGAATTTTCCGGAGGCGGTCGTCGCCGTCTTGCGTGTCAGCGGCACCTTGAGGCGGCACAACAGTCCTTCGGCTCGCCAATCGAATTGCGCCTGTCCACCGAGCTGGGACTCGACGCTCGCAAGCAGGCTCCGCGTGCCGAAGCCGCGCGATTTCGGCGTCATGACGAGCGGACCGCCGGATTCCTCCCAGCTCAGCGTCAGCAGATGGTCCTCGACCTGCCAGCCGATCGTGAGCCGTCCCGACCTGGTCGAGAGTGCGCCATACTTGGCCGAGTTGGTGAAGAGCTCGTGCAACGCGAGCGCCAGCGTCTGAGCCGTCGCCGGCACCAACTGGACCTCCGGACCCGCCAATACGATCTGTCCGCCGAGCGAATAGGGCGCAAGCTCCTCGTCGATCAGCTTGGAGAGCTCCGCGCCCTGCCAGCTCGACAGCGACAGGATCGTGTGCACGCGCGCCAGCGCATTGATGCGTCCCTCGACGGCGTTGACATAGGCCTTGACCTCGTCGGCGCGGGTGAGGCGGACGATCGACTGCGCCAGCGCCAGCGCATTCTTGGCGCGGTGATCGACTTCCCGCGCCAGCAAATTCTGCCGTTCCTCGGCCCGCTTGCGTTCGGTGATGTCCACGGTGACACCGCTCACGCGCACGACGCGACCGCTGTCGTCGACCGTCGCGGCCGCCGTGCCGACGCACCAGCGCACCTCGCCGTCGGGCCGCACAATGCGGAACTCGGTCTCATAGGCCCGCGTGCCCTTGTTGAATTCGGCGATCGCCTTGCGCAACTGATCGACGTCGTCGGGATGCAACAGCGCCTGAACGTTGGGCGGATTGACCTCGAAGCTCTCCGGGCCGACGCCAAAGATGCGATATTGCCCCTCGTCCCACATCCAGTCGCCGCTGATCCAGTCCCAATCCCAGGAGCCCATCTTGCCGGCGGCGATGGCCATGCTGCGCCGCTGCTCGCTTTCGCGCAGCTTCGCGGTGGAGTTCTCCAGTTCCGCCGTGCGCGCGCGGACGCGATCCTCGAGCTCCTGGTTCAGCCGTTCCAGCTCGCGGGTCTTGCGGTAGAGCTCGGCAAACACCTTGATCTTGGCACGCAGCACCTCCGGCACGACCGGGACCGGCACGTAGTCGACCGCGCCCATCTCGTAGCCGCGCAATCGGTCGATGTCGCTGACCTGGATGGCGGAGATGAAGATCATCGCGGTCTTCTGGAAGCGCGGATGCTCGCGGATCATCGCGGCGAGCTCGAAGCCGTCGAGCTCGGGCATGCAGACGTCGACCAGGATCACCGCGATCTCGGTCTTGAGCAGCACCTCCAGCGCCTCGCGGCCGGACGAAGCGATCACGAGGTTCTCGCCGAGTTCCTTCAGGATCACCTCATAGGCGAGCAGCTTGGCCGGCTGGTCGTCGACGAGCAGGATGTTGACCTTTTCGTGGTCCATTCGCGGGCCCAACTCAGCGGTGCAGCCACATGCGGATCGCAAGCAGCAATTGATCGGTGTTGACGGGTTTGGCGAGGTAATCGGACGCGCCGGCTTCGAGGCATTTTTCCCGGTCACCCTTCATCGCCTTGGCGGTCAGCGCGATGATCGGAAGGCGGGCGAAGGCCGGGTTTTCGCGAATGACGCCGATGGTCTGGTAGCCATCCATCTGCGGCATCATGATGTCCATCAGAACGATGGCGATCTCCGGATTGGATTCGACCAGGGTGACCGCCTCACGGCCGGTCGTGGCGGTCAGTACCTTCATGCCGCGCCGTTCCAGCACGCTCGACAGCGCGAAGATGTTGCGGGCGTCGTCGTCGACGAGAAGCGCAGTCTTGCCGATCAAATCCTCGTCGGAACTGTTCAGCTTCTCCAGCATGCGCTGCTTCTCGACCGGAAGCTCCGTGATCACGCGGTGCAGGAACAGCGCGGTCTCGTCGAGCAGACGCTCCGGCGATTCCACGCCCTTGACCACGATGCTGCGCGCCATGGTGTGGAGTTCCGCATCCTCCTCCGCTGAAAGCTCGCGGCCGGTGAAGACGACGACCGGGACGTTGGACAGCGCCTCGTCGTTGCGGATCTGGTCCAGCACCTCGAAGCCGCTCATGTCGGGCAGCCTGAGGTCGAGCACCACGCAGTCGCAGGGCGCCTCGCGCAGCGTCGAGAGCGCGCCGGCGCCGGTGTCGGTCGTCACGATCTCGATGTCGTCGTGGTGCAGCAGCTCGCGAATCGAAAGCTGCTCGGCCTCGTTGTCCTCGACGATCAGGAGCCGCTTGCGCCTGGGACGCGCATATTCCTTGATCTGCGTCAGCGCGGCCGAGACGCCTTCGGTCGTCGTCGGCTTGTTGACGAAGGAGAACGCGCCACGCGCCAGCGCATGCTGGCGGTCCTCGTCGAGCGTGATGATTTGCACGGGGATGTGGCGCGTCAGCGGATTGTGCTTGAGCTGGCTCAGCACCGTCCAGCCGAGCATGTCGGGCAGGAACACGTCGAGCGAGACTGCTCTCGGCTGGTACTGCTTGGCAAGCTCCAGCGCCTCCGCACCGCGGGCGGCGACCAGAACCTTGAATCCCTTGTCGCGCGCGAGGTCGACCAGCACACGCGCGTAATGCGGGTCGTCCTCGACGATCAGGAGGATGCTGTCGCCAGGCTCGAGGTTGAGCCGGTCGTCGGGAAGCTGCTCGATGACGCGCTGCTGCTCCGGCGCGGCCGGCTGCAGCGCCGGCGGCTGGTTGTATTGCTGCGGCGCAGGTGCGGCGCGCGGTGCGAGCGTCGGGCCGGAATATTTGAGCGGCAGATACAGCGTGAACGAGGAGCCTTTGCCGGGCGAGCTGCGCAGATGAATCTCACCGCCGAGCAGGCTTGCCAGTTCGCGGCTGATCGCAAGCCCAAGGCCGGTGCCGCCATATTTCCGGCTGGTGCCGGCATCGGCCTGCTGGAATGCCTCGAAGATCAGCTTCTGCTTCTCCACGGGAATGCCGATGCCGGTGTCGGACACTTCGAACGCGATCACGGCCGGCGCGGAGTTCAGCACCGGGTGATCCGTTCCCCAGCCGCCGACCGCGGCGGTGACATTCAGGCGCACCTCGCCTTCGGCGGTGAACTTGAAGGCGTTGGAGAGCAGGTTCTTCAGCACCTGTTGCAGGCGCTTGGAGTCGGTGACGATGCTGCGTGGGAGGGCCGGATCGACGTCGATCTTGAATGACAGATTGCGGTTGTCCGCCTCATGCCGGAACGGCCGTCCGACGGTCTCCAGCAGGTTCGCGGTCAGGATTTCCTCCGCATCGACCGTCACCGTGCCGGATTCGATCTTGGACAGATCCAGAATGTCGCTGATGAGATTGAGCAGGTCGGTGCCGGCGCCGTGGATCGTGCGGGCGAATTCGACCTGCTTGGCCGAGAGGTTGCCGTCCGGATTGTCGGTGAGCTGCTGTCCGAGGATCAGGATCGAGTTCAGCGGCGTGCGCAGCTCGTGGCTCATATTGGCGAGGAATTCGGACTTGTACTTCGAGGTGAGCGCGAGCTCGGTGGCCTTTTCCTCCAGGGCGCGGCGGGCCTGCTCGATCTCCTGATTCTTGCGCTCGACCTCGACGTTGCGCTCGGCGAGCTGCTGCGCCTTCTGTTCGAGCTGGTCGTTGGTCTGCTGCAATTCGCGCTGCTGGGTCTGGAGTTCGCCGGCGAGCTGCTGCGACTGCTTGAGCAGGCCTTCGGTCTGCATGGTCGCTTCGATCGAATTGAGCACGATGCCGATGGAGTCGGTGAGCTGCTCCAGGAAAGTCATCTGCGAGGTCGTGAAGGAGACGAGCGAGGCGAGCTCGATCACGGCCTTGACCTGGCCTTCGAACAGCACCGGTAGCACGACGAGGTTCTTCGGCGCGACGCGGAACAGCGCCGAGTTGATCGGCACCGCGTCGGATGGAATGTCGGCGACCACGCGCGGCCGCTTGTCGAGCGCGCACTGGCCGATCAAGCCGTCGCCGAACTGCAGCACGCGCTGATACGGGTAGATGCCGTCACTGGCATAGGAGGCCAGCAGCAGGAGCTGCGGATTGTCCTCGCTCTCGACCTGGTAGATCACGCCGGTATGGGCGTTCACCAGCGGCGACAGCTCGGTGAGCAGCAGCCGGCCCACCGTGGTGAGGTCGCGCTGGCCTTGCAGCATGTTGGTGAATTTGGCGAGGTTGGTCTTCAGCCAGTCCTGCTCGGTGTTCACGTCCGTCGTGAGACGGAGATTCGTGATCATCGTGTTGATGTTGTCTTTCAGCTCGGCGAGCTCGCCGCGGGCGTCGACCTGGATCGACCGCGTCAGATCGCCTTTGGTCACGGCGGTCGCGACTTCCGCGATCGCGCGCACCTGCGAGGTGAGGTTGGCCGCGAGCAGGTTGACGTTACCAGTGAGGTCCTTCCAGGTGCCGGCGGCGCGGGGCACGTCGGCCTGGCCGCCGAGCCGGCCTTCGACGCCGACCTCGCGCGCCACCGACGTCACCTGGTCGGCGAAGGTCGCGAGCGTCTCGGTCATGTTGTTGATGGTATCGGCGAGAGCGGCGACTTCGCCCTTGGATTTCACAGTGAGGTTCTGCTTGAGGTCGCCGTTGGCGACCGCGGTCACAACCTTGACGATGCCGCGGACCTGCTCGGTCAGGTTCGCCGCCATGAAGTTGACGGTGTCGGTGAGATCCTTCCAGGTGCCGGCGACGCCGGGCACCTGGGCCTGGCCGCCGAGCTCGCCCTCGGTGCCGACCTCGCGCGCCACGCGCGTGACTTCGCCGGCGAAGGCGTTGAGCTGGTCCACCATGGTGTTGATGGTGTTCTTCAGCTCGAGGATTTCGCCCTTCACGTCCACGGTGATCTTGCGGGACAAGTCACCGCGCGCAACGGCGGTGGTGACTTCGGCGATGTTACGCACTTGCGTGGTCAGGTTCGCCGCCAGCAGGTTGACGTTGTCGGTGAGGTCCTTCCAGGTGCCGCCGACGCCGGGCACGACGGCCTGACCGCCGAGCCGGCCTTCGGTGCCGACCTCGCGCGCCACGCGCGTCACTTCGGCGGCGAAGGAGCGGAGCTGCTCGACCATGGTGTTCAGGGTGTCCTTGAGCAGCAGGATCTCGCCGCGCACGTCCACCGTGATCTTCTTCGACAAATCGCCGCCGGCGATCGCGGTCGCGACCTCGGCGATGTTGCGAACCTGGGCCGTCAGGTTCGAGGCCATGAAGTTGACGTTGTCGGTGAGGTCCTTCCAGGTGCCGGCGACGCCGGACACTTCGGCCTGACCGCCGAGCTTGCCTTCGGTGCCGACTTCGCGCGCGACGCGGGTGACTTCGCCGGCGAACGCATTGAGCTGGTCCACCATGGTGTTGATGGTGTTTTTAAGCTCGAGGATTTCGCCCTTCACGTCCACGGTGATCTTGCGGGACAAGTCGCCGCGCGCGACGGCCGTGGTGACTTCGGCGATGTTGCGGACCTGGGCGGTGAGGTTGCCCGCCATCGAGTTCACGCTGTCGGTGAGGTCTTTCCAGGTGCCGGCGACGCCCGGCACGTTGGCCTGTCCGCCGAGGCGGCCTTCGGTACCGACCTCGCGCGCCACGCGCGTCACCTCGCCCGCGAAGCGGTTGAGCTGGTCGACCATCGTGTTCAGCGTGTCCTTGAGCTGCAGGATCTCGCCGCGCACGTCCACGGTGATCTTGCGCGACAGGTCGCCGCCGGCGATCGCGGTCGCGACCTCGGCGATGTTGCGGACCTGGGCGGTGAGGTTGCCCGCCATCGAGTTCACGGAGTCGGTCAAGTCCTTCCAGGTGCCGGCGACGCCGGGCACGCCGGCCTGGCCGCCGAGCTTGCCGTCGGTGCCGACCTCGCGCGCGACGCGCGTGACTTCGCCGGCGAAGGCGTTGAGCTGGTCGACCATGGTGTTGAGCGTTTCCTTCAGCTGAAGGATTTCGCCCGACACGTTCACCGTGATCTTCTTCGACAAATCGCCCTTGGCGACCGCGGTCGCGACTTCGGCGATGTTGCGGACCTGGCCAGTGAGGTTCGAGGCCATCGAGTTGACGGAGTCCGTCAAGTCTTTCCAGGTGCCGCCGACGCCGCGCACGACGGCCTGGCCGCCGAGCTTGCCTTCGGTGCCGACCTCGCGGGCGACGCGCGTCACCTCGCCGGCGAAGGCGTTGAGCTGGTCCACCATGGTGTTGATGGTGTCCTTCAGCTCCAGAATCTCGCCGCGCACGTCCACGGTGATCTTCTTCGACAAGTCGCCGCCGGCAACGGCGGTGGTCACCTCGGCGATGTTGCGGACCTGGGCGGTCAGGTTCGACGCCATCGAGTTGACGCTTTCGGTGAGGTCCTTCCAGGTGCCGGCGACGCCGAGCACGTTGGCCTGGCCGCCGAGCCGGCCCTCGGTGCCGACTTCGCGCGCCACGCGCGTGACTTCGCCGGCAAACGCGTTGAGCTGGTCGACCATGGTGTTGAGCGTCTCCTTCAGCTGAAGGATTTCGCCCGAGACGTTCACCGTGATCTTCTTCGAGAGGTCGCCGCTCGCGATGGCCGTTGCGACGTCGGCGATGTTGCGGACCTGCGCGGTCAGGTTCGAGGCCATGAAGTTGACGTTGTCGGTGAGGTCCTTCCAGGTGCCGGCGACGCCGGGCACCTGCGCCTGGCCGCCGAGCTTGCCTTCGGTGCCGACCTCGCGCGCCACCCGCGTCACTTCCGAGGCGAACGAGTTGAGCTGGTCCACCATGGTGTTGATGGTGTCCTTCAGCTCCAGGATCTCGCCGCGCACGTCCACGGTGATCTTGCGCGACAGGTCGCCGCGCGCCACGGCGGTGGTGACGTTGGCGATGTTGCGGACCTGTGCGGTCAGGTTGCCGCACATCGCGTTGACGGAGTCGGTCAGGTCCTTCCAGGTGCCGGCGACGCCTGGCACGATCGCCTGGCCGCCGAGCTTGCCGTCGGTGCCGACCTCGCGCGCGACGCGCGTCACTTCGGAGGCGAAGGAGCGGAGCTGGTCCACCATCGTGTTGATGGCTTCCTTGAGCTGAAGGATCTCGCCGCGGACGTCGACCGTGATTTTCTTGGAGAGGTCGCCGTTGGCGACCGCGATCGTCACCTCGGCGATGTTGCGAACCTGGTTGGTCAGGTTGTTCGCCATCGAGTTGACGCTCTCGGTGAGGTCCTTCCAGACGCCGGTCACCTCAGGCACCTGGGCCTGGCCGCCGAGCTTGCCTTCGGTGCCGACCTCGCGCGCCACGCGCGTCACCTCGGAGGTGAACACGCCGAGCTGCTTGATCATGGTGTTGACGATGGTCGCCGACTGCAGGAATTCGCCCCGGAGCGGACGGCCATCGACGTCGAGCTTGACGGTCTGAAGCAGGTCGCCTTGCGCCACCGCGGCGACCGCACGCGTCACCTCGCGGGTCGGCCACAACAGATCGTCGATCAGCGTGTTGACGGAGCCTTCCATGTCGGCCCAGGAGCCCGAGGCGAGGCCGAATTTCACGCGCTGGCGGGTCTTGCCTTCGCGGCCGACCACCTGGCCGACCAGCTCGAGCTGTTGCGCCATGCGCTGGTTGGCGGCGATGATTTCATTAAAAGTGTCGGCAATCTTGCCGTCGATGCCGAGATAGTCGCCGCTCATGCGGACGGAGAAATCGCCACTGCGCATGGCCTGCAGGGCGAGCAGCAACTCGGCCCGGGAATCCGGATCCGATACTCCGTTGGGTTTTGGCTTTGGGACGCGACGACCGGACCGTGATGCAGATCCGGGATCGAGGTCGCTCATACTGATTCCCCCGCAGGTGTCGGCCGAATCCAAGGCCAGACGCGATTGGTCAACATAGAGCGTCAGCCAAATTCGAAATCAAGCGCCAACGTTGCGGCGCCAGCAAATGGAACCTGCTTTGCTCAGCCCGGCAAATATAACCACGATCCGCGGAATTGGTTCCATACGAACTCGAAAAGAGCTGGCGTCCGCGATCCCGCGGCCCGTCCATCCGTCACCGCCATCCTTCGGAACGAGCGCCAAGCCTCGCGGTTAGCCCGCAAAGACAGGGAGAACGGATATGAAAGCAGGACTTGCCGCGATCGTCGTCATGCTGTTTGCCGGGTCAGCCTTGGCGCAGGGCGGAGCGCCCAGCGGGCGCGGGGCGGTGACCGGCGATCCCGCCGCGAGCTCCGCCAGCCCGAGGGCGGATACACCGACCACGGGGGCGGCGACCCGGTCGAACCCGAGCGGCAGCGGCACCTCGTCTTCGGGCGGCAGGGACGACAATGGCGATGCGGGCCGGGACCGGATGCCGGAGAGCGACCGGACCGTGCGACCGCAGAGCCAGCAACATAAATAGATTGGGCTACTTGTCCGCCATGGTGCGCCCGGCGTCCTTGACCTGCGCACGCAGCATCGGGAGCTGCTCGCGCGCAAACGTTGCGAGCGCCGCGTTGTCGGGCGCCTTCAGGTAGCGTTCGAGCAGCTCGATGGCCGATTCATATTCGGGAATCTGCGAGGCATAGAAGCTTCGGACGTAAGTCGGTCCGTCCGACGTTTCAGGCTCGACCAGGCCGGCGCTGATCGACGTCGTCTTGCCGACGCGCGGCTCCGCGCCGATCGCCTCCTGGATCTGCTTCAGCGCCTTGTCGCGCTTGGCAGCTTCCTCGGCACGCAAGGCGGCGAGGTTCTTGACCTCGGCGTTGCCCTTCAGATCGGTGCTCTCCAGGAGGCCTTGCTGGAAGCGGCTGAAATCATAGAGGCCGCTGATGACGTCGGTTGCGCTCGGAGGGCGGTCGCCAGATTTTCGATCACCGGTGCTGTCGGCAAGCGCTGCGGCGCTGATGAATGCCAGGACGATCGCGACAGGAACTCGCATCGATATCAAACAGCCAATGGCGGGCGAAGTTCCCTGAACATTACGATCCGGCAAGCTGGTTGCGACGCGAGAGTTCCGTCCCCACGTCTTCAAGATGAAACAGTCTGACATCTTCAGGGATAATGCCGACAACTGTCTTCAGCTCGCTGAGCGCGCCGAGGGACAACCCGCCCACAAGCGCTTTTCGCGCATGGCGGACGCCTGGACGGCGCTCGCTCACGAGCAGGATTGGCTCGATGGCGAAATTCCGCCGGTCGTGGTGCGTTTCCCTCAAAAGCGGGATGCGTGAGGGCTCTTCTTTTGCGGATCCGCGTGTGAGACCGCTCACGGAAACCAAGTGACCAATCCAGGATGATCAGGGAATAGTCGATCGCGTTGGTTTTCGCTTCCAGAAGGAGGTTTTGTAATGGCTCCACGTCTGGCTCTTCTTTCACTCATTCTCGCCTTTGGTGTCTCGGTTGCGTTCGCGACGGTGACGACGGTGCGTCAGGTTCATCAGGAGAACGCATCGGCTGCAGTCCGGGCGGCGCACAGTTAAAGCGCGATGAGATTTGGCTGAACGTCATCGCGCTTTAGGTTGCTGGTTAAGCATGACCTTTTCGGAAAACCGCTGCGCACTTTTCCGGATCATGCTTTAGCGCCGCGCCGGAACATTCGACGCCGCAGTGCGTAACCGCTTCGACACATCAGAGAGAGGCGAAGCACATCATGGCCCATTCCGACCACGGCATCGTCAAGGACAAACGGGCGGAGGAACAGCCGCGCGACAAGCAGCGCGCGCAGTCCGTGCACAAGACGGATCCGCAAAAGACGGGTTCGAAAGGCTCACCGTCGCGGGAGGCAACGCGCGATCCCAAGCTGAACGACAACAGCAAAACCCCGGGCTCAGGCATGACGCCGGACGATTCCGGCGACGCGCCGAGCGGCTAACATCGCATCGCGTTTTAAACGCAACGGATTAGCACGAGGAACGAATCCTCGCGCGAGGCGTCGACAGGTTGCTTCCGGTTGTCATGCCCCCGGTGCGCCGGAAGTAATCTCCAAGGACGGCCCTGGCACCCACCGTGCCGGGGTCGTTCGCTTGTCGAGACGCTTCCTGTAGGTCAGCCCCCGGTGCCGTTCTCGGGATCTTCCTGCGTATGTCCGTCGGGCCCGCGGCCGAACACGCCGAAGCTGCTCGACTTCACACCCGCGGCTGCGTCGACGCCGACGGCGGCCAATCCGAACTTGAGCAATTCGCGAACTGCTGCCGCCCGGGTCGGCATGCGATGTTTGAACCGGAAATCGTCAACGGCGGCCAGTTCTTCCGGCGAGAGCATGACCTGAAGGCGCTCGGCGCGAAGGTCGTTCATGGTCGATCACGCAAATTGAGTAGGTTGAGTAGGTTGAGTAGGTTACTCAACAAACCAACTTGGCTGGAGTTCCACAAGAGTCGAAAAAGACGCCAAATGAGTAAGAAAGTGTAGCAAAAACAATGAGTTATTATTGAAACGACTTTCGCGGTGGCGCATTCTCATGGAAAGGGAGAGAAGCCATGACTGACGAAGTCAGGTTGCCCCGTAAGCTTTCCGAAGAGCCGGAAGCCGGAAAGCCGGTGCGTCCCAGCCACCAGAAGGTCATCGAACAAGTCGAGCGCTGGGCCAACAGCCCGGGGCTGCAGCCACCGAGGACGGAAGATGCGAAGACGATCTGAGCCACATACATTCGAGCAGCGTCTCGGGGCGCAGAAGCTGCGGCTCGAGCACGAGCTGTCGGGCCTGCCGGACGGCCCCCAGCGCGAAATTGTTCTCGCGCGCATCGATCAGCTTCAGACGGCCGCCGAGATGTATGGTTTTCTAAAGCTACGGGAAGAGGCTGCGGCCCCTCGCTGATGGCCCCATGCGTTCGGTCTGCGTGGTGCGCGAGGTGATGCGAAGCTTTCGTCGCAGCCACCATGCCGACACCGACACGGCCGCCCATACCAGGATGGCGGCGATGAACGCCCCGATCACGGTTTTCGAAACCACGAGGTAAAAGACTGCAGCGAATGCCGCCAGGCCGATGCTTCCCAGGCCGGCACCGGCGGCATCGACGGCTGCGGCCTGCCGCCCGCGTCTGTCTCCGCTGAGGCCGGCCTTTTCCTTGGCGCGGCGCTCATGGCTTTCGATCAGCGTTGCGCTGGCGCAGAAGATGGCGGGGAGCGCGAGGAACAGGCCGCCGACGGAGACGCCGAAACCTGTGGTCACGGCCCCCGCGAGCACCGTCGCCAGTCCGCCGAGCAGAAAGCGGATACCATACTCGTACCACCGCGTCTGTTTGAGCGCCGATGAAGACAGTTTGACCAGCATCAGGCAGCACCTCCGAAACCCGCGAGCAGAGCAAAGGCGACGACGAGCCATGCGGCAAAAGCGAGGATGGTGGCTGGCAGTGCGGAGAAGTGAAACCTCATCAGGAGATGGCAGACGACGATGCTGTAGCAGCCGAGTGCGATGGCACCATAGATCATCGTCCAGCTTTCGGCGGCGACATATTGCGGGCCGTGCTGGACGACGGCGATGCTGAGGGTGGCCAGCGCGACCGACGGCGCCGCGCCGAGCAGGCCGGCGAAGCTCTTTGGTCGCAGCATGTCGCCCAGGATCGCGAAGGCAGAGACGATCAGGCCGCCGGCGATGAAGCGCAGGAGATATTCGGTCATGACCGGACCCGCGAGGCTTTAGGCTGCCGCTTCGCCAGCGTGAACGGCCTGAACAGTCGCTCGATGGCGACGCCAAGCGTAAAGCCCGCCACCACATCGCTGGCCCAATGCGCAAGCACCACGACGCGCGTCAACGACAGCGCCACGGCAAGGACGCGGACCGCCCGACGACGGGCAGGCGGCAACAGGCCGGCCGCCGAGGCGAGAGCGCCCATATGCACGGCGTGACCGGAGGGAAATGCGTCGCGGGATCGGCCCGAGAAGGGGACGCCGCGCCAATGGCCGGTGACCGTCAGCCGGTCCGGCCTGGTCTGATCGAACACGGACTTCAGGACATGCGGCAGGATGGCTGTCGCCAGCGAGACCATCAGAACGTGATCTGCAACGGGACGCTGCTGCGGGTGCCGCAGCCGGGTATAGAGCCATCCCGCAGCGGCCAGCGCGATGAGCACATGCTCGTCGGCACCCCAGGTCAATGTCTGGGCGGCATGCTCGAGCCCCGAGTTGGTGTTGTGTGCGATCTCGTTCGCGATCGCCGTGTCGATCCGGAAGGGTTTGACTGTTACGAGCGCCATCGGTCAGCAGGCGAGATGTTCTCAATGACAAATTCGTAAAGCCTGGAAACAAGGAAGGTTCCTGGGCTCGGCCGCGTGGCATCGGGCCCGCGGCGCTGCGACTATGGCTGCCCGGATCCGCCGGCAGCGCCATAGACCTGGCCGGTCGCATAGCTGGCGTCGGCGGCGGCAAGCTGCACGTAGATCGAGGCGAGCTCGACCGGCTGGCCGGGGCGGCCGAGCGGCGTCATGCCGCCGAATTTTTCGAGCTTCTCCATCGTGGCGCCGCCGGAGACCTGAAGCGGCGTCCAGATCGGCCCCGGCGCCACGCCGTTGACGCGGATGCCCTTCGACGCCAGCTGCTTGGCCAGCGCCTTCACATAGTTCATCGTCGCCGCCTTGGTCTGCGCATAATCGTAGAGATCGGGCGAGGGATCGTAAGCCTGCTCGGAGGTCGTGCCGATGATGCAGGATCCGGGCTTGAGATGCGGCAGCGCCGCCTTGATGATCCAGAACGGCGCGTAGATGTTGGTCTTCATGGTCGCGTCGAAGTCCTCCGAGGAGATGTCGAGGATGGAGGCGCGCGCCTGCTGCCGGGCGGCATTGTTGACGATGATGTCGAGACCGCCAAGGCCTTGCACGGTCTGCTCGACCAGCCTTTTGCAGAAGGCTTCCTCCTGGAGATCGCCGGGGATCGCCAGCCCGGTGCGTCCTTCCTTCTTGATCAGCGCGATCACCTCCTGCGCATCCGGCTCTTCTGCCGCCAGATAATTGATGGCGACATCGGCGCCTTCGCGCGCATATGCAATGGCGGCGGCGCGGCCCATGCCGGAATCCCCGCCGGTGATCAACGCCTTGCGGCCGGCGAGCCGACCGGAGCCCTTGTAACTGGTCTCGCCATGGTCCGGCCGCGGCTCCATCTTGCCGGCGAGGCCCGGCCAGGGCTGCGACTGCTTCTTGAACGGCGGCTTCGGATAGCGGCCGACGGGATCGATCAGCGCCTGCTCGGCCATGTGCGAATCTCCTTTCGCGGTCGAAGACGCCAGCGTAGCCGCGGCGAGCTTTATGCTCGCGGCGCGAACGACGTGCCGGCGGGATCTTGAGGTCCTGTCCTGCTGCGCCATAATGCTCTCCGCGATGCTTGTGATCTCAAGGCGCGGAGACAGGCATCATTGCCAGGACGCAGAGGACGCCGGCCAAGCCGGCACCTCGTTCGACGTTTACTACTTCGCCTGGCCGACGCTCGGCGCCTTGCCGAGCTCCTTGGCCATGTCGAGATGGTGCTTGAGCGCCGGCAGCGTCTTGCCGGCCCAATCCTTCAGCGCGGAATTGTCACCGCCCTTGGCGTAGCGCTCGAACAGCGACACGGCATCCTCATGGGCGCTCACCTGATAGGAATTGTAGTCCGAGCTGAAATCCTTGCCGTTCGCGCTCTTGAGCTTGTCGAGCTTGCTCTGGTGCGAGCTGTCGAGCGCCGTCGGAAGGGTCGCCTGCACCTTGCCGTCACCGACGAGGCCCTTGAGCTCGGTGCTGGTCTTGGTGTGGTCGGTCACCATCTGTTGCGCGAAACTCTTCTCCTGCGCGTTGCCCTTCTGCTGGGCGAGCTTGCTCGACTCGATCTCGAACATGTCGCTGATGGCGACCTGCTTGACGAAGTCGGCAGTCGTGGGCGCGACGCCGAGCGCCGAATTGACGCCGGTCTTCTCGCCAAGAGATTGGGCGAGCGCTGGCCCTGCCACAAGCACGCAGGCAAGGGCGATGATGGTACGTTTCATGGTTCGGTCCCTCCGAGTGGGGCGCGCGGCCTCTTGCCGCGCGGTGTTGCGCCGATCAACACGTCGTATGCGCCGAGGTTCCTAACGACTAATCCGTCGGATTCCGCCCCGTGCGCGGATTGATGGGATCGGTCGGCTTGCGTCGAAGTCGCTCGGGCAGAAACGGCTCGGCGGGGGCGGCCGTGGCGTCGGCACGCACATCGGCATGGTGCTGCGCGCGCTCGTGCGGAGTCTTGTTGTCGTTGAAATGGTACTTCACATCGACGCCGTCGACGGGATCGTTGACGCCGTGCTGGATGTCGCGAAAGTCGCTCATGGTTGACCTCATTGCTTTCCGGGCAGGATCGTTTCGAGCACCTGCCGCGCTGCCCCCTTGATCATCCCGCTTTCGTTCGGATCGCCCTTCAAGAGGGCGAGCGAGAAGTTTTTGGCCTGCTGAAGCGTGATATGCGGCGGCAGCGGCGGCACTTCGGGATCGGTCTTCACCTCCAGCACGACGGGCATCTCGCTTCCCAGCGCCTGCTCCCAGGCCGAGCCGAGCAGCTGTGGGCTGTCGACGAAGATGCCGCGCAGGCCGATGAGCTCGGCGAAGCGGGAATAGGAGACGTCGGGAATGCGCTGCGAGGCTTCGAATTTGGGATCGCCATTGATGATGCGCTGCTCCCAGGTCACCTGGTTGAGATCCTCGTTGTTGAAGACGCAGACGACGAAGCGCGGGTCGCGCCAGGAGCGCCAGTATTTCGCGGCGGTGATCAATTCGGCCATGTTGTTCATCTGCATCGCGCCGTCGCCGACCAGCGCGATCACCGGACGGTCTGGATGGGCGTATTTGGCGGCGAGCGCATAGGGTACCGCGGCGCCCATCGAGGCGAGGCCGCCGGAGAGCGAGGCCGTCATGCCGCGCCGCATCTTGAGGTCGCGCGCGAACCAATTGGCGCAGGAGCCGGAATCGCTGGTGATGATCGCACGGTCGGGCAGGCGCGGGGACAATTCCCAGGCGACGAGCTGCGGATTGACGGGCGCTGCCGGCTGATGTGCCCGGCCATCCAGCGTTTTCCACCATGTCGCGACGTCGTCTTCGATACCCTGGCGCCAAGCGCGGTCGCTCTTGGGCTTGAGCCGTGGCAACAATGCGCGCAGCGTCTCGGCGGCGTCGCCCACGAGGCCGACCTCCATGGGAAAGCGGATCGACATCATGCCGGCGTCGATGTCGATCTGCACGCCGCGCGCTGCGCCTTCCTTCGGCAGGAACTCGGCATAGGGGAAGGCGGAGCCGACCATCAGCAGCGTGTCGCATTCCATCATCATGTTGTAGCTGGGCTCGGTGCCGAGCAGGCCGATCGAGCCGGTGACCCACGGCAGGTCGTCGGGCAGCGCTGCCTTGCCGAGCAGCGCCTTGGCGCAACCGGCCGAGAGCCGGTCAGCGACCGCGATCACCTCGTCGGTGGCGCCAAGTGCGCCGGCGCCGACGAGCATCGCGACCTTCTTGCCGGCATTCAGCACTTCCGCGGCGCGATCGAGATCGGCCTCACGCGGCATGATGCTGGGCGCGCTGTAACCAATGCCGGAATGCAGCGTGCCGTGTGCACGTGGCGGGCTCTCGAAAGCTTCTTCCTGCAGGTCGTTGGGCAGGATGATCACGGTCGGGGTCCGCCGCGCCAGCGCGATCCGCACGGCTCGGTCGATCAAGTGTCGCACCTGCGCAGGCGAGGAGGCCTGCATGACGTAGGCACCGGCGACGTCCTTGAACATCGAGAGAAGGTCGATCTCCTGCTGATAGTGCCCGCCGAGGGCGTTGCGGGCCTGCTGGCCGACAATCGCCAGCACCGGCTGGTGATCGAGCAGCGCATCGTAGAGCCCTGTGATGAGATGCGAGGCACCTGGGCCCGAGGTCGCGATGCAGACGCCGAGCTGCCCTGAGAATTTTGCGTAGGCGCTGGCCATGAATGCCGCCATCTCCTCGTGCCGTGCCTGCACGAAGCCGATCTTGCCGTCCTTTCCTTGGGCCCGGTTCATCGCGCCGAACACGCCGTTGATGCCGTCGCCGGGATAGCCAAAGATGTGGCGCACGCCCCATTGATGCAGACGCTGGACGATGAAGTCGGAGACGGTCTGGGACATCGCGCGTGGCTCTCGGTTGTGCATGAAGTTCAGAGAACGGCTCCTTCCCTGCGATGTTCCTGGTCCGCTTCCGGGAACATCGGCGCCGGAACGATCGCTTGCTCATCCGGTTGATTCACATTGGCTGAGTGGAGGATTGAGATGCTGAATCAAGGCGAGCTGGGCCGCAGCGAGATGGGACGGCTGATCGGCAGCGACAAGGTCGAGGGAACGTCGGTCTACGGCGCCGACCGCAACCGGATCGGTTCGATCGAACGCGTGATGATCGACAAGGTCAGCGGCAGGGTGTCCTACGCCGTGCTTGGCTTCGGCGGATTCCTGGGCCTCGGCAACGACCACTACCCGTTGCCCTGGCAGTCGCTGAAATACGACACGGAGCTTGGCGGATATGTCACCGGCATCACCACCAAGGAACTGGAAGGGGCGCCGAAATATGGCGAACGAAGCGATTGGAACTGGGGTGACGACGCCACGGTGCGCGGCATCAACTCCTATTACGGTGTTCCCTTCGCTTGACGTTCACGGAAAGGGAGATCGATGAGCAAGGAACGGCCCAACGACGATCCCCGGCAGCAGAACGACTGGGGTTCGCACCGGCAGACGGACAAGCCCTGGAAGGGCAATCCGGAGAAGGAGCAGGGATCGGACGAGGAGAAGCCCGATCTCGAGAAATGGCACGAGACGAAGACGCACTGAGACAGGCGCGCTTCCCGTGAGACGTCAGAGACGAGCGCGGCACGCAACTGTGCCGCGCTTCTTTTTGAGCAGGCGTTCACGAATGGGCGCGGGGCTCTCGCAGGGCGGAACCATGCTTCGGCGTTGCGGTTAGGCTCGCGGCGGGCGAGGCGGCTCGTTGCCACCTGCCGCCGGTTGAGTCCCGAGAAAGGTGTTGGCCGTGGATGCTCAAACCCGGGAGCGTGGGCCGTCCGCGGAGCAGCCGCAGAGGGCGAAGGAAGCGCCAAGAACGCCTCCTGATCATGCAAGCGAGACCAGTCAGCCGGCGAAGGCGCCGTCGCTGCGAGACCGGCTTCGTCAGCATTGGCTGCTGGCAACCGCCGGCGCCTTCGTGCTGATCGCCGCGCTCGTTGGCGGTTTGCTCTATTGGCTGCAGGCGCGCCACTATGAATCCACCGACGATGCCTTCGTCGCCGCGCGCAGCTTTTCGGTGGCCTCGAAGGTCGGCGGCTACGTGACCGCCATCCCGGTGACGGACAACCAGCACGTCAGTGCGGGCGATCTCCTCGCTAGGATCGACGAGCGCGACTACCGTATCGCCATCGATCAAGCCAATGCGCAGGTTGCCAGTGCCAAAGCGAACGTCGCCAACGTCGAGGCGCAGATCGATTCGCAGCAGGAGCAGATCAAGCAGGCCCAGGCACAGCTCGAACAGGCGCAGGCTCAGCTGCAGTTCGCGCAGGAGGAGTTCAAGCGCGCCGAGGATCTCGTCGAGAAGGGGGCCGGCACCGTGCAGCGCCAGCAGCAGACCCGTTCCGACCTTCAGGCCCAGCAGGCCAACACCGAGCGCGCCAAGACCGCGGTGACCTCGGCGCAACTCGGCATCAAGACGCTGCAAGCCCAGCTCGAAGGCGCCAAGGCGCAGCTTGAGCAGTCGCAGGCGCAGCTCGATCAAGCGAAGCTGAATTTGCAGTACACCAACGTCGTCGCGGCGCAATCGGGCCGTGTCGTCAAGCTCTCGGGCGCCAAGGGCACATTCGTCACGGCGGGGCAGAGCCTGATGATGTTCGTGCCCGACGAGGTCTGGATCGTCGCGAACTACAAGGAGACGCAGCTGGGCGACATGCGTCCGGGCCAGCCGGTCGAGATCCGCATCGATGCCTATCCCGGCCGCAAGCTCACCGGCCATGTCGATTCCGTGCAGCCGGGCTCCGGCACCGCGTTCAGCCTGCTGCCGGCGGAAAACGCGACCGGCAACTACGTCAAGGTGGTGCAGCGCGTGCCGGTGAAGATCGTGGTCGACAACTGGCCGGCCGATCTGCCGGTCGGTCCCGGCATGTCGGTCGTGCCCTGGACCAGGGTGCGATGACGGACGCTGCGCAAGGCGGCGCATCCGCGGGCGGCTGGTCGCCGGAGCGCTCCGCGGCCGGCGGACATAATCCCTATTTGATCGCCTTCGTGGTTTCGATCGCGACCTTCATGGAGGTGCTCGACACCACCATCGCCAATGTCGCGCTGCGCCACATCGCCGGCGGGCTCGCGGTCGGCATCGACGAGAGCACCTATGTCATCACCAGCTATCTCGTCGCCAACGCGATCGTGCTGTCGATCTCGGGCTGGCTGTCGACGGTGATCGGCCGCAAGCGCTTCTATATGATATGCGTCGCGATCTTCTCGATCGCCTCGCTGCTGTGCGGCTTCGCCTGGAATCTGCAGTCGCTGGTGCTGTTCCGCATCCTGCAAGGCCTCGGCGGCGGCGGCATGGCCACCAGCGAGCAGGCGATCCTCGCCGACTCCTTTCCGCCGCACAAGCGCGGCCAGGCTTTCGCCATCTACGGCGTCGCCGTCGTGGTCGCGCCCGTGATCGGTCCGACGCTCGGCGGCTGGATCACCGATACCTACAGCTGGCACTGGGTGTTCCTGATCAACGTGCCGATGGGGCTGCTCTCGCTGTTCCTGGTCGGTACGCTCGTCAAGGAGCCGTCGGGCGCGGAGGAGGAGAGGGAGAAGCTGCTGAGCAAGGGCCTGCGCGTCGACTATGTCGGCTTCCTGCTGGTCGCGATCGGGCTCGGCTCGCTCGAATTCGTGCTCGACGAGGGCCAGCGCAACGACTGGTTCGGGTCGAACATGATCATCGTCTTCGCGGTGCTCGCCGCGGTCTCGCTGGTCGCGCTGATCCCGTGGGAGCTGACGCGGGAGGACCCGATCGTCGATCTTCGCTTGCTCGGCCGGCGCCAGTTCGCCGCCTGCTTCCTGGTCATGCTCGGCACGGGCGCGGTGCTGATCTCGACCACCCAGCTGCTGCCGCAACTGCTCCAGACCGAGCTGAACTACACGGCGATGCTGGCTGGCCTCGCGCTGTCGCCCGGCGGCATCGCGACCTTGGTGCTGATGCCGGTGGTTGGCCGCCTCGTCAGCACGGTGCAGCCGAAACATCTGATCATGTTCGGCGCTGCCATCGTCGCGTTCTCGATGTGGCATCTCACCGCGCTCACCGGCGACATCACCTATGGATATGCGGCGCTGTCGCGCATCTTCCTCGCGCTGGGCCTGCCCTTCCTGTTCCTGCCGGTGACGACCGCGTCCTACGATGGCGTGCCGCCTGACAAGACCAACCAGGCTTCTGCGCTGATCAACGTCGCCCGCAACATCGGCGGATCCATGGGCGTCGCGCTGGCGCAGACCGTTCTGGCGCAGCGCCAGCAATTCCACCAGAGCCGGCTGATCGAGCACGCCGCGCCGTCAGACCTCGGCTATCAGCAGACTATCGACGCGATGACGCGCTACTTCCAGGCCCAGGGCTCGAACGCGAGCGATGCCGCGTCACAGGCGCTCGCCTGGGTCGGCCGCACCTTGCAGCAGCAGGTCGATTTGCTCGCCTATATCGACGTGTTCTGGACGCTGGCGATCATTGCGGTGCTGATGATCCCGACGGCGGCCGTGCTGCGGCCGATCAAGCTGGGCGCGCCGGCGCGGGGACATTGACCGACGCGGGTCGTTAGGCGAAGGCCGAACCCATGCCAAAGCGCTTGGGCCTTCGAGATGGAGACCCGAGAGAAATGGTGACCTCGGCGCAAAAGTCCGGCTAGACTGAACCCAACCTGAGCAAATTCCGGGAGGCGAATTAAGTGAAGACCGCGATCACCGAGCTGTTCGGCATCGAGCACCCCATCATCCAGGGCGGCATGCATTTCGTCGGCTTTGCCGAGCTGGCCGCCGCCGTGTCGAATGCCGGCGGGCTCGGCATCATTACCGGCCTGACGCAGAAGACGCCGGAATTGCTCGCCAAGGAGATCGCGCGCTGCCGCGACATGACCGACAAGCCGTTCGGCGTGAACCTCACCTTCCTGCCGACCTTCGCGGCGCCGCCCTATCCGGAATACATCGCGGCCATTGTCGAGGGCGGCATCAAGGCAGTGGAGACCGCGGGCCGCAGCCCCGAACAATACATGCCGGCGCTGAAGGCGGCGGGCATCAAGGTCATCCACAAATGCACCTCGGTGCGTCACTCACTCAAGGCCGAGCGGATCGGCTGCGATGCCGTCAGCGTCGACGGCTTCGAGTGCGGCGGTCATCCCGGCGAGGACGACATTCCCAACATGATCCTGCTGCCGCGCGCGGCGGAGGAATTGAAGATCCCGTTCGTCGCCTCCGGCGGCATGGCCGATGGGCGCAGCCTCGTCGCGGCATTGTCGCTGGGTGCCGCCGGCATGAACATGGGCACGCGCTTCATCGCCACCAAGGAAGCGCCGGTGCATCAGAACGTGAAGAACGCGCTGGTCGCGGCGACGGAGCTCGACACCCGCCTGATCATGCGCAGCCTGCGCAACACCGAACGCGTGCTGAGGAACGCCAATGTCGATCGTCTCATGGAGATCGAGCGCGAGAAGGGCGACAAGCTGAAGATCGACGACATCCACGACCAGGTCGCGGGCGTCTATCCCAGGATCATGCTCGAGGGACAGATGGATGCCGGCGCCTGGAGCTGCGGCATGGTCGCCGGGCTGATCCATGACGTCCCCTCCTGCAAGGAACTCATCGATCGCATCATGACCGAGGCGGAACAGATCATCCGCGGCCGTTTGATGGGGTTCCTGGATGGGACGGGCGCGACACGAAAGGTCGCGTGACATCGTCAACTTCTTAACCACGGCGGCACTTGGCCGCTGGAATTGCGCGCGACGCCTCCTAAATAGAGGTAAATTACCTCTTTCAGAATCAATTTCAGGAGGCGTCCGTGGTCCTGAAAAGCGTTCCTTTTGCAGTTGCCGTTGCCCTCGTGATCGCATGGGGCGGCGTCGCGCGCGCTGACGACTACAAGCCAGACGAATATCTCGGCCTCGACCTTTCGAAGGCAGTTCTGTCGCCGAAACGGCTCGGGCCCGAAACACAATTCGCGCCGGTTGCACTCGAGGCGAGGGGTGGCAACGAGGCGCAGGCCCGCGCCGAGCCGGTCGACGTGCCGAAGAAGGTTGCAGCCGAGCGCGTCCGTGTAGCCGAGCCGAAGGTCGCGCACGGCAAGCCCGCGCAGCCGCGCGGTGCAGCCCGCGCCAAGCTCGCGCACCGCCGCGGCAATCCGCTGGATGCACAGGCGAGAGATACCCGCATCCAGACCTGGCCCTGCCGTTCCGGCGGCATCTGCAACTGGCAGCGCTAGACGCTTCGTTTCTTCTTCGCCTCTCCCCGCTTGCGGGGAGAGGCCGGAATTTGCGCGGAGCGCAGATTCCGGGTGAGGGGGACTCTCCGCGAGTCTAACTCCCACCGTCCCCGTGGAGACTCCCCCTCACCCCGACCCTCTCCCCGCAAGCGGGGCGAGGGAGTGTACCGTTCGCTGCGACTGCTTCCCCCGTCATCGGCACGTCGCAAAACCGTAGGCGCGTGGTCAAGAAACCGTAAGGGTAGGAGTCAAGGAGCGCAGGCACCTTCCGTCGCGATTCGACGAAGGTTTCCTGAATGGCAACGCTCCGCGCTTCGCGCGCATGGACCCGGCGGCAATTCCTGATCCGCTCGACCTCCAGCCTCGCCGTTACCTCGCTCGGCACGCTCGCAATGCCGCACCTCAGCCGCGCCGCCGACCGGCCGCAGATCGCGGGGGGTATTCAGTCCGGCGATGTCTCCGGGGACTCGGTCGTGATCTGGGCGCGCGCCGACCGGCCCGCGCGGATGCAGGTGGAATGCTCGACCGTCGAGAGTTTCAAGACCATCATCGCGTCAGCTTCGCGCGACGCGCTGCTTGATGCGGATTTCACCGCAAAGCTGTTGCTGGACGATCTACCGCCCGGCCAGGACATCTTCTACCGCGTGCGCTTCGACGACATCGCGAGCGGCATTGCCGGCGAAAGCCGTGTCGGCCATTTTCGCACCGCGCCGGCCGCGGGCCGGTCGATCTCGTTCGTGTGGTCCGGGGATGTCGCTGGGCAGGGCTGGGGCATCGACATTTCGCGCGGCGGCTATCGCAGCTATCGCACCATGCTCGACAACCACCCGGATTTCTTCATCCACTCCGGCGATCACGTCTACGCCGACTGTACCGTTCCTTCCGAGCAGAAGCTGCCGAACGGCGAGATCTGGCGCAACCTCGTGACCGAGGAAAAGTCCGAGGTCGCGCACACGCTGGCGCAGTTTCGCGGCAATTACAAATACAACCATCTCGACGAGAATTTTTGCGCCTTCCACGCCGAGGTGCCGATGTTCGCGCAATGGGACGACCACGAGGTCACCAACGACTGGTCGCCGGCCGGCAGCCATGACGAGGCCGGCTATGAGGACGACGGCACCCCGCGCCTGGTCACGCGCGCCCGCCGCGCCTTCTTCGACTTCATGCCGATCCGCGACATCGGCGCGCAGCAGGGCCGGGTCTATCGCAAGATCGCCTACGGCCCGCTGCTGGACGTCTTCATGATCGACATGCGCAGCTATCGCGACGACAGCTGGAACAAGGGCGGCGATCACCACGGCTGGATCTTGGGTGCCGAGCAACTCGCCTGGCTGAAGCGTGAGCTCGCGGCCTCGCGCGCAACCTGGAAGGTGATAGCGGCCGATTTGCCGATCGGCCTGATCAGTCTCGACGCCGTCGCACTCGGCGATGGGCCGCCCGACCGGCGCGAGCACGAGATCGCCGACCTTCTGGCCTCCATCAAGCGCGCTGGCGTGCGCAATATCGTCTGGCTCACCGCCGATATGCACTACACCGCCGCGCATTATTACGATCCCGGCAAGGCGCAGTTTCAAGACTTCGAGCCGTTCTGGGAGTTCGTCTCTGGCCCGCTGCACGCCGGCACCTGGGGCCCGGGCGAACTCGACAACACCTTTGGTCCGGTCGCGATGTACCAGAACGGCTGTAGCGCGGCGCAGGGCGAGAACCTCGCGCCCTGCTTCGGCCTGCAGTTCTTCGGCCGCGTCGACATCGACGGCGCCAGCGGCGTGATGACCGTGACCTTGAAGGACGTCGACAATCGCGACCTCTGGTCGGTCGATATCGTGCCGCAGCCGCAGGCCCGTCCGGCCGTGGTGGCGCAGCATTCGTGAGGGGCGGATACTCTGTGCGCGGGTCCCGCCATGGCCCCTAACCCGATCTTGATTGGCCGCGCTGCCCGTGCCGGGCTATGCTGCTCGCTCCCGCCGCCTCTTTTCCATCACCAAAGGGTCTGCCCACGCGACAACGCCGCGTGCATCTAGCGGGTTGAACGACGTCAGGAGCCTGTTCATGGACAATCTGAAGACCCAGGGCATCAGCATGCCCAAGCTCGGCCTCGGCACCTTTCGCATGCAGGGCGATGCCTGCCGCGCCGCGGTCGAGAGCGCGCTGTCGATCGGCTATCGCCATATCGACACCGCCGAGATGTACGCCAACGAAGAATCCATCGGCGCTGCCCTTGCCGCGGCTCGCCTGCCGCGCGGCGAGCTGCATGTCACGACCAAGGTCTGGCATGAGAACCTCAGCCCCGACGCGATCCGCGGAGCCTTCGACGCCAGCCTGAACAAGCTCAGGCTCGATCATGTCGATCTCTATCTCGTGCACTGGCCGTCGAAGGCTGCGAACTGGGGCGCGGTGTTCGAGACACTGATGAAGCTGAAGCAGGAGGGGCGCACGCGGGCGATTGGCGTTGCCAATTTCACCACGGCGCTGCTCAAGACCGTGGTCGAGGACATCAGGGCGCCGATCGCCTGCAACCAGATCGAATATCACGCGATGCTCGATCAATCGAAGGTGCTGGCCTATCTCGCCGCGAAGTCGATCCCGCTGGTGGCCTATTGCCCGCTCGCGCAAGGCCGCATCGCCTCGGAGCCGGTGTTGGCCGAGATCGGCGCCAGGCACAACGCGACCGCTGCGCAGGTGGCGCTGAAATGGCTGCTCGACCAGGACGGCGTCGCCGCGATTCCGAAGGCCTCGCGCCGGGAGAGCCAGCAGGCCAATCTCGATGCGCTGAAGATCACGCTCGACGATGCCGACCGCCAGAAGATCGCGGCGCTGCCGAAGGACCGCCGCTGCGTCAATCCGGGCTTCGCGCCGGCGTGGGATTAGCTTCGTTTCAGACGCGCATGGCAGGAATCGTAGGGTGGGCAAAGGCGCACTTGCGCCGTGCCCACCACCTCTCAATCACTATGAAAGCGGTGGGCACGCTTCGCTTTGCCCACCCTACAAGACTGACGACACGCAAAATGGCCCCGTGAGGGGCCATTTCCATATGCGTTTCGGTTAGTCCCAGTGATGGTGACGATGGCTGCGCTTGATCACCACGACCTTGTCGCGATGGTGGCCGCGATGCCAGCCGTAGTCGCGATGGCCGCGGAATTCGGCGCGAGCACCGTACGGCCCGTGATGATGGTGGTAGCCACCGCGCTTGATCACCACCGTCTCCGCGTTCGCCAGCGTCGGCGCCGCGATCACGAGCGCACCCAGAGCCGCAACCACATAACCAAGCTTCTTCATGATGTCCTCCTCCAATCGAATGCAGATTTAAACCGCGCATTCGCGCGAACGTTCCGGAGGAAACGCGGGAGAATTCTGAACAGCTGTTCAGGTGACTAATCGCAGCGTTGCTGCGCCGGCGTCGGCGCGCCGGTGGCGACGTACTTGCCGTCCCTGATCGTGTACTCGCCGCGCTCGCTGCGATTGTAGATCGCGCGCAGGCTGCCGTCCTTCGCCAGCAGCAGCCCGAACTCACGGGCCTGGTGCAGCGAGGGGAAGTACACCATCACATTGAGCAGGCCCTCGGCGCCGAGCGTGGCCGACACCACCTCGTTCTCGTCCTTGGCCTCGCCGAAATTGCGCCGGTACATCACCCGGCCGTCCTTCCGGATTTCGTAAGTCAGGAGCGCGCCCTTGTCGCGGTCGGGCCGGGTCGCGCAATCGACCGCCCACGAGCCGAGCAGGCCCCATTGCTCGACCGTCGCTGTCAGTGTCTCGGCACCTGCCGTGGAGGTGATCGCCGCCCACAGCATCGCAGCCGCGATCCAGCGGCTCAAACAACGCGTCATGTCCTGAAGAAACCCCGCCTCGAAGAATTCCAAAGTGTAGCATCCCGCCCGCATCCGTCCATGGCTGCCGCCGATCGCTCGCGAATTTGATCCGCGTCAATGAGGCCGGTCGTTTCCGGGGTAGGATGGCGTTTCCCGAAGGCGAACCTGGATAGACCAATGCTGAATCAAGTCATGCATTTTGCGGGCGAAGTGCTGCCGGGGAGCTGCGCCGTGCCGCCTTATTCCGAGACCGCGTTTCTGACCGAGCTGGGCGATCGCTTGCGGTCCTCGCGCATGCGCTGCGACCTGTCGCGCCGCGAGCTGGCCCGCCGTTCCGGGATTTCCGAGCGCTATATCGCCCAGATCGAGGCCGGCAAGGGCAACGTCTCGATCGTCCTCTTGCTGCGGCTGGCCTCCGCGATCCACGGCAGCCAGCCACAGGCGGCCTGACCCAAGCATGATCCCGATCCGGAGGGGCGCCTCAGCACAAACGGCGAAGCGGTTTTCCGGCAGGACCATGCCCAAACAATAAGGCTAGGCCCGCTTCTCCACATTGGCGCTCCGGGCCGGCACGCCGAACTCCTTGCGGCAGACCTCGGCCAGCACGGCGACGCCCTCGCGGATCTGCTGATGCGTCGGGCTTGCAAAACACAGCCTGAGCCGCGAGCTGGCATGGCTCTTGTTGGTCGACCATTCCGGTCCCGGATTGATCGAGACTCCGGCGGCGAGTGCGGCCTGATAGAGTTTCAGCGTATCGACCTGGTCGGGCAGCTTCACCCAGAGGAAGATGCCGCCCTTGGGCTCCTCGAACTCGGCGGCCGTCCCGAACTGCTCGTTCAGCGCCTCCATCAGCGTGTCGAGCTTGGTGCGCAGCGCCTTGGTCAGGGCCGGCACGTGGCTCGCGAAATGCGGCTTGCAATAGGCGGCGAGCACCATCTGCTCCAGCGCGCCGGAGCCGGCATCCGTCTTCAGCGCCAGCATCCGCGACATCACATCCCAGGGCGCCACGATGAAGCCGACGCGTAGCGCCGGCGCGATCGATTTGGAGAACGAGCCGATATGAATCACCCCGCCGCTCTCGCTCATCGCATGGATCGCCCGCGGCCGCTGACCCGACCACACGAGGTCGGCATAGCAATCGTCCTCGAAGACAGGCACGCCATACTCGGTCGCGAGCCGGACCAACTCAGTGCGGCGGCTCTCGGGCATGATGCTGCCGGTCGGGTTCTGCACCGTCGGGATGGTGTAGATGTATTTGGGACGGATGCCGCGGCTCTTCAGGTCAGCCAGCGTCGAAGCCAGCAGGTCCATGCGCATGCCGTCCTTGTCGAGAGGGACGCCGACCACGTTGACGCCGAGCCGCGCCAGGCGGGTCAGCGAGCCCTGATAGCTGTCCTGCTCGAAGATCACGGTGTCGCCGCGCGTCAGCAGCGTGGCGTTGACGAGGTCGAGCGCCTGCAGCGAGCCGGAGACGATCAGGAGATCGTCGACGGTGCAGGTGATTCCGGCGTCGCGCTTGAGCTTCGTCACCAGGAATTCGCGCAAGGGCAGGTAGCCCTGCGGGCCATGCGCCAGCCCGTAGGTCGCGAGCGACCGGCCTTCGCGCTGTAACGCTGCGGTGGTCGCTTCGATCAGGCCGTCGAGCGGCAGTTGCTCCGAATCGTTGTTGCCGCCGACGAAGCTGTATTTGGCAAGGCCCGTCCAGCGCGCAGAAGGGGCCGGCAGCCCTGCCGGAAACAGGGGTGCGAAATCGAAGCTGGACGTCATGGGGGCGTTCCTCGTTTTGTTCTTGTTGAGCCAGCCGGCGTTGCACCGGCCAGTCTTGTTTCTTGGTCAACCGTCCGGGTCGGACGGACTCACTTCTTTGTGGCCGTCCTGGTCGGACGGCCCTGGCTGATGAAAGCGTAATGCGCATTGGCGACGCCGCCAACCATCAGGGCCTCGACCACGGGCTCGGCGATCTCGCCTGTCGCGGCCCAGTCGACCAGGAAATTGGCCCCGGTCCCGCCGCGCACGTCGTCGGTCGGAATGAAGATCGAGACGGTGGCCAGCGGCCTCACTGCCACCGGTGCCTTCAGATAACTCTCGACCTGCTTGCCTGCGGTGTCGAAATAGGCGATGCGTTTGATCACCAGTGCTTGCGTCTCGGAGGCGTTGTGAACACTCAAGGTCACCGAGAAGTCGACGCGCAGCTTGCCCTGGCTCATTGCGACGCTGGAATAGGCAGGCACGTAGAATCCACCGGAGATTGCGAGTTCCTCCTTCGGCAGCGCGGCGAGGGAATCGGCGAAGTTCTGTTCAATATTGACCTTGGATTGTGCGACGGCGGGCACGGCAAAGGCGAAGGGGCATAACAGCATTGCTGCGAACAGCCCTTTTCGCATGTGACGAATTGCTCGCTTGCCGCGCCGCAACCCGTCTCTAGGGTGCGGCAAAACGGACCAATTTGGCATGCATGAGCTCATTCGCGACATCACTCTCTGTATTCTGTTTGCCTGGATGCTGGGCCTGCTCGCCCATTTCTCCCGGCAGCCGCTCATTCTGGCCTATCTTATCGCCGGCTTTTGCATAGGTCCATTCGGCGCCGGCTGGGTCCATTCGCAGGAATCGATCGGCGTCATCTCCGAGCTCGGCCTGATCTTCATGCTGTTCATGATCGGCCTGGAGATCGACCTGAAGAAGATCGTGCGGGCGGGAAAGGTGATCCTGTTCGCGGCGGGCGGCCAGCTGCTCGGAGGCTGCCTGCTCGGGGTCCTGTTCTTCGTCGGCATCGGCCTGTCGCTCGGCGGCGGGCACTTCGATGCGGTCTATCTCTGCGTCGCCTGCGCGCTGTCGAGCACCGTCATCATCGTCAAGGTGCTCTATGAAAAGCGCGAGCTCGACACGCTGCCAGGGCGCATCACGCTCGGCGTGCTGGTGCTGCAGGACATCTTCGCCATCCTGTTCCTGGCGGTGCAGCCGAGCCTCGCCAATCTGCAGGCCAGCGTCATCCTGCTCTCGATCGGCCGTGTCGCGGTGCTGGTCGCCGCAGCTCTGCTGGTCAGCCGCTACGTGCTGCCGCGGCTGTTCCACCAGATCGCCCGGCGGCCCGAGCTGATCCTGCTCGGCGCGCTGGCCTGGTGCTTTCTCGTCGCCGAGACCGCCGAGCGGCTGTCGCTCTCGCGTGAGATGGGCGCCCTGATCGCCGGCGTCTCGCTCTCGACCTTTCCCTATGCGCTCGACGTCACCGCCAAGGTCACCACGCTGCGCGACTTCTTCATCACCCTGTTCTTCGTCGCGCTCGGCATGACCATTCCCGTCCCCGGCCTCTCCGTGATCGGGCTGGCGCTGATGATCGCGGCTTTCACGGTGGTGAGCCGCCTCGTCACCACCTTCACGCCGCTCTATCTGATGAAGCAGGGCCTGCGCGCCAGCCTGTTGCCGGCGCTGAACCTCGCGCAGATCTCCGAGTTCTCGCTGGTGGTGATCCAGACCGGCGTCAACGATCACCACATCGCAGCGCAGACGGCGAATGCCGCCTCCTTCGCCTTCGTGGTGCTCGCGGTGCTCTCGACCTTCGCGATGAGCCGCAGCGACGAGATCACCCGCTGGGCCATCGGCCCCCTGAAGCGGATCGGCCTGCGCGACCTCGATCACGGCAGCGGCCATGCCGAGGAGGGGCACGAGGGCGGCCATGGCGAGGCCCGCCGTATCGTCATCCTCGGCTTTTTCCGTGCGGCGAGCGCGCTGCTGGCCGAGATCGAACGGCAGGCGCCGGTGCTGCTCGAGCAGATCACCGTGGTCGATTTCAACCCAAATGTGTACCAGACGTTGCTGTCGCGCGGCCTGCACGTGATCTATGGCGACATCAGCAGCGCGGATACGCTGCTCCATGCCGGCGTCGGTAAGTCCGAGATGATCATCCTCAGCGTGCCGGATGCGCTGCTGAAGGGCGCCAGCAACGAGAAGCTGGTCCGCCACGTCCGCGCGCTCAATCCGACCGCCCTGATCGTGGCCACGGCCGATCTCCTGTCGGACGTGGAGGAGCTCTATGCGGCCGGCGCCAGCTACGTCACCGTGACCCGGCTCAGCGACGCCCATGAGCTGTTCACGGTCATTGAGGCCGCGCAGGCCGGCCTTCTGACCGACAAGCGCGCCGAGCTCGACCAGCGGCTCGGCGAGCGCCGCGAAGTGCTACCCTGACGCGGACCGGCCGCCTTCCACCCCGGCAATCCGCGCCTATATCCCTGGTATCTTCGGTGCAAGCCTGTCCACCTTGGCAGACCTGCCGTCAGGCATATGCGGTTGCGTCCAGGACACTAGCGCCCCGGCCCAAGTCCGGCTAAGCCTCCCGGCATAACCGATAGAGATTGGGACATGCCCGATAGCGTTCAGGAAGTCTTGCAGGCCTTTGCCCGGGGTGAGCTCGTGGTCGTCACCGACGACGAGGACCGTGAGGGCGAGGGCGATCTGATCGTCGCCGCCTCGCTCTGCACCGCCGAGAAGATGGCGTTCATCATTCGCCATACCTCAGGCATCGTCTGCGCGCCTGTGACCACCGAGGATGCGCGCCGCCTGCGGCTCGATCCGATGGTGGCCCACAACGATTCCGCGCACACCACCGCCTTCACGGTGTCGATCGACTACAAGCCCGATGGCGGCACCGGAATCTCCGCCGAGGAGCGCGCCTCCTGCTGCCGCGCGCTGTCCAATCCCAATGTCGGTGCCAATGACTTCGCCCGGCCCGGCCATATCTTCCCGCTGATCGCCAAGGATGGCGGCGTGCTGCTGCGCTCCGGCCATACCGAGGCCGCCGTCGATCTCTGCAAGCTCTCCGGCCTGCCGCCGGTCGGCGTCATCAGCGAATTGATGAACGACGACGGCAGCGTGATGAAGGGCGAGCAGGTCGCTCGCTTCGCCGCCCAGCACAAGCTCAAGCATGTCACCATCGCGGACATGATCGCCTACCGTCAGGCGCGCGAGAAGCTGATCGAGCGGGTCTCGACCTTCGTCACCGAAAGCCCGATCGGACCCTTGCAAGGCTATGCCTATCGTTCGCCGTTCGATTCCATCGCCCACGTCGCTTTCGTCTACAACGGCGTCGGCGACGGCAAGAACGTGCTGACGCGCTTTCACAAGCCGAACATCGTCAAGGACACTTTCACCGGCCACAAGCGCATGGCGGTCGTGCTCGAGCACTTCAAGAAATCCGGCCGTGGGGTGCTGGTTTTTCTGCGCGACGGCGCGGCCGGTGTCCCCGTGGCCCCGCTGCCCGACGAGAGCGCGACGGAGGCAGACCGCAACCGCCAGTGGCGCGAAGTCGGCGTCGGTGCGCAGATCCTGCGCGATCTCGGCGTCACCTCGATCCGGCACCTCACCTCCTCGGTGCACGACTACAAGGGCCTGTCGGGCTTCGGCATCGAGATCGTCGCCAACGAGCAGCTCGAAAGCTGACGACGCGGTTGCTGGGTTCGCGCCGTTGCGCGACCCGGAATGACCGAAACCAGGATGCAATTGCACTTGTTGCCGCGGCGCTTTAGTTTGTCGGGCAAATTTTGACGGAACCAGACGAAAGGACGTTTCATGAGCGTGCGCCCTCAGGCCAAGGACAAGCCGGCTGCGGCTTCTTTCCAGTGGGACGATCCGTTCCTGCTCGACGAGCAGCTGACCGAAGACGAGCGCATGGTGCGCGACACCGCGCGTGCCTACGCCCAGGACAAGCTGCTGCCGCGCGTCACCAAGGCCTATCTCGAAGAGACGACCGATCGCGAGATCTTCAACGAGATGGGTGAGCTCGGCCTGATCGGCATCACGCTGCCGGAGGAATATGGCTGTGCCAATGCGAGCTATGTCGCCTATGGCCTGGTCGCGCGCGAGATCGAGCGGGTCGATTCCGGCTATCGCTCGATGAACTCGGTGCAGTCCTCGCTGGTGATGTACCCGATCTACGCCTATGGCGACGAGAACCAGCGCAAGAAGTACCTGCCGAAGCTCGCCAGCGGCGAGTGGGTCGGCTGCTTCGGCCTGACCGAGCCCGATGCCGGCTCCGACCCGGCCGGCATGAAGACGCGCGCCGAGAAGGTCGCGGACGGCTATCGCCTCACCGGCAGCAAGATGTGGATCTCGAACGCGCCGATCGCCGACGTGTTCGTGGTCTGGGCCAAGTCGGCGGCGCACGACAACCAGATCCGCGGCTTCGTGCTGGAGAAGGGCATGAAGGGCCTCTCCGCGCCGAAGATCGGCGGCAAGCTGTCGCTCCGCGCTTCGATCACCGGCGAGGTCGTGATGGACGGCGTCGTGGTTCCGGAAGACGCGCTGCTGCCCAACGTGTCCGGCCTGAAGGGCCCGTTCGGCTGCCTCAATCGCGCCCGCTACGGCATCTCCTGGGGCGCGCTCGGCGCCGCCGAGGACTGCATGCATCGCGCCCGCCAGTACACGCTCGACCGCAAGCAGTTCGGCAAGCCGCTCGCCGCGACTCAGCTCGTGCAGAAGAAGCTCGCCGACATGGAGACCGAGATCGCGCTCGGTCTTCAGGGCTCGCTTCGCGTCGGCCGCCTGATGGACGAAGGCAAGTTCGCGCCCGAGATGATCTCGATCATGAAGCGCAACAATTGCGGCAAGGCCCTCGATATCGCCCGCGTCGCGCGCGACATGCACGGCGGCAACGGCATCTCGGCCGAGTACCACGTGATGCGTCACGTTCATAACCTCGAGACGGTCAACACCTACGAGGGCACGCACGACGTCCATGCCCTGATCCTCGGCCGCGCCATCACGGGCATTCAGGCGTTTTTCTGAGCGCTCTGCGGTGAACGCGTGAGGCACGAGAACTCTCCAACTGCGTCATGGCCGGGCTTGTCCCGGCCATCCACGTCTTAAGCCACGCGAAGAACGTGGATGCCCGGCACAAGGCCGGGCATGACGAAGTCAGCAAGGAATGAGCAAGCCATGTCCGACAATGACGACGTCCCGTTCAACCGCAACTTTCCGCTGAAGCCGGGCGTCGTCGAGGAAGTCCGACCCGGCGTGCGCCGCGTGCTCTGTAACAATCCGAGCCCGTTCACCTTCACCGGCACGGTCAGCTACATCGTCGGCAAGGGCCATGTCGCGATCATCGATCCCGGTCCGGACGATGCGGCGCATGCGGCTGCGCTGCTCGATGCCGTGCGCGACGAGACGGTGAGCCATATCTTCGTCACCCACACCCATCGCGACCATTCGCCGAATACCGCGCGGATCAAGCAGGCGACCGGCGCGCCGGTTTATGCCGAGGGCCCGCACCGGGCCTCGCGCCCGCGCTTCGAGAGCGAGAAGCACAATCCGGAATCCGGCTCCGATCGCGACTTCGTACCCGACATCCGGATCGCCCATGGCGACGTCGTCGAAGGCAACGGCTGGCGGCTCGAGGCCGTGGCGACGCCCGGCCACACCGCCAATCATCTGGCATTCGCCTGGCCGGAGCGAAAGTTCAACTTCGTCGGCGATCACGTGATGGGCTGGTCCACCTCGATCGTGGCGCCGCCCGACGGCTCGATGATCGACTACATGGACTCGCTCGACCGGCTCGCCGCACGCGAGGAGGATCTCTACTTCTCCGGCCATGGCCCCGAGATCCCCGACGGCCAGCGCTTCGTGCGCTTCCTGATCCGTCATCGCAAGGCGCGCGAGGCCTCGATCCTGCACCGCCTCGCCAAGGGCGAGACTGACATCCCGACCATGGTCCGCGCGATCTATATCGGCATCGACCCGAGGCTGACGACGGCCGCCGGCTATTCCGTGCTGGCGCACCTGGAAGACCTGGTCGCCCGCGGCGTGGTGGCGACCGATGGCGATCCCGTGATCGGCGGGACGTATCGGATGGCGTAGGGGCGAATAGCGAGTGGGGAGTAGCGAGTAGCCGGCGTTCCATTCGCCATTCGCTACTCGCCATTCGCCAGCTTCATTTCTTCACCGTCTTTGCCGGCGCCTTCGGTGGCGCCACCGGCGTCTTCTTCACCGGCTTGAGCGCGTCGGCATCGGCGGCGGTGTTGAGATCGTCGATGAATTTCTTGACCCGTGCGGCGTTGCTGCCGAGATCGCTGTCGAAATTGCGCGAGGCCGAGCGGATGTCGACGCGGGAATCATCGCCGTCCGGCACGAACCTTATCGAAATGTCCTCGCGAAAACCCATGATCGGCGTGCGCGCCACCGCCTCGATGCGGCCGATGCGGCGCGGCGGCTGCGGTGCTCGCTCGTCGATGACGATCCATTTGCGCTTGTTGACGAGCTGCAGCGCGATCGCATAGGCGCGGTCGACAGAAATCTCGAGCTCGACGGGCTCGATATCAGGGTAGAAATGGCGCTGCTGCTCCGCCGAATAGAGGCCGGCATAGACCGCGGTGTTGGTGCCCTCGCCGGTGCGCAGGCGCGCCAGCGCGTCGAAACGCGGCGGATCGATCGGGTCGGTGGTGATGTCGTAGATCGCCGGCAGCTTGCGATATTGCAAGGCCAGATAGGCGGGATAGGCGAGGATCGCCCCGTCGATGAGCAAAGCGAGCAGGATGCGCGCCATGCCACGCGAGCCGTTCTGCCAGATCGCGGCAAAGCCGGCGAGCCCGAACAGGATCGACAGGCCTGATATCGCGAGCCCGCCGAAGAAGGTCGCAAGGGCCGGCTTCGGCTCCAGGAAATCGAAGCGGACGATGATGATCGAGACCACCACCGCCACCACCGCGAACACGGCCAGATTGCGCGCCCAACTCGCGAGGCTGGACACGGGCTCCGACTGATAGGGAGCGGAAAACCTGCGGGCCATCGAGTGAGCTCTGCCGGGGTTGGCGATGCCGGCCGATCTGGCGCGACGATGGGCCGTTGAGACCACGGCGCGGGGGCAAATTCAAGGGAGACCGGGCTGTTATGACCGGTCATTCCGGAGCGCCCGAAGGGCGAACTTAGGCGCGCCGCTGCGGCGCACCTGAAAATCTCGAGATTCCGGGTCGGCTCTTCGAGCCGCCCGGAATGACGTTGTGTGCCGGCCCCGTTACGCCGCCGCGTTCGGGAAGCGATAATCCCTAAATTGGTCGCGCAGCGCCGTCTTCAGGATCTTGCCGGTGGCGGTGTGCGGAATACCTTCGACGAAGGCGACGTCGTCGGGCATCCACCACTTGGCGATCTTGCCGTCCATGAATTTCAGGATGTCCTCGCGGGTGGCCTGCTGGCCCTGCTTGAGTTGCACGATCAGGAGCGGCCGCTCGTCCCATTTGGGGTGGAACACGCCGATCACAGCAGCTTCCGCCACGGCCGGATGGCCGACCGCGAGGTTTTCGAGGTCGATCGAGGAGATCCACTCGCCGCCGGACTTGATCACGTCCTTGGAGCGGTCGGTGATCCGCATGTAGCCGGCCTCGTCGATGGTCGCGACGTCGCCGGTGTCGAAGAAGCCGTCCTCGTCGAGGATGTCGGTGTCGATCCGGAAATAGGCCTTGGCGACGGCCGGGCCTGAGACCTTGAGGCGGCCGAAGGTCGTGCCGTCCCAGGGCAGTTCCTTGCCGGCATCGTCGGTGATCTTCATCTCCACCGCGAAGGGCGCATAGCCCTGCATCTGCAGCACGTCGAGCCGCGCATCGCCGGTGGCGTTCTGGAACGGCGGCTTCAGCGCCGCGACGCTGCCGATCGGGCTCATCTCGGTCATGCCCCAGGCGTGACGCACGTTCGATCCCATGTCGAGGAAGGCCTTGATCATCGAGCGCGGCATCGCCGAGCCGCCGCAGATCACCATCTTCAGGTCCGGCAGCTTGAGATTATTGGCACTCATGTGCTGGAGCAGCATCAGCCACACCGTGGGCACGCCGGCGGTGTGCGTCACCTTCTCGGTCGAGAGCAGCTCGTAGACCGAGGCGCCGTCGAGCTTGGCGCCGGGCATGACCAGCTTGGTGCCCTGCGAGGGCGCGGAGAAGGCGATGCCCCAGCTGTTGGCATGGAATAGTGGAACCACCGGCAGCATCGTCTCGGACGCACTGGTGCCGAGCGCGTCGACATTGTTGGCCATCAGCGCATGCAGCACGTTGGAGCGATGCGAATACAGCACACCCTTCGGGTCACCGGTCGTGCCCGACGTGTAGCACATCGCGGCTGCCGTGTTCTCGTCAAAGTCCTTCCATTTGAATTTGCCGTCGGCCTCCGCAATCCAGTCCTCGTAGGCGACCACATTCTTCAGCGTCGTCTGCGGCATGTGCGCCTTGTCGGTGAGCACGACGTAGCGTTCCACGCTTGTCAGCTTGTCGGCGATCTTCTCCAGGACCGGAACGAAGGTGATGTCGGTCATCACGATGCGGTCCTGCGCATGGTTGATGATCCAGGCGATCTGCTCGGGGAAAAGGCGGGGATTGACGGTATGGCAGATGGCGCCGATCCCCATGATGCCGTACCACACCTCAAGATGGCGCCAGGTGTTCCAGGCGATCGTTGCGACACGGTCGCCGAGCTTGATGCCGTCGCGCTCCAGCATCTGCGAGACCTTGAGCGCGCGCTTGTGGATCTCGGCGTAATTGGTGCGATGGATCGGTCCCTCGACCGAGCGAGTAACCACCTCCTGCTTGCCATGAATTTTGGCGGCGTGTTCGATGATCCGGTGGCAGAGCAGGGGCCAATCTTGCATCAAACCAAGCATTCCGACGTTCCTCCGAGAAGTCGCTGGGCGCGTTATCGCTCTCAGCGTTGGGCCAAAGAATTGTCATGAGTTTTAGCCTGCCGGACTTTCGCCGCAAATGGTCTTGTCGCGGCTATATGTCCGCTGGCGCGGCAATGGTTACCGCTGCGCTCGGGCTGTCGCTCGTGCTCGCCGAGAGGGCAGAGGCGCGAAAATACACATCCCCGCTGGATATCTTCGGTATCGCCGCACCACGGCCGCGCCCCGCGGTTCATTCCGCCAGGATCCCGCTCCCGCGACCGCGCCCCCAGGAGGCGCCCAAGACATCGGACGAGGCTCCGCCGGAGGCGGACGGCAAGCCTCTCGCGGACAAGCCCGGCGCCGACAAGCCCGCCGAGGCTGCGCCGCCGGCCCAGAAGCCGGTCTCGGCCTGCCGTCTCGCGCTGACCGAGGAGATCGCGATCGCGCCCTCCATTCCGGATATCCGCGGCCCCGGCGCCTGTGGCGGCGAGGATCTGGTGCGGCTGGAAGCCGTCGTGCTGCCGGACAAGCGCAAGGTGACGGTCAAGCCGGCGGCGATCCTTCGCTGCACCATGGCGTCGGCGATCGCCGATTGGCTGCGCAAGGACATGGCGCCGCTGGCCACCAGCCTCGGCTCGACCATTGGCGAACTCGACAATTTCGACAGCTTCGAGTGCCGCGGCCGCAACCGCGTCGCCGGCGCGCTGCTGTCGGAGCACGGCAAGGCCAACGCCCTCGACGTTCGGGCCATCAAGCTGGCCAACGGGCAGTCGATCGGCCTCACCGATCGCAGCATGTCACGCGAGGTGCGCGAGCGCGTGCTGCACTCGGTCTGCGCGCGCTTTTCCACCGTGCTCGGCCCCGGCTCGGACTGGTACCATGAGGACCATATCCATCTGGACCTGGCGCAGCGGCGGAACGACTACCGGATCTGCCAGTGGAACGTCTGGGATCCCCTGCCGCAGGTCGCCCCGCTGTTGCCGGCGGAACGCCCCGAAGAGGCGCCACCGCGCGAGGTCGCAGCCAAGCCCGAGGTCAAGCCCGAGGCCAAGCCTGAAGAAAAGGAAGGAGCTGACGACGAGGCGGCGGAGAAGTCCGCGGCGCCCGCGAAAAAGCCGGCGGCCGACGGCAGCAAGTCCCAGCCGCACAAGCCGGCAACAAAAAAGCGCCGGTGAAACCGGCGCTTTTGGATCTCAGAGATCAGCAGGCGATCAGTAGCTGCCCGCCTGGCCGGTCTGGCTGCCGCCGAGCGCCAGCCGCGAATTGTAGGGCGAATCGCCGTGCTTCGGCTCGAGCACCACGACGAGGGTGCCGAGCTTGACGCGATCATAGAGATCGATCGCGTCCTCGTTGGTCAGGCGGATGCAGCCCGACGAGATCGAGGCGCCGATATATTCCGGCTGGTTGGTGCCGTGGATGCGGAACAACGTGTCTTTCCCGCCGGAATAGAGGTAAATCGCGCGAGAGCCCATCGGATTGTCCGGGCCGGGTGCGACATAGGTCGGCACGCCCAGGCGCGAAATCTCGCCGGGGGTGGGATGCCAGGCCGGCCACTCGGTCTTGCTGCCCACCTTGGCGATGCCCGACCAAGCCATGGCCTCTTCGCCAACGGTGATGCCGTAACGGATCGCCTTGCCGCCATCCAGCACGTAATAGAGGTAGTGATTGTCGGAATCGACCACGATCGAGCCCGGCGATTCCTTGCGGTGGTATTGGACGATGGCACGACGGAACGGCTCCGCAACCGGGGTGTTCTCGTACCGAACTTTGGCGAGCAGTTCCTTGTCCTTCGGCTTGAAGGCTTTGGTGTCGGTCGCCTCGAAATGCGTGGCCTGCATGCAGCCCGACAGCATCAGGCCGGCGGCCAGAATTCCTAACTTAACTTTCAGCGACGACATGATTTGGTTCCAATCAAAACAATACCGTGCGGAAGGCCTGAGCTTACCGCCCAAGTTCCTCGACTCCGTTAATCCCATTATCGTTGAAATCTGCCACAATTCCAGCACTGAAGGCCTTATCCCGCGCTGCGAGACCCAAGCTGTGGCTTTTCTGCCGCAAGTTTTGCGGCCCCGTGAAGATTTCTGGGCCAAAGGAGGCCGAACTGTCGATTCCGTGCCACAGTTGAGCCATGCCGTCGCCACAAATGCAAACGCTCCGTTAATGTGGTTGTCATCGTGAACTTGTCAGAATCGCGCTAAGGGCTGTCATTCTGTCGCAGGTTCTCTGGAGTCGTGCATGTTTTCGGTGTTTGTTCCCTCCGAGTCCGTCCTGAAGAAGGTTGTCATCGAAGATCTTACCGCGTTGCCCGAAAGCGCGGTCTGGATCGATCTCTTCAACCCGAGCGCGGCCGAGGACAAGGCGGTGGAGCGGCTCGCCGGTATCGCCATCCCGACCCGGGAAGACATGCAGGAGATCGAGATCTCCAGCCGTCTCTATATCGAGAACGGCGCGCGCTACATGACCGCGACGCTGATGTGCCACTCCGATACCGACATGCCCCGGACCACGGCGGTGACCTTCATCCTCGGCGACCACCGCCTGGTGACGGTGCGCTACGACCTGCCGAAGCCGTTCGCCCTGGTCGAGGCCAAGCTCGCCCGCTCCTGCCCGCCCTCCATTACCGGCGAGATGGTGCTGATGGAGCTGCTGGACGCCGTGATCGACCGCTGCGCCGACATCCTGGAGCGCTGCGGCGCCGAGATCGACCAGGTCAGCCACGACATCTTCGAGCCCGAGAGCGAGCGCCACGGTCACGCCAAGCAGTATTCCCAAATCCTGATCTCGATCGGCCGCAAGGGCGATCTGACCTCGAAGGTTCGCGAGAGCCTGGTGTCGATCGGCCGCGTCGTCACCTTCCTTTCGGCGGTGGTGGAGGGTGTGAAATGGTCGAAGGACATGCGCGAGCAGCTCAAGACCATGCAGCGTGACGTTTCCTCGCTGACCGACCACGCCTCCTATCTCTCCAGCAAGATCACCTTCGTGCTCGACGCCATGCTCGGCGTCGTCAATCTCGAGCAGAACAACATCATCAAGCTGTTCTCGGTCATGGCCGTCGTGCTGATGCCGCCGACGCTGATCGCCTCTATCTACGGCATGAACTTCAAGATGATGCCGGAACTCGAATGGGCGCACGGCTATCCGATGGCGCTGGTGATGATGCTCGTCGCCGCGATTCTTCCGTACTGGCTCTTCAAGTGGAAGAAGTGGCTCTGATCCCGTCGCGCTCGGAAAATAGCTACCGAGACCTTACGCCGGTCGCACAGACACGGTGAATCGTGTCGCAGAATAGATCGGGATTGCGGCCGCGCCGTGATGTGTTCGCCGTGCCGCAATTCCTCCGGTAAAATTTGAGCGGTGGGCTGAACGTTTGCGCGAAACTTGTCTGCGATAAGCAGTGCGTAGCCGCGAGGAACAACCATGGTTGAAAAACACATAACGTCGCCCCGCAACGTCATCGACCTGGCGAACTATCGTCAGGTCCTGGCGAGCGGCAAGGCGTCGTCGATGTCGGCACGCATGTGCCGGCACTGTGGTGCTCCGCTGCTCGACGGTGAGAACGACGACGACTGCTCGACCGCATTCAGCACGGCCGCTCCGCGGCCGCGCGACAGGTCACGTCGGATTCGAATCGATTGAGGAACGGAAGGCGAGGGCGATCCAGGTCCTGCGGCGGCGTTGTCTGGATCGCCTTGCTTCCCTTCCTTTTCAGGACAATCGGCTGCGACGTCCGATTGGCGGGTGCGCTAGAGAGCGACTGAACCGCCCATCCAGCCAAAACGGGACCTGTGTCGCGCTCTGTCAATCCATGCGCGCGAAAATATTCCACTTTACCGAAATTCGGTTTCGGCGTATGTGCCGTCCATCCCGGCTCATCCAAGAGGGGCGACTATGTGGTCGTCACTGTCGCGAGCCGGGGCTTGCGGTGGACGCGGCAGCGTCGGCACGAGAGGCGCGGGCAGGGCGGGTAGTCCCTGTGAGCCCGAGGCTTCGTGCGGACGAGCGGCGCTGCCAGGCTTCGTCTCGTCTGTATGTTTCCGGCTTCGTCGACAGGGCTTGGAAAAACTGCGGCGAAATGGCGGGCCGTGCGTACGGCAAAACCGTGTGGTCCTGGCCGTCGTTGCTACGGTCAAG
>NZ_JAVAYO010000028.1:0-60354 GCF_054863005.1 Bradyrhizobium sp. 25ACV
CGCGCGGCCCGCCATTTCGCCGCAGTTTTTCCAAGCCCTGTCGACGAAGCCGGAAACTTACAGACGAGACGAAGCCTGGCAGCGCCGCTCGTCCGCACGAAGCCTCGGGCTCACAGGGACTACCCGCCCCGCCCGCGCCTCTCGTGCCGACGCTGCCGCGTCCACCGCAAGTCCGGCTCGCGATGCGTGACGACACATGATCGCCCCTCTTGGATGAGCCGGGATGGACGACACATACGCCTAAACCGAATTTCGGTAAAGTGGAATATTTTCGGCGACGCGGATTGACAAAGCGCGACACAGGCACGGTGCCGTAGCCCGGATGGACCCAACGGGTCGGCGCGAAGCGCCGCCCGATGACAGGCTCCGCGTAATCCCACAGTGCGAGATGCCGGGCGAGCGGCCCCGGATTTCGCTTCCGCCGTCGCTCTTCGAGCTATGGCGGACAAGTCGCTCCATCCGGGCTACAAGAGCTACGACCCAAAATCCCGCGGGCTGAACGGCAGGTCCATGATCTTCCATTCCCCGTACAGATTTGCCGGCAGCATCTTATAGGGCTGACAGTTCTGAAGCGCGCTCATGGCGGACTTCACGAGTGCCACCCCTTTCGCGGACGGCGGAGCCTCGATCAGCATCGGCTCGCGTGCCAGCGTGCCGTCGGTCGCGAACACCGTGCGCAGCTTGATGTGAACGGCGTCGGTGGGGCTAAGTCCGGCCGGCAATTTCGCACAGCTGCGCAAATGGCGACGAAGCGCGGCGATGACTTCCTGCGGCAGCTTGGCTGCGATTGAATCCTTGGCATCGCCGCCATCGTCCTTGGGGGTGTCTTTCGGCAGCTCCGGCGGCAATTCCGGTGGCAGGCCCAGCATGACGCCGTACTTGACGGTGACGTCAGGCTGCGGAGCCTGATAGGCCGGCGGCGGCGCGGCCTCCGGCTGCTGCATCGCTTGCGGCGGCGGCTGCATCGGTGGCTGCGGCATCGCCTGGGGCGGCGGTTGTTGCTGCGTCTGCGGCGGCGGCTGTTGCGACGGCTGCGGCTGTTGAGGCTGCGGCTGCACGTTGGCCTCACGCTGCTTCGGCGCCGGCGAGGGTTGCGGCTGCTTCTGCTGCGGTTCAGATGGCGTCTGCTGCGGCGACGGTGCCGCGTCCTGCTGCTTGGCCGCGGGCTTGCCCGCCGCTGCGGATTTGTCGGTGAAATCAAGCTTCGGCAGTTTCAGATCGGGCGTCGGCTCCGGCGGCTTCTCCTTGGCCGCCTCCTTCATCTCCTGCTCCTTGATCTCTTCCTTCACCTGCTCCGGCGTGACGATGTCGACGGTCACGGTCTCCGGCGGCTGGCTGCGAAACGGATGGACCTCGCTGATCACGATGATCAGCGCCACCAGCGTCAGATGCGCGATTGCTGACGCCGCAATGTCCGTCCGTATGATCTTCCGCAGTTCCATCGACCGATCTTGGGTTGCCGTCGCGGTCCTAGCATACCCCAGCCCCCTCTCAATCCCATTTCGGGGCGAAGCCGAAGTCGGTCAGCCGGCCCTTCGGACTGGCGAGTGCGGCGATCCGGCTCATCTCGTCCTCCGACAGCTCGAAATCGAAGATCTCGATGTTTTCAGACAGGCGTTCGATGCGCGAGGTGCGCGGGATCGCAGCGACATTCTGTTGCACCAGCCAGCGCAGGCAGACCTGCGCCGGCGTCTTGCGGTGGGCGCGTCCGATCTCGGCCAGCCTCTGGTCGGACTTGATGCGTCCCTTGGCGATCGGGCTGTAGGCGACGAGCGCAAGGCCATGCTGGTCGCAGGCCGCCCTCACCTTCGCCTGATCGAGATAAGGGTGGTATTCGACCTGGTTGCAGACCAGCGGCTCCGGCGACAGCGCGACCGCCTGCTCGATCAGCGCCACCGTGAAATTGGAGACGCCGATGTGGCGGGTCAGGCCCATGGTCTTCGCATGCGACAGCGCGCCGAGCGTCTCCGCCAGCGGCACGTGCGAATTGGGCCAGTGCAACAGCAACAAATCGACGGAGGGAAGCCGCATGCGGGCCAGGCTCTCCTTGACCGAGCGCTCGAGATCGTGGGGCGCGAAATGGTTGGTCCAGACCTTGGTGGTGAGGAAGATGTCGTCCCGGCGCACGCCGGAGGCGCGCAAGCCGTCGCCGACCTCGCGTTCATTCTCGTAGACCTGCGCGGTGTCGATGTGGCGATAGCCGAACCGCAGCGCCTGCTCGACCACGCGCGCGGCAGCTCTTCCGCTCAGCTCCCAGGTCCCGAGCCCGATCGCCGGGATCCTTGCACCATTGGTCTCGACGAACAGCATGAGGAATCCTCTCTGTCGCGGTCGCCCCAAATCATCATCCAGGTGTCATTATGGACCCGGCCCGTCACGGTGCCAACGGACGACGCCGGCCGCCGGGCCGGATCTTCAGCGCAATGCTAACGGGAGGTTCGCGCCAGGCCTTGATGTCAGGCCTTTGACGTCAGGCCTTGAGGCCTTAGCTCAGGCTTTGGCGAGCGCCTGGAACACCGTATCCGGCGCATGCGCGATCACGGCGAGCAGCGCGCGGGCCGGTCCCCGCGGGGCGCGCTTGCCCTGCTCCCAGTTGCGGATGGTCTCGACGGGAACGCCGAGCTTGGCGGCGAACTCCATCTGGGTCAGGCAGGCGCGGCGACGCAAATCGCGCACCGCGAGCGGGTTGGCGTCGGCCGGCGCGGCATTGGCCGTGGGCTCGACCGGAGACGGCTGGACCGGAAATTCCTGTCCATCCCGCAACTCAACGACCCGTCCGTCCGCCTTCAGCCGCAACCGCATGCTCATTCCCCCAAGCAAGGGGGATGATGCGCCAGGTCGCTTAAGTTCGGATTAAAAGGTCTCGTGCCCCGGACGCGGCGCAGCGCCCCTCTTGGGGTGATGCGACGCAGAGCCGGGGCCCATGTCTCCGCATGGTGCCGTGTTGCTTGCTGAGTCCCGGTTCTGCGCAGCAGCGCTACGCGCCGCAGCGCGCCCGGGACACAAGAGCGAGAGCGCCGCCCCTACCTCAGCCCGAACCAGAGCGTCGCGATGCCGAGGAAGGAGAAGAAGCCGACCACATCCGTTACCGTGGTGACGAAGGTGCCCGACGCCACCGCGGGGTCGGCCCTGACGCGTTCGAGCGCCATCGGGATCAGGATGCCGCCGAGCGCGCCGGCGATGAGGTTGCAGACCATCGCGAGCCCGATGACGATGCCGAGGCCGGGGATCTTGAACCAGGCCACCGCCGCAATCCCCGTGATCACGGCGAAGGCGAGCCCGTTGACGAGACCGACCAGCGCCTCGCGCATCACCACGCGCCAGGCGTTGGAAGAACCGAGCTCGCGCGTCGCCAGCGCCCGCACCGCCACCGTCATGGTCTGGGTCGCGGCGTTGCCGCCCTGGCTCGCGACGATCGGCGCCAGCACGGCGAGCGCGACCATCTTCTCCAGCTGGCCCTCGAACAGGCCGAGCACCGAGGATGCCAGGAAGGCGGTGGCGAGATTGACCAGCAGCCAGTTGAATCGCGCGCGCGCAATCGTCAGGAAGGTATCCGACAGCTCTTCGTCGCTGGTGACGCCGCCGAGCGCCTTGAGGTCCTCGTCCGCCTCCTCCTCGATGACGTCGACGACGTCGTCGACGGTGATGACGCCGACCAGACGATCCTGGGTGTCGAGCACCGGAGCTGCGACGAGATTGTACTTGCCGAACATGCGCGCGACTTCCTCCTGGTCCTCCAGGACGGAGACGCGGCGGCGGTCCTCGTCGGTGAGCTCGGTGAGCGGCACCGGCCGGCGCGCGCGCAGCAGCACGTCGAGGGGGACTGCGCCCTGCCAGTGCTGGTCCTTGTCGACGACGTAGATCTCATAGAAGCGGTCGGGCAGATCCGGCGTCTCGCGCATGTAGTCGATCGCCTGACCCACGGTGAAATCCTGGGGCACCGCGATGAACTCGGTCTGCATCCGGCGGCCCGCGGAATTCTCGGGGTACAGCAGGCTGCGTTCGAGCGCGACGCGCTCCCTAAGCGGCAGCTTCTCGAGGATCTCCTCCTGCTCGGCCTGGTCGAGGGTCTCCAGCAGCTCGACGGCGTCGTCGGATTCGAGCTCGCGAACACCTTCCGCGACGGTCTCCGGTGGCAGTTCCTCGAGGATTTCCTCGCGCACGGCCTCGTCGACCTCGTTCAGCGCGGAGAAGTCGAAATCGCGCCCGGTCAGTTCGACCAGGCGGACGCGGTCGTTGGGCTCGAGAGCGCCGATGAGATCGCCGAGATCGGCCTCGTGCAGCTCGGCGACGCAGGCGCGCAGCGAGGCGCTGTCGCCGGCCTCGATCGCATGAGCGACCTCCTCGACGAATTCGTGCCTGATATCGCCGTCTTCATTGCGCATCGGCACGTGGTCGAGTACCGAATCCGCGGCGGATCGGGCAACGTCCATATGTTCATCCATGGCGCGCCTCGCCGTTTGACAGGTTGGAACGAATGGTCTGGGCTGACGGTCAGGCAATACCCACAAGGCAAAGCCGAGCGCAATGACAAAGATGCTTCGACTGCGATGGACCTCGATGTCATCAGGCGCGGCCCTCGCGGCCCTGATCGGCATCGCCTCGACGGAAGCCGCCGAGTGCCCGCGCAAGGACGCGCTCGGCACTTCGCGCGTGCTGAGTGTCGATGCCAGGACCACGCCGCGCGTGGGCTTGAAGAGCTTTCCGCAGACGCTTGCGCTAGCCGATCACGAGGTCGTGCTGACCTTCGACGACGGGCCGAACCCGCCGACGACGTCGAGGGTGTTGGCGGCACTGGCGCAGGAATGCGTGCGCGCGACCTTCTTCTTGATCGGCCTGCACGCCAGCCAGCATCCTGATATGGTCAAGCGCATCGCGCGCGAGGGCCACAGCATCGGCCACCACACTTTCTCGCATCCGTTCATGGCGCGGATCCCGTTCGACAAGGCCAAGAGCGAGGTCGACCGCGGCATCGCGGCCGTCGAGATGGCGCTGCACGGCGCCTCGACCACGACGCCTTCGACGCCGTTCTTCCGTTTCCCCTATTTCGAGGCCACGCAGACCGAGCTCGATCTGTTGCAATCACGCGGCATCGTCGTGTTCGGCGCTGACCTCTGGGCCAGCGACTGGAACGAGATGACGCCGGAGCAGGAATTGAAGCTGGTCACGGAGCGCCTCGCAGCGAGCGGCAAGGGCATCGTCCTCTTCCACGACCCCAAGGCGCGCACCGCCGCGATCATGCCGGCCTTCCTGCGGTATCTGAGGGAGAACGGTTTTCGCGTGGTCCACATCGTGCCGGCCGGCCCGCCGCAGAAGAGCGCCGATGCGCGCTGATGCCGGAATGTCACGCCGGCGCAAAATGGGGTGATTTGGGCCCTATTAACACTCTGTTCATGATACCCCCTGCTAATGGACGGGGACTTTGTGACGGGAAAGGCTGTTGGCGCCTGAACCGTTTCCTGATGTCTCCGACCTACTATGGCGGCAATCGCACATGAGGGCAGACCGGGTTCATGATCGGAAGTAGCGTTGTCTTGCGGACGCGATCGTGGATCGTCCTTTGCCTCGGCGGATTCCTTGGATGTTCGACCATCGGATCGCCGGCGGCGCTTGCGGCCGATTGCCCGGGCCATCCCGACGCGCTCGGGACGTCCCGCACCCTGGTGGTCGATCCGCGCGAGCATCCGCTGATCGGTACCATGCAATACCGCGAGACCCTGCCGCTCAGGGATCATGAGGTCGTCCTCACCTTCGACGACGGTCCGCTACCGAAATATTCCAACCAGGTCCTCAAGATGCTCGACGACGAGTGCATCAAGGCGACCTTCTTCATCATCGGCAGCCAGGCCAAGGCGAACCCGGAAGGCGTGCGCAAGCTGGTGGCGGCGGGTCACACCGTCGGCACCCACAGCATGAACCATCCGCTGACCTTCGACCGGATGCCGATCGAGAAGGCCGAGGCCGAGATCAACGGCGGCATCGAGTGGACCTCGGCCGCGATGACCGATCCGTCCAAGCTGGCGCCGTTCTTCCGCATTCCCGGCCTGATGCGCGCCGAAGGCGTCGAGCACCATCTGATCTCGCGCGGCATCCAGGTGTGGAGCGCCGACTTCCCCGCCGACGACTGGCGCCATGTGTCGTCCGACCGCGTCTATCAGCTCGCGATCCAGCGGCTGGAGGCCAAGGGCAAGGGCATCTTGCTGCTGCACGACATCCAGGCGCGGACGGTGGCGGCGCTGCCAAAAATCATCCGCGACCTCAAGGCGCGCGGCTATCGCATAGTGCATGTGGTGCCGGCGACCGCCGAGCGACCGGCAACGCCGACCACGCCGGTGGAATGGCTGCTGCATCCGCCGACCGAGACCGTGCCGATCGCGCGCTGGCCTTCCGTTCCGAGCTTCGTGTTCACGCAGACCAGGACGCTGCCGGCGCCCTCGCTCGCCGACCTCAATGCGCAGACCGAGCATCAGCCGCTGCTGCCGCGCCGGACCAAGGGTCAGATGGACATCGCCTCCGCCCTGCCCGTGCCCGGCCGCGCTCTGTTTGCGATCCCCGAAGGCTCGGTCGAGGTGCTGCTGTCGACGACATTATCGCGGCGTGCCGCGACCCGGCTGGCAATGGCGGCCGAGACGCCGCATGCGGCCAGAGCCAAGGCAGCCAAGGGCACGACGGCCAAGTTCCAGGCTCGACATGCCGCGCATGCGGCGCCGGCCGCACCGAAGCATGCCGCGCAGGCCAAGGGCACTACACCGCGCTCGACCCGCATCGCCAGTCTGAAGAAGCGCGCTTAGTCCCTACCTACTGCCGCATGATGGCGGCGACGCAGAGCAGCACGATCAGCGCGAGGAAGAACAGGTCCATATAGGATTTGAGCTCACCGTCGCGGCGCAGCCGGGCCACGTCGGCGACCACCTGCTTGCGCGCGTTCGTTCCTCCGGAGCCATCATTGATCGGGCCCTGAAGCCGCCGCGTCTCGGCTTCCAGCTTCTCGATCTTCTGGAAGAAGTAGAACGCGCGCAGCGTCGAGACCGCACGCATCGCGGCATAGACCAGCACCAGGATCGCCAGGATCGCCCGGTTCGGATATTTCTCCATGAAGTTCAGGCTGAAATAGACCACCGCCATGAACGCGAAGTTGGTGATGAAGCGGTAGACGAAGCTGAGAAAAACCATGCTGGCTCGAGTCTTGAGGGTGCGCAGCCGGATCCTGCTGCGAATTCGGGATCGGGACCCAGACCGGGAGCTGGGTTGTGACGGCCCGTCTACGCCAACTTTGTTTCAACAAAGATACTGCAAGTCGCCGCCTTTTAGCCACACGCCGCCATAATGCAAGCCGGACCATGGCGGTGGTGCCTGCCCTGACGCAGCGCGCCCGCTACGGCTCAATGGCGATTTGGCGGAAGTCGCGTTAGACTGGACGCTGCCGCCACATCTGAGGTCTGCCGATGCCGAAGAAGGGAATCACCGGCCACGACGACTGGGTTCTGACCGAGGCCCTCGCGACCGCCCTGGTCGCGCTGGAGCAGCTCGAACCGAAGCACCAGCCGAACGCGCATATGGACGACATCCGCAAGATTCTGGCGAACGGCAAGGAGCCGGCGGCGGTGAGCCTGCACCTCGCCCAGGCCAAATGCCGGCTGTTTCCCGACCTCGACCCGCTGGAGATCTACCGGGAATACGGCATCGGCGAGGAATATGGCTGAGGCGGCCTAAGGCCCGCCGGCGACCGACCCCGCAATCACCATCACCAATGCGGCAAGATCGATCCTCCCGTTGACGGTCAACTCGTCCGAGCCTTTCGCATCCTTGGCGCCCTGGACCTTGAGCGATTGCGGCCGGTCGGCGGCCTGCCGCTGCAACTCGCCGATGATGGCGTCCTTCAGTTTCTCTTCCAGCATGAGCTTCGTCCTTCAGGCTGCCATCGCGCGGCAGGATTGTGCGCAGGAGCGGCACGCCGAAACGCATTCGTCCATGCCGCCGACCCGCTCGCAATCGGCGGCGCATTCGGTGCAGATCTCGGCGCATTCGCCGCAGGTATGCCGATGATGCGGCGTGTTGATCAGCATGAAATGCGCAGCCGTCCGGCACATTTCGGCGCAGGCCATCATCAGGCGGAAGTGTTGCGGCTCGACGTGCTTGCCGCCGGTCTCGAGGCAATGGTTCATCGCCGTGCCGAGGCAGGTCTGGTAGCAGCTCATGCAGAGCGAGATGCAGCGGGTCATGTCTTCCGATTGAGCCATGGTTCTCTCCAGTTGCGCATCGGCATCCCCCGCTCCACCAAGGCAAGGCAACGCCCTTCGTTCCTGGTTCCGGCCGATTGTGACGTCCGCGGAACCGCGCGATGCGGCGCTAGCCGAAGCGCCTCTCGCGCAGCGCGCGGTAGCGGACATTGGTCTGCGGCTTGATGAACAGCGCCTTCACGCCCGGATGCCGCTTGCGGGTCTCAGCCTCGATCGCAACGACACATTGCTCGATGTCGTCCGCGCGCTTGTCATCCGCGAACTCGACACTCAGGGCCGCCACGATCTCGGCCGGCGACAGCTGCACCGTCAGAACGCCGTTGGCCCTGAGCACGCCGGGCGAGCGCCTTGCGATGTCCAGGACGGACCGCGCCAGCTCCGGATCGGCAGGCTCGCCGATCAGCAGGCTCTTGCTCTCGCGTGCGAGGCCGACGGACGTGATCGCCAGCAATATGCCGATCAGGATCGAGCCGATGCCGTCCCAGACCGGTTGGTCCAGCCATACGGCAGCCGCTGTGGCCGCGGCCGCGATGGTGATGCCGACCAGCGCCGCGCTGTCCTCGAGCAGCACCATGAATGCCGGCGGATCCTTGCTGCGAACGAACGCCTGGTAGTATCCAAAGCGCCGGCCATCGGCGCTGAAGTGCCGCAGGGCGACCAGCCAGGAGCCGCCTTCGAACAGAAACGACAGACCGAGCACCACGAAGCTGACCATGGGATCTTCGATCGGCTCGGGTGCGGCGACGTGCAGAATGCCCTGATACAGCGAGACACCGGCGCCCAGGGCGAAGATGAGCAGTGCAACGATGAAGCTCCAGAAATACAGCTCGCGCCCGTAGCCGAGCGGATGGCATTCATCGGGCGGACGGCTCGCGCGACGGTAGCCGTAGAGCAGCAGGATCTCGTTGGTGGTGTCGACGAGCGAATGCACGGCTTCGCTCGTCATCGCCGAGCTTCCCGTCCACGCCGCGGCGCCGATCTTCGTGACCGCGACCAGGACATTGCCGAAAAGAGCGGCGTAGACGGAGGTCTTCGTGGAAGACCCGGCCGCGACGTCGCCGATGTCTGGGGCCGCGCTCCTCATGCCAGGCGCCGCGGCAGGCTGTGGTGGATGGTGCAGGCGGCAAGCGCGGCGTGGCCGAATGCGACCGAGATCTGATGCAGGTCGGTGACGACGTCGCCGATGCCGTAAAGGCGGTCAACCGAGGTGCGCTGATGGTCGTCGACCTTCAGATAGCCCTCCCCGGTATGCTCGGCGCCCAGCGAGACCGCGAGCTGCGAACGCACCTCGGCCCCCATCGCCGGATAGACCGTGTCGAATTGCATCGTGCGGCCGTCGGCCAGGACGGCCTCGAGGCCCCCCACCCTTCGCCGCAAGCGCAGGTCGGGCGCGAACACGATGTCGACGCCGGCCTCGGCCAGCTCCGATGTCAGGCTCTCCTCGTCATCCTGTCCGGTCGCGAGCAGCGTCACCTCGCGCGAGTAGCCGCGCAGGAACAGTGCCTTGCCGGCAGCCCGGCCAAGCGGGCCGACGATTCCGATGCGGCGGCCCATCGCCTCGAAGGCATCGCAGACGGGACAATAGCGCAACAGCCCGTCCGCGACCGCGGCGCGCCACTGCTCGAATGGCGGATGGCTATCGACGATGCCGCTGGCGAGGATGACGGTGGTGGCCTCAAGCGCGCCGCCGTTCCAGATCGCCTGAAAGCCGTCGTCGCGCCGCTGCAAGGCGGTAACCTCGGCCTCCACGCGCTCGACGGCGAGCTCGCCCAACTGCGCCGACATGCGTGCGATCAGCTCCGCGCCGGAGAGACCGTGGACGAAGCCGGGAACATTGTGGCTGCGTGGGATCAACGCGGCCCGGCTGGCGCCAGTGTCCGCGACGCAGACGCTGCGGCGGAAGCGTGCCAGATAGATCGCGGCCATCAGCCCGGCGGGGCCGCCGCCGACGACCAGGCAATCAAACCGCGCGCCGGTCATTTGGGGTTCGGATCCGCAAGACCGGCGCCGGGCTCCTGCAGCTGCCCGCTCCGCGCCAGCCGGACAGCGTTGCCGAGCGCGCGCGCTGCGTTCTGGACCTCCTGCTGGAACTCCCCGTCGTCATCGAGTTCGCGATGCGAGGTGGCATATGGCTCCATGTAGCCGACATAGCCGTCGAGCTCGGCGAAACGGCCCGCCGAGATCAGCTGCATGTCGGTCAGCCAGTCCGACAGGGCGCGGCGCACGCCCTCGGCACCGACGGCGTCGCCATGAACGACCACGCCGAAATGACGGCCGGCGAGATGGCGCGGATAGGGCCAGCCCTTCAGCTCCATCGCCTTGGCCTCGTCGGCCTTCTTGCCATGCGTCGAGGTCGGATCGGGGTTGCCACCATCGGCGCAGACCATGCGATCCATCATCGCCTTCAGCCCGGAAGGCACATGGTACCAATTCACCGGCGTCACGATCAGGATGCCATGAGCCGCGACCCACAGCGGATAGATCTCGTTCATCCAGTCGCCGGTCTGGTCCAGCGAATAGTTCGGATAGCAGCTGCACGGCCAGTGGCAGAGCGGCATCGCGGTCGAGACGCAGGATTTGCAGGGATGAATATTCTTGCCGAATTCCGAGGCAAGGCGCGACAGATCGAGAATGTCGACAGCAAACCCCATCTCGACGAAAACAGGTTCGGCCAGCTTGACCAGACGCCAGGTCTTGGACATCTCGCCGGGACAGGTGTGCTCGCTCCGGGCCGAGCCATTGATGATGAGAATGCGCGGCGTCTCCTGCGCATCGTCATGCCGGCGCTGCGCCGCCAGGATCTTCGCGCGCGCGTCGAGCCAGTCGATAGCAATGTCGTAATCGGGGTCGGAGAAACCTGCGCCCGCCTTCCGCGTCAACGGCGCCTTGCGCGAATGGCTATAGGCGTCCCAGGCGGCACCGACGACGGCATCGAGCTCGCGCTGCAGCGAGGCAAAGGCGGGATCGACGAACTGACGCTTGTAGCGCCGCTCGAACTCCTCGCGCGACAGCTTGACGGGCGGCATCCCCTTGCGAATTTCGGCGTCCGTCATGCTGGCTCCCGGCGAAGGCGGTATCATCCGACCAACCCGGCGGGCAGCACCCGGTTCCTTGCCGCTACTGGCGCGCCACGTCCTGCGGCGTATCGAATTTCGCGATACGCTGGTCCAGCCGCCACAGCTCGATGCGATGGGCCAGCACGAGCGAGGCGGCCTCGCGCTTGGCCTGCTCGTCATTATCGCAGACGAGATTGATGCATCCGAACACATGCCCGTCCGGATCGATCTGGAACGCGCGGTAATGCTTGATACTTCGCATGATCATCCTCCGCGTCTTGGGTAGACCGGCGCGCTCAGCCAGTCCGTCAGGTTCGAGGTCACGTCGTTCTGCTTGGCGCGCTGCAGCAGCAGCTCACGCTCCTTGCCCGGCGGCAGGCTGAGTGCGCGGTCGCGGGCGTTTTCGGCAAAGGCGGCCAATCGCTCCTGGAGCGATTGGGTCTGTTTCCTGCGGTTGCGTTTGGCGGTCATTGTTCTTCGCGATGATTTCGGTTGGACGGAAATCGGCCCCGGCCGGGATCGGGTGCCGGGGTCGAGGTTCTCTTGTCATTCAGCTTCCGTCGCAACGGCGGGTTCCGGCATTTCAAAAAGTTAAAGCTGCGCGATTTTGCGCGAGGACGGCGGCATGGTTCCTCGTGCTCGCGTGCCGCGCGTCACGACAATCGACTGCGCCGGAACCGAATTACTGATTCGCTTGTTCACGAAGGACTTGAAGGAGGATCATCATGGCAAAAGCAGCATGGAAACGGCCGGGCTCACCGATCGGCCGCAAGGGACCGCGCAAGGCCAATCCCGCGTACAAGCGCCGCGCGCGCCAACCCTGGACGCCTGCGGATGTGAGCAAGCTGAAGCAGCTCGCGAAGGGAAACACGCCGACCGGCGTGATGAGCATCAAGCTGCAGCGCCCGGTCGCGGCCATTCGCAGCAAGGCCCATCGCGAAGGGATTTCGCTGCGTCCGGCCAACCGCTCACCCTACAACCGACGAACCAAAGCCGCGAAGCGGCGTTGACGGAAGGCACCGCCGGGTGACAACCGGACACAACGGGGACGATGGACGTGGCGCTCATTTTTCCGGTTTCTGCCCACGACACCAGCGCATCGGTACGCGCCGACATCTAACCCGTTCCCGGCGCGTGCAGCCTGATACGCTGCACTCTTCGCTCCCTGTCACACGGACAGGGCGAGCCCGTCAATCGCGCGCAGGCGACGCTCCCACAACGTTCCAGAGGCGGGAACGGTTGCTGGCCGGCGTCGGAAGCACGACGGGACTCTGCGACACAAGCTCGCTTGCGTAACATGGGTTAAATTAGTCGGTGGCCAAATTTGCTAATTTAGGAACGTCGTATGACCGCCTGGGATTCGCGTAAATGGACAACTATCGCCGACTGCAGAAAACCTGCGAGAGCCAGGCCGCTCTCAGCTCCTCACCTGCAACGCGAACTGCGCTGCTGGAAATGGCGGAGGAGTATCGCAAGCGGGCCGAAGCCAACGCGTTTCAGGGGCCCGAGCCGGCCAACCCCGGGCGCACCGAAGTTTCCGGCCAAACCAGCCCTCCCGACTCTGCTCAACTGAGTCGATAGAGTTGCAAATAGTTCGGCGCGAACAACGCCGCTGCCTTGAGCGCGTCGAGATCATTGACGGTCAGAGTCCGATCGCGCAGCACGATCAATCCCGACGCACGCAGCTCCTGCACGGTCCGGTTAAGGTGCACCACCGACAGGCCGGTAGCGTCCGCAAGGTCCATCTGCGTGACCGGCATGACGCAGGAATTTCCGTCGACCATCCCGACGGGACGAAGCCGCTCGAATATCTCGCAAAACAGATGCGCCACGCGTTCCAGGGCTGTGCGGCGACCAAGGTTGATGGCCCATTCGCGCTGGACGGCGTTGTTGACGAGGGTCTCGCACCAGAGCGCCTCGGCGAGCGATCGATCGACCATCGTCAGACTCTCGAAACGCGCGCGCTTGATCTCGGCGTAGACCACCGGCGTCATTGTCGCGATGGAATGGTCCATCACGGGGAGCAAGAAGGCGTGCGAGTCGCAGCTCTCGCCGGGAAAGATGAAATTGACGATCTGGCGCCGGCCGTCCTCGAGCGTCTTGTAGCGGCAGAGCCAGCCCGATAGCACAACCCGGACGCTATCGACGGGATCGCCCTCCGAAATCAGGTCTTCACCCGCCCCGGCGTGCTCGAGACCTTCGAGCAGCGCATATTCGAGCGACGCACGGGCCTCCGTCGACAACGGCCGCAGCACGTTCAGCCGGCGAATGACCAGCTCCACCAGGCTGCGATCGGAGGTCGACAAGGACATCAATCAGCCACCGCCGGTGTGTGGAACGCGCGCTTGCTCCGCGGAATGGCGATCGTGCATTGCAGCCCCGCGGGGTCGAATGCCAGGGTGGTCTGCCCCTTGAACTCGAACGCCAGGGTACGCTCCAGAAGCTCTGTGCCGAAACCCTTTCGGAGCGGCGGCTTGACCTGTGGCCCTCCGCGCTCGCGCCATTCGAACACCAGCTCCGCGGACTGGGCGCTTTCATCGAGGCGCCAGGAGATTTCAACACGTCCGCTCGGCTGGCTCAAGGCGCCATATTTCAGCGCGTTCGTCGCAAGCTCGTGGATCGCGAGCGCGAACGTTTCGGCGGCCTTGGGCTGGAAGCGCACCTTGGGACCTGAGACCTGCATCTGCTCGCCCTCGCGGGCATTATAAGCGAGAAGCTCCTCGACCACGAGATATTCCAGATCGACACCGCCCTCGGGATCGCGTGTCACCAGCGCCTGGGTGCGGGCAAACGCGTTCAGCCGTCCGTCGAGATGGGAAGCATATTCCTCGACAGTGGTGGCGGATTCGGCCGAACGGCGGGCGATGGAGCGCACCACGCCGAGCGTATTGCGAACGCGGTGCTGCAGCTCGGCCAAAAGCAGGCGCTGCCGCTCCTCGGCGCGGGTGATCGCCGGAACATCGATGAAGGTGATGACGACGCCAGCGATGACATCGTCGATGCTGTGATAAGGCAGGATGCGCACGATGTAGCGCGTGCCGCCATCCAGCGCGCTCAGCTCACGCTCGGCGCTCGCAAGCGTACGCAGCACGCGGCGAATGTCGTCATAGAGTTCCTCGATCGGGATGCGCGCCTTGATGTGAGCGATGGGCCTGCCCGTGTCGGTCTCCACGAGATGCAGGAGCTGGGTAATTGCCGGTGTGAAGTTCATCACGCGCAGCTCATTGTCGAGAAAGACGGTCGCGATGCGCGTGCTCTCCAGGAAACTCTTGAGATCGCGGGTGGCGCGCGTCAATTCCTCGACACGGTGCGTCAGCTCGCCGTTGACGATGGTCAGCTCCTCGTTGACCAACTGCAACTCCTCGGGCGAAGCTCCGGGCTCCTCGTGGGCCAAATGTAACTCCTCGTTGAGAGACTAGTATCCTCGTGGACGGTTTCGGCTACTCAGGGATGCTCTTCAGGGTTGCTCGCGAACTCCTCGAATGTGGCCTGGATACGCTCGCCTGTGGCGCGCGCAGCTCGCTCCCGGGACGCTCGACATGCTCGGTGCGCACTGGCCCCTACCATAGCAAAAATCGACATTCTCCCAACGGATCAAAGGCGAATGATGAAGGGGTCGCGTTTGGCCATGGAACCCACCTTCGCTTCCATCGTTGGGACCAAACCGGCCTCCGACCCTACGTTCCCATCGGTTCGGCAGGCTTGCTGGAGGGATCATGTCTGTCTCCACCACCCCGCCTGGGCCAAGCGCGCCACTAGCGGGCCGCCGCATCCTCGTCGTCGAGGACGAATATTTTCTCGCCGATGACATCGGTAAGGCGCTACGCGCGCTCGGCGCGGAGATCGCCGGTCCCGTCGGCCACATCGAGGATGCGGTCGAAATGCTGCACGATGGCGGCGTTCTGGATGCAGCCGTGCTCGACGTGAACATCCGCGCCAAGCCGATCTTTCCCGTCGCCCGGGAGCTTAGGGCACGCCAGGTGCCCTTCGTGTTCACTACGGGCTACGACAGGATCAGCATCGAGCCGGAATTCCAGGACGTGCCGATCTGGGAGAAGCCGATCGACATCGTGGCCATGGTGCAGAATCTGGCGAGCCTCGTCGACGGTCAACCGTCATCGCCGCAGCCATCGTCGCCTGAACGGGCTGCGCCTGCGGGATGAACGAGCCGCAACCAAACGCGGATCAGAACAGATGCGCGAAGGCGAGCCAGGCGGTCACCGCCAGGCACACCACAACGGCGGCGTAAGGTAGCGCGACGCGCAAGACGGCAAGCCTTTCCGCGTCAGCTCATCATCATCCAGGTAAATGCCGCCACCATCACCAGAAAACCTGTGATCGCGGTCGCGACAAAGGCCTGTTCGATGCGGTCCATCGCCATCGCAGCCCCCTTTCCAGCCCACGCAATGTGACCGCTTCGGGGCCGCCGCGCATTAGGCTATGTGAATCGGCCTCCCTCCTTTTGTCGGCCCGCCCGTTCAGCCGCGCAGCGCCGCGGAAATTGCGACGACATCGCTCTACGACTTCGCCGTGCCCGGCTCGGCCATCTTGCGGTGCTGCCTGGCCAGCATCTCGTTCGGGGTGACGTTGGCGACCGTGGTCTGGATCTTGTTCTTCAGCCCGGTGACGACATCGGCCTCGCCGCGCAGCATCGCATCGAACCCCGCCTTGGCGACGTCGTAGGCGCCGTCCTTCTTCTCGGTGCCGACCTTGGTGTCCATCATCCCGGCGCGGCGGAAGAACTCGGTATCGGTGGCGCCCGGCATCAGGCAGGTGACGGTGACGCCGCTGTCACGCAATTCCTCGCGCAGCGCGAACGAGAATGAGTCCAGGAACGCCTTGCTGGCGTTATAGGCCGCCTGGAAACTGCCGGGCGTGAAGCCGGCGATCGAGCCCGTGATCAGGATGCGCCCGGACTTGCGCCGCAGCATCTCGTTACCGGCGCGGTGGATCAGGTAGAGCGTGCCGGTGATGTTGGTGTCGACGAGATGCTTGATCCTGGCGAAGTCCTGATCGAGGAACGCCTTGCCGAGGCCGATTCCGGCATTGGCCAAGAGTGCATCGATCGGCCGATCGCCGACCGCGGCGCAGAGCTTGTCGACGCCCTCGGTGGTGGCGAGATCGGCTTCAACGGCCCCCACGCTGACGCCGAGCCTGCGCAGATCGACCGCCACCCGCTCGATCATCGGCTCGTCAGCCGCGATGACGAGGTTGAAACCCGCTTGGGCACAGCACCTTGCGAGTTCCAGGCCGATACCGGTGGAAGCGCCGGTGACGATTGCGAGTTGATTGGCGGGCATGAGCGTGTCCTCGCTTGAGGTTGATCACGCCCAATCACTGCCCCCGCGCTCTCGTTCCTATCCGCGTCGCGATTTGCGCCAGCCGGTGCAGTGCGAAGAATTTGCGCGCGGCGTTAGCAACCATCGTTCACGCCTCGACTTAGATGGCCAACTGGCTCAGTCGGGAGGACGAAGGATGAAGGCGCTGGTTTGGCACGGCAAGGAGGACATCCGCTGCGACACCGTCACCGATCCGGAGATCCAGGACCCGCGCGATGCCATCATCAAGGTCACGAGCTGCGCGATCTGCGGCTCCGACCTGCACCTCTTCCACAATTTCATTCCGGGCATGCTGCCCGGTGACATCATGGGCCACGAGACCATGGGCGAAGTGGTCGAGGTCGGCTCCGGCGTCGACGGCAAGCTGAAGAAGGGCGACCGCATCGTCGTGCCCTTCACGATCATCTGCGGCGAATGCGACCAGTGCAAGCGCGGCAATTTTTCCGTATGCGAGACCACCAACCGCAAGCGCCATCTGGCCGACAAGGTGTTCGGACACACGACGGCCGGCCTGTTCGGCTACACCCATCTGACCGGCGGCTATCCCGGCGGCCAGGCCGAATATCTCCGGGTGCCCTATGCCGATGCCACCCACATCAAGGTGCCACCGGGCATTCCCGACGAGCAGCTGCTGTTCCTCAGCGACATCTTCCCGACCGGCTGGCAGGCCGCCGCGCAATGCGACATCGAGCCCACCGACACGGTCGCGATCTGGGGCTGCGGTCCCGTGGGGCAGATGGCGATCCGCAGCGCCATCCTGCTCGGCGCCAACCAGGTGATCGCGGTCGACTGCCTGCCCGAGCGGCTCAGCATGGCGGAAGCCGGCGGCGCCACCACCATCAACTTCGAGACCGAGAGCGTGGTGGAGCGGCTGAACGAGCTCACCGACGGTAGGGGACCGGAAAAGTGCATCGACTGCGTCGGCATGGAATCGCATGTGATGGCCTCCCTGCCCGACACACTGCTCGACCGCGCCAAGCAAATGGTGATGGCGGAAAGCGACCGGCCCCACGTGCTGCGCGAGATGATCTATGTCTGCCGGCCCGGCGGCATCATCTCGGTGCCAGGCGTGTACAGCGGCCTGTCCGACATGCTTCCGATGGGCGCCTTCATGAACAAGGGCCTGACGATGCGGACCGGCCAGACCCACGTCAACCGCTGGACCGACGACCTGCTCCGCCGCATCGAGGAGGGCGAGATCGATCCCTCCTTCGTCATCACCCACACCGTCCCGCTCGAACAAGGACCGGAGATGTACCAGGTGTTTCGCGACAAGCGCGACTCCTGCGTCAAGGTCGTGCTGAGGCCCTGAAGGAGCAAGCCATGTTTCATTTCTCCAACATCGTCCGCACCAAGGGCGATCCGAAAATCGTCGAGGGCGGGCCGAGCTTGAAGCGGCCGGAAGATCAGCTCGCCCGCGCACTCGGCTGGTTCAGCATCGGTCTTGGTGTTGTCGAATTCTTCGCGCCGAGACGCGTCACGGAAACGCTGGGCATGGAAGGCCATGAGACCATGGTCCGCGCCTTCGGCGTGCGCGAGATCCTGGCCGGGATCATGTCGCTGTCGGTCGACAAGAACGCCGGCCTGTGGGCCCGCGTCGGCGGCGACGGTCTCGATGCCGCCGCGCTGCTGTCGGGGCTGACATCCGACAATCCCAAGAAGGGCAACATCTCGCTGGCGCTCTTGATGGTCGGCGGCATCGCCATGCTCGACTACCGCGCCGCGCAGGACACCAAGCCGAGGCGGCCGCCGCGCGAGGCACGGCGCAAGCTGTATCCGAACCGCAGCGGCTTCCCCAAGGGCATCGAGAGCGTCCGAACCGCGGCCAGGCAGATTGCAGCGCCCGCCGGTCATAATGAAGTGAAGCAAGGCGATGAGCGTCGAGTCCCCTGACGAGGCTGCGTGGTGGGAATCCGCCGTCATCTACGAGATCGCACCGATCTCCTTCCAGGACTCCAACGGCGACGGCAAGGGCGACCTCGCCGGCTTGCTGTCGCGGATCGACTACCTCAAACGGCTCGGCGTCGACGCAGTCTGGCTGACGCCGATCTACAAAAGCCCGTTCCGCGACCTCGGCTACGACATCTCCGACTATTGCGCGATCGATCCTGCCTTCGGCAGCCTCGAGGATTTCGACCGGCTGCTCGAAGCCCTGCACGCCGAAGGCATCCGCCTCATCCTCGACCTTCTCCCCAATCACACCGCCAATGATCACGAATGGTTCGTCGAGAGCTCCAGCTCGCCCGCCAGCGCCAAGGCCGACTGGTACATCTGGGCCGATGCGGCCGAGAACGGCGGCCCACCCAACAACTGGCTGAGCCGCTTCGGCGGCAGCGGCTGGGAATGGTGCGAGGCACGGCGGCAATACTATTATCATTCCTTCCTGGTGGAGCAGCCCGACCTCAACTGGCGCAATCCGCAGGTGCGCGCCGCGATCGCCGACGTGATGCGGTTCTGGCTCGACCGCGGCGTCGACGGCTTTCGCGTCGATGCCAGCGCGGTCCTGATCAAGGACGAATTCCTTCGCGACAATCCGCCGAATCCGGCTGCCGAGGGCAAGCCGCCGCCGCAGCGCCAGACCCCCGTCTTTACCGACGACCGGCCGGAGACGATGCATTGCATCGAATTCATCCGCGAGGTGATCGACGGCTATCGGGGACGCATGCTCGGCGGCGAAGTCCAGGGCAAGACCGATCGCATCGGCCACTTCTGCGGCAACGACAAACCGCGCCTGCATCTGCCGCTCAATTTCGCGCTACTCGACTCGCAATGGGACGCATTGTCGCTGCAGGCAGCGATCGATGCGTATTTCAACGCCATCCCCGAGCATGCCTGGCCGGTCTGGGTGATCGGCGGCCACGACAAGCAGCGGGTCGCGAGCAAGATCGGTGAGGCGCAGATGCGCGTGCTGGCGATGCTGCTGATGACGCTGCGGGGAACGCCGTTCCTCTTCATGGGCGACGAGATCGGCCGCAAGCGCGTGCCCATTCCGCCCGACCGCGTCCACGATCCCTTCGAGAGGCTGGTGCCGGGATATGGCCTCTGCCGCGATCCCGAGCGCGCACCGATGCGATGGGACGACAGCCCCGACGGCGGCTTCACCACGGGCCGTCCGTGGTTGCCGCTGGAGCCCCCCGACGGCGCGGCCAATGTTGCCGGGCAGCGGCGCAACGAACGTTCGATCCTGGCGCTGTTTCGCGCGCTGATCACGCTGCGGCGCGAGCATGCGGGCCTGCAACACGGCGGTCACGAACCGCTGCGCTCGCGGAACGACGTTCTCGCCTACAAGCGGACCGACGGCCGCAACGAATTTCTGGTCGCGCTCAACATTGCCGCCGAGCCGCGCAAATGGCACTGGCTGGGCCGCGGCCGCCTGCTGATGTCGACGCATCTCGACCGGCCGCCCGTGGCGTTGCCGGATGCTTCCATCCTGCTCCGGGGCAATGAAAGCGTGATCATCGCGCTCGATCCACGCTGAAGGCCCCGAGGAACCATCCGCGCGTCAGAGCGTCTGATCAACGCCTCCGACGTCCCCCCTGCCGGAGGCAGACTGCACGAAACCGCAACCCCGGCGCTCACCGCCCCTTCAGGCGCCGGGGTTAGCGGCGTGGGTCTGGGAGGCAGGTCACCTTGGAGACAGCCATTTGGAGACAAGCCATGGGCAAGACAAAGGGACTTCAGCAACGCATCGTCGGCAAGACCAGACAAGCCATCGGCGAGATCATCGGCGACCAGGATCTGCACGATGACGGCAAGGCCGAGGCCCGGCGCGGCCGCGACGAACAGGACAAGCCGAGCAAGCTCAACCCGCTGAAGAAGCTCAAGCAGCTGACGTGAACGCAGAGCCGCGACCAGCACTTGCCAATGCAGGGCGGCGCACTGACAAAGACCTGTCGCGGGTCACGGGGAGACGACGACGTTCGCGCTGGATTGCCGCCGCCGAGCTCGGCCTGATCAGCAGCACCTTCTCGACCATCGTCAGCCAGCTCTTCGCCGCCCGGATCGGCCGCGATGCCGCGGTCGACTGGATGACTGTCGCCGCCATTCCCGCGCGCGACTGGGCGATCAGCGCAGAGCCGTCATGGAGCGCGGTCCTGACCGGAATCGCCTTCCATCAATGGGCGGATTTTTCCTGGGCGCTGGTGTTCTTCGGTGTGCTCGGACGCTGGACCGCCGACTTGCGGCCGGCGACCATCCTGCTGCTCGCGCTGCCCTGGGCCGCGCTCTCGTCCGCCACGGAATGGTTCGTGCTGGTGCCGCTGTTTCCGTTCTGGCAGCCGCTGTTCACGCTGCAGCAGCCCTATTGGATCGGCCTGCTCGTTCATGGCACCTCGGCCCTGATGTATCCTCTGTTCGCCCGGTTGCGCTGGAGGCAAGGCGCTGCAGCCGGGCGCGACATTCGCTTCACCAATGCCTGGATCACCGGCGCGCTGGTCGTGGTGGCGCTGTTAGGCGCGATCGCGTTGTTCGGCAGCCACGGCTACGAGCCGCCGTGGATGGGGCGCGACAGGGATGCGGACCAGACCTATATCCGTCACATGACGGCGCATCATGCCCAGGGCATCGAGCTGGCCCGGATCGCCGTGGAGCGCGCCCAGGACCCGCATCTGCGCAAGCTCGCAATGCTATTGGTCGCGAGCCAGACCGGCGAGAGCCGGATCTTCGAGAACTGGTGGTTGAGCTGGTTCGACACGGAGATGCCCGACTGCAGCACCGAAGAGCGTGCCGCCATGCCGGGCTTCCTGACTCAGGCCGAGATGCGACAGGTCAAGGCCGCGCCGGCGGACCGGTTCGACGCGGTGTTCGTCGAGACCATGAGCAGGCATCACATGGGCGCGGTCAGGATGGCCGACCGGATGTGGCACAGCGGCGGAGACCCACGGCTGCGCGTCATGGCGCATGCCATTCGCCACGCCCAGCAGGGCGAGATCGCACTGATGCACGATGCGAGCGGCGTTTCGGCGGTCGCCACGGCCGTCCGCAACATGCTCGGCGACAACGTCAATTGAGCTGATCGCCCCTACTCCCGCCAGAACTCGGCCAGTTCTTCCGTTGTCACCAGGTCGACCTGGCCGTGAAAGCGGGTGCGGTACATCGTCATGAGCGCGTCGTGCCCGACGTCGGACGAGCTGCACAAGGCATCCTCGACGATGACGACCCTGAAGCCGAGATCGACCGCGCTCAGGACCGTCGAGAGCACGCAGACGTCGGTCTCGGCGCCCGAGATCACGACCGTGCCGACGTTCTTGTCGATCAGCCGGCCCGCGAGCGCGGGATTGCTGAACGCGGAATAGGCCGGCTTGTCGATCATTGCAGCCGGCGGAGCGAACTTGCTCAGCGCGGGCACGAGCTCGAGCGCGGATGGCGGCAGATGCTTGCGCGTTGCCTGGCTCCAGCGATGAAAATAGCGCTGCCACTGGCCGGGACGGTCTTCCGGATCCTGCGGCGTGATGAAGCGCGTGAAGATGGTTCTGGCCTGGTGGCGCGCAACGATCGAGACGATCGCCGGCAGGACCCGCTCCATCCACGGCGTCGCCCACAGACCACCGGGGGCGAAAATGTTCTGCATATCGATGCAGAGGTGAACGGCCTCCCTGACCTCGGCCACTTCAGACGTGCTGTCCCTCATCGTCCTCCACCATCAAGCGCATTCGGCGATCCATTGCGAATGCGAAGGCGACGGTTTTGGTTCCGAACCGCCCGGTGCAGAGGCGGACCTGGAACCCGCTACGCGCGGTTACGCCGGCGTTGCGGTCGGCGCCACGTCGAGGCGAACCGCAATCCCATTCAGCTCCGGGCTTGGCGCCGGGTAGAGCTTCATGACGAGCGGATCATGACCGGGAACGATGTGGTCCGCATCAGGTGCCGCGGCGCGCAGCTTGTCGAAGCCCACAAGCATATCGCCGACATGAAACGCCGTCGTGAACGGACGCTCGCTGGTCATGTTCTCATAGAAATGACTGACGTCGGAGGCGAGCACGACAGGGCCGCGGCGTGTGTTGACGCGGACGAATTGAAGACCGGCGGAATGCCCGCCGGCCGCATGCACCGTCAGACCGGGCGCAATCTCGGCATCGCCGTCGTAGAACAGCACCCGGCGTGCGTAATTCAGCCGCACGATCCCGCAGACGTCCTCGACCTCGAACGAATGCGACAATCTCGGATATTGCATATAGCGCCCGGTGGCATAGGCGAGCTCGCGTTCCTGCAGATGAAATCGCGCGTTCGGAAATCGGTCGAAATTACCGACATGGTCGTAGTGCAGATGGGTGAGGATCACGTCCTTGACGTCGGCGGGGTCGATATCGAACGCGGCAAGCGTCTCCACCGGGCAGCGCAGGAAATTCCGCCTGCGCTGCTTGGCCACTTCCGCGTTGAACCCGGTGTCGATGACGACGCTGCGCCCGCCTCCCCGCGCCAGCCACACGAAATAGTCCATCGGCATCGGTCCGTCATGCGGATCGCCGCCGATGAAGTGCTCGCTCCGCTGCGCCTCCCGCGTTGCGTAGCGAATCGCAAAGAGCTCGTAGTCCGGGTCAGCCATGGGATTTGCTCAGGAACCCGCCGCGTCGACCTCGTTGAAGGCCTCGCGCGCATTGCGGAAGGCGTCGATGCCGGCAGGCACGCCGCAATAGACTGCGACCTGGAGCAGGATCTCCTTGATCTCCTCCTTGGTCAGCCCGTTCTTCAACGCGCCTTTGATGTGCAGCTTCAGCTCATGCGGCCGGTTCAGCGCGCCGAGCATCGCCAGATTGACGATCGAGCGCGTGCGCCGGTCGACGCCGGGCCGCGTCCACAAGGCACCCCAGCAGAATTCGGTCGACCATTCCGCCATCGTACGCGTGAACTCGTCGGCCCCGGCAATCGACTTGTTGACGTAGTCCTCGCCGAGCACCTCTTTACGAACTTTGAGGCCCTTTTCGAACAGTTCGGTCTTGCTCATGATCGTCCCTTTCAGGTCTTGAGAGAGTTGAGTTGGAAGTTGATTAGCGCGATGCCGGTCGCAGCGATTGCAGGAGATTGCCGACGTCGTCGACCGAATCGAGCCGCCAGACTGCGTCGATGACACGGTCCGCATCCCAGTCGCTTCGGCCGGTCCGCACGGCCTCGCGCAGCTTGGCCTCGAGGTCGCGATCTGTGAGCGGCGCAGCAAGACTGCCACGCGGCGAAATGACGGTCTCGGTGAGGACCTCACCGGACGAAAAGCGCAACGTCACGCGCGCGGCACCATCGGGGATCTCGCTGTCCAGCTCCGCCCTCACCTTCTGCCGCAGCTGCGCGATATCGGGCCGGACCACCGTCTCACGCGCGAATTCGGCCACCCCGGCCGTGCCGAGCAATAATCCGCACGCCACGCAATGATGGATGCTGACGCGCGCATCGCGCTCGTTGTTGACCGGGCGATCGCCGCGGGCGAGCAGCAGCGCCGAGCCCTGCACTATCACCAACTCGATCTGGTCAACGCGTCCAGCGATGCGCTCGCGCAATGAGAGACAGGCGTCGATCACCGCGTGAAAGACGATGCCGGCGGGATACGGCTTGTAGGTGTTCTTCGCGACCTCAAACGTCTTGCCGAGACCGTCGAGCAGGCGTGCAATGTCGGGCTCGTCTCCCATGGTGCGCGCCCAGCCGAGCGGGCCTTCGATGGCGCGGTGCGCCGCCTCAAAGCCCTGCTGCGCCAGCAGCGCGGCGAACAATCCGTTCCGAGCCGCGTTGCCGACGCTGACATTCTTGGCGGCACTGGGCAGGTTCTCGACATTGCCCGACGACTGGCTGGCCGCAAGCCCGATCGCGTTTGCGATCCCCTCCGCGGGCAGGCCCAGTAGTTTCGCACACGCCGCCGCAGCACCAAAAATCCCGCAGGTCGAGGTGATGTGCCAGCCGCGCGCGTAGTGGCGCGGCGAGACTGAATTGCCGATGCGGCACTCCACGTCCACGCCGAGAATGAACGCGGTCAATACCTCCCGCCCCGACAGTTTGCGCATCTCCGAAAGCGCCAATATGGGCGCGGCAACCGGCGCGGCAGGATGAATGATCGTCTCGGGATGGGTGTCGTCGAAGTCGAGCAGATTGGCCGAGATCGCATTGAGAAATGAGGCACACAACGCATCCATCGGCTGCGAGTGACCGATGACCGTCGATGTCGCGGCCCCGCTGAACGGCGCCAGCGTGCGCATCGCTGCGATGACGACGGGATCGCGCGCGGAGCCGAGCGCCGTCGCGAAGAAATTGAGGATCGATCGTCGCGCCTCAAGGCTCTGCGCCTCCACCTCCGCCCAGGACGAAGCAGCGACGAAATCAGCGAGCGTCTTGCTCACACTCGGAATTGGAACTTGCGGCACGCGGAGCGTCTTCCTCGTTTTCCCGAACCTTATGCCGATCCGCGGCAAAATGTCGACCCTAAATGTTATGCTTGACAGCTTGTCTGACAATCATAACAATCCGGCCCGTTGGCGCGGGATCCCCGCTGCCACGACGACGGCGGCCGCGACGGCTGGCCGGCGAACGCGTTCGACCAACGAGATCAAGAAGGCGCGCCCGTCACGGGATCGCGCGACAGGGAGTAGACGATGGCGGGAGAGATTCTCGGCGTAATCGGCACGGGCCGCATGGGCGGTCCGATGGCGGGACGATTGATGGACGCGGGCTATTCGCTCGTCGTCTATGACACGCAGGCCGAGGCGACTCAGCCGCTGGTCAAGCGCGGCGCGCTCCTCGCCAGTTCACCGGCCGACGTCGCTTCACGCTCCGACATCGTGCTCGCCAGCCTGCCGACGCCCGACATCGTCAAGGCCGTTGCGCTCGGCCAGGACGGCATCAGCAGCGGCAACCGTGCGAAGATCGTCATCGATCTCTCGACCTCGGGTCCAGGCGCTGCGAAGTTCGTCGCGGAAGGCCTCAAAGCGAAAGGTATGACACTGGTCGATGCGCCCGTGAGCGGCGGCATCAAGGGCGCGGTCAACGGCACGCTGGCGGTGATGGTCTCGTGCCCGCAGGCGACTTACGAGACCGTGCAGCCGATCCTGAAGAACTTTGGCAAGCTGTTCTACACCGGCGACAAGCCCGGCGTGGCGCAGACGGCCAAGCTCGCCAACAATCTGATGGCGGCCGCCGCGCTCGTGATCACCTCGGAAGCCGTCGCGATGGGCGTCAAGGGCGGCGTCAACGCCAAGGTGCTGATCGACATCATCAACGCCAGCAGCGGCCGCAACAGCGCCTCCGAAGACAAATTCCCCCGCGCGGTGCTACCCGGCACCTTCGATTTCGGCTTCGCCACCGGCCTCTCCTACAAGGACGTTCGTCTTTGCGTGGACGAGGCCGAGGCCATGGGCGTGCCGATGGTCTGCGGCGCGGTGGTGCGGCAGATGCTGGCGATCACCAACGCCAAGTACGGCGCCTCATCCGACTTCACCTCGATCGCCAAGGTGCTCGAGGAGTGGGCCGGGGTCGAGATGCGCGGCTGATCGCGCACGCTTTTCAGGGAGAGCGACCCGCGATGACGATCGGCCCGACCGTATCAGGCAAGGTCCCGCTCGCGCGCCAGATGGCGCGGAGCGTGCTTGCGTGTGATCTCGGAGATTTCGGGCCGGAAATCGTCGCCAAGGCAAAGCTCTGCCTGCTCGATTTCCTGTCCTGCGCCTTCGAGGCCGGCCATCATCCCTGGAGCCGTCAGGCGGTTGCGATCGCACATGACGGCGGCAGCGCGACGATCATCGGGACGTCGCAGCTCTCCTCGCCAGCCGACGCAGCTTTCGCCAATGCGGTGATGGGGCACGGTCTGGTGCGCGAAGACATGCATGCGGCCAGCATCGCGCACCACGGCGTCGTGATCTGGCCGGCGCTGCTCGCGCTGTCCGAACAAACACCGCTGCACGGCGCGAAGCTGCTTACGGCTGCCATCATCGGCTACGAGACCGGCGCGCGGATCGGCCGCGCGCTGCTGACCTCGGACCTCGCACGCCTCTATCGCCCGACAGGCCTCGTGGCACCCCTGGGCGCTGCGCTCGCGGGAAGTTTTGCGCATGGCCTCTCCGAGGACCAGGCGACCAGCGCCATCGCGATCGCGGCCAATACCTCCAGCGGACTCAACGAGTGGCCGCATGCCGGCGGCTCCGACATGTATTTTCATCCCGGCTTTGCGGCCAGCAATGCGATCAAGGCAATTGGCCTTGCCGCAGCCGGCGCCTTCGGCTCGGAAACCATACTGGAGGGTGAAGCCGGCCTGTTCGCCGCGTATCGCCGCCAAGCCGCGCCCGACGGCATCGCGCTCTTCCCCAACGGCGAGTGCGAGATCATGGCCGTCTACAACAAGCCGGTGCCCGCCTGCAATTTCGCGCAGACCGCCGTTCAAGCGGCGCTGCGCGTTTCGCACGAACTCGCCAGCACGGAGGAGATCGACCGCGTCGTCATCCGTGCGCCGGATGCCGCCGTTCGTTATCCCGGCTGCGACTCCATGGGTCCCTACCGCAATGCGCTTCAGGCCAAGATGAGCATTCCCTTCAGCGTCGCGGCGACGCTGGCGCGGGGCGAGATCGAGGAAGAGAACTACGCCGAGCTCGACGATGCCGACATCATCCGCCTGGTCGCGCTCACCGATCTCAAGGCAGACGCCGGCTTCACCGCCGCCTTCCCCGGCAAGCAGGGCGCGGAGGTGTCCGTGCAGCTGCGCGACGGCCGAACCGTCCGGCATGCCCTGCCCGACGTCATTGCCGCAACACCTGCAGATATTCGAGCACGCTTTCGCAGCTCGGCAGCCGGAGTCCTCGGTGAGGACCGCGCGCATCGGCTCGAGCAACTCATCGACGACTGCGAGCAGCTCGGCAATGCCGGCGACATCGCCGCGCAGTGCCGCCTGGACGCAACAGAACGGGCTTTACGATCGGCATCATGAGAAGTGCCGGAGAGTACGGGGGAAACATGGTCGATTTCGAGACCAGCTTAGAATTGTCAGCGGCGCGGAGGCGGGGCTGATGGAAGGTTTTCTGCAAGCGCTCGCCGCGGGGCTTCTGATCGGCGCCGTCTACGGCCTGATGTGCGTCGGGCTCGGCCTGATCTTCGGCGTCATGCGCGTCATCAACTTCGCCCACGGCGATTTCATGATGCTCGGCATGTACACCGCCTTCTATCTCTTCACCGCCGCCGGCGTGCAGACGCTGTTCGGCAACGCCGTGGGGCCGTTCGTCGCCATCCTGCTGGCCGGGCCCGTGCTCGCCGTGTTCGGCTATTTCGTTCATCGGACGCTGATCTCGCACGTGTCAGGCACGCGCACCGCCTCGCTCGAAGGCGAAGGCCATTACGCCCAGCTCATCCTCACGCTCGGCATCGCGCTGATCCTGCAGAACGGCGGCCTCATCGTGTTCGGCTCGGTGCTCGCCTCGATCCGCACGCCACTGTCGAGCTCGGCCTGGGAGCTCGGGCCCTTCTTCGACATGAGCATCTTCCTCAACAAGGCCCGCAGCATCGATATGATCGTCTCGCTGGCGATCATGATCCTGCTGTCGCTGCTGATCACGCGGACCCGGATCGGCAAGTCGCTCCGCGCCGCCGCTGACAATCCGACGGCTGCGACCTATATGGGCATCGACGTCGACCGCGCGCATCGCACCGCCTTCGCACTCGGCTGCGGCATCACCGCGATTGCCGGCGGCCTGCTCGCCACCAACTACCCCTTCCACCCCTTCGTCGGCCTCGAATACGTCATCGTCATGTATGCCGGCGTCGTGCTCGGCGGCATGGGCAGCATCATCGGTGCGTTCTGGGGCGGCATGACGATCGGCCTCGTGCAGCAGATGTCGACGCTGATCCTGCCGACGCAATTGCAGAACGCCGCGATCTTCGCCGTCTTCCTCCTCATCATCTTCTTCCGTCCGCAGGGCTTCTTCGGGCGCATGGTCGAGAGGACGTGACCATGCTCCGGATGCGCTCCTTTCTGCCTCCCCTGCTCTTCACGCTCGCCTATGCGGTCGTGTCGCTCGGCGTCACCAACTCCTACTACCAGCTCATCCTGACGCTGGTGCCGGTGTGGGCGGTGTTCGGGCTGTCGTGGAACCTGCTCAGCGGCTACACCGGCCTGATCTCGTTCGGCCACGCCGCCTTCTTCGGGATCGGCGCCTACGCGACCGCGCTCGGCCAGATCTATTTCGACATCTCGCCGTGGCTGCTGATCCCGATCGCCGCCATGCTCGGCGGCATCGCCGGGCTCCTGATCGGCTTCCCGACCTTCCGCCTGCAGGGCCACTACTTCGCGCTGGCGATGCTCGCCTACCCGCTCGCCATTCTCTACGTGTTCGAATGGCTCGGCTTCCAGGAGGTGACGCTTCCGATCAAGCGCGAGGCGCCGATCGCCTACATGCAGTTCGCCGATCCGCACCTCTACACGCTCCTCGGGCTGGCGCTCATGCTCGCCACCATCGTTCTGACGCAAATGATCGAGCGATCGCGCTTCGGCATGGCGCTGCTCGCGATCAAGCAGAACGAGGCTGCGGCCGAAGCCGCCGGTATCAATACGCTGGCCTGGAAGCTGCGCGCGATCACGCTCAGCGGCGCGATTGCCGCCGCCATCGGCGGGTTCTACGCGCAGGTGCTGCTGGTCGTGACCCCGGCATCGGTGTTCGGCATGCTGGTGTCCGCGCAGGCGCTGACGGTCGCGATGTTCGGCGGCGTCGGCACGGTCTGGGGCCCGGTGATCGGTTCGGTGATCCTGATCCCGCTCGCCGAGATCCTGCACGCCGAAGCCGGCGCGCGCATCCCCGGCATTCAGGGCGTCATCTTCGGCATTGCCATCGTCTGCGTCATCCTGCTGGCGCCGGAAGGCCTGTTCTGGAAGCTACGCGATCTCCTGCGCAAGCGCACCGCATCCAAGGCGGCGGTCAGTGATAACGCGGAAGCGGCAGCTGCCAACGTGACGGCCCTGAAGCCGGCTGCGCGGCAGCGCGCCGCCACCGGCGAGGTCGTCCTCGAAGTGAAAAACCTCTCGCGATCCTTCGGCGGCCTGAAGGCGGTGCAAGATGTCAGCTTCAAGCTGCACAAGAACGAGATTCTCGGCATCATCGGCCCCAACGGCGCCGGCAAGACCACGCTGTTCAATCTCCTCAACGGCTTCCTCAAGCCGAGCCAGGGCGAGGTGCTGATCGACGGCCGCAACATGTCGGGCCAGCGGCCGCACGTGATCTGCGAGGTCGGCATCGGCCGCACCTTCCAGGTGATGCGGCCGTTCCTGCGCATGTCGATCCTCGACAACGTCGTCGTGGGCGCCTATGTGCGCGCGCGCTCCGATGACGAGGCCCGCAAGCTTGCCGCCGACGCGGTCGCCCGCGTCGGGCTGTCTGCGGTGGCAGACCGTGTCGCCGGCGAGCTCTCGACCAAGGAACTGCGGCTGATGGAGCTTGCTCGCGCAATCGCGGGCCAGCCGCGCATCCTGTTGCTGGACGAGACGCTCGCCGGTCTCGGCCATGGCGAGGCCGACGAGGTCGTTGCGGTGATCCAGCAGCTCGCGCGCGACGGCATGACCATCGCGATCATCGAGCACACCATGCAGGCGATGGTACGCCTCGTCGATCGCTTTCTCGTGCTCGACCACGGCGCCGTCATCACCGAAGGCCTGCCGGAAGTGGTGACGCGCGACAACCGCGTGATCGAGGCCTATCTCGGCAAAAAGTGGGTGGGCCATGCTGCGAATTGAGGGATTGAGCGCGGGCTATTCGGCCAAGCCCGTCCTGAACGACGTCTCGATCAATGTCGGCGCAGGCCAGTTCGTCGCAATCGTCGGCCCCAACGGCGCCGGCAAGACCACGTTGTTCAAGACGATCTCCGGCATCGTCAAGCCGAGTGGCGGCGCGATCACGTTCGACGGCGTCGATCTGCTCGCAGTGCCGCCGCCGCAGCGCGCCCATCTCGGCATCGCCCACGTCCCGGAGGGACGCCAGGTCTTCCCGTCGCTGACCGTGATGGAGAATCTGGAAATGGGCGCGATGACCGAAAGCGGCCGGCGGGACTGGCAGGCCAACATCGAGCGCATCTTCGAATGGCTGCCGGTGCTGAAGGAGCGGCGCGATCAATTCGCGGGCACGATGTCCGGCGGCCAGCAGCAGATGCTCGCGATCGGCCGCGGCCTCGCCTCCTCGCCGAAGCTTCTGATGCTGGACGAGCCCTCGATGGGGCTCGCGCCTTCGACCGCGGACTTCATCTTCGAGCGGCTGATCGAGATCCGCCGCCAGTCCGGGCTGACCATGCTGCTGGTCGAGCAGCGCGTCGCGGAAGCGCTGGAATCCGCCGACCACGGCTATGTCCTCGAAGCCGGACACGTCGTGCTCGAAGGCAACAACGCCACGCTGCGCGCCGACGACCGCGTGCGGAAGGCCTATCTCGGCATGTGACCAACACAAAAAACAGAGATCAGGGAGAAAACAAAATGAACAAGACTTCAAAAGGACTGAGTCGCCGCACCGTGCTCTCCGGCGCCGCCGCCGTCGGCCTCGCGGGCGTTGCGCGCGCGCAGGCACCTGGCGAGATCAAGGTCGGATTGATCGTGCCGCTGTCGGGCATCTACACCCGCCCCGGCCAGGTGATGAAGATGGGCGCCGAGATGGGCATCGAGCACATCAACGCGCAGGGCGGCATCAAGGCGCTCGGCGGCGCCAAGCTGAAGCTGGTCGTGATCGACTGCGGCGATACCACCGAGAAGGCCAAGAACGCGGCGCAGCGCATGGTGGCACAGGAGCCTGATCTGGTCGCCGCCACCGGCTCCTATCTCTCCTCCTTCACGTTGGCAGTCACCGAGGTGACCGAGCGCGCCGAACTGCCGGTGCTGACGCTGTCCTATTCGGACCTGCTGACCGACCGCGGCTTCAAATACATCTTCCAGACCGCCGCGACCGCGAGCCGCCAGTCAGAGCTCGGCCTGCCGACGCTGATGAAGCTCGCCGAGAATGCCTCGGGCAAAAAGCCGAAGACCGTGGCGATGCTGATGGACAACACCGCGACGTCGGTGGCCACGGCCAAGGCGCTCAAGGAAAGACTGTTCGCGCAGGAAGGCCTGCAGCTCGTGGTCGAGGAAGTCTGGACCCCGCCGCTGTCGGATGCGACGCCGCTGATCCAGAAGGTTCGTTCGGCCAAGCCCGATTTGCTGCTGTTCATGCCGAACGCGGTGTCGGACGCCAAGCTCGGCCTGGAGAAAATCAGCGAGTTCGGCCTCGGCCAAGGCAAGATCCCGACCGTCTCCTTCAGCATCACCATCGCCGAGCCCGACATGCTGCAGAGCGTGAGCCCGGAGACGGTGCAAGGCATCATGACCATCGTCGCCAATTGGGGCTCGAAGGGCCACGAGGCGCTGATCGCCGAGCTCAAGGCCAAATACAAGGAGCCCTGGATGACGCAGAACGTCATCTCGACCTATGGCGACATGTGGCTGATGAAGGAAGCGCTGGAGAAGGCCGGCAAGGCCGACCGCAATGCGGTCGCGCAGGCCTTCCGCACCATGGATGCCGGCCCCTCCAAATATTATCCGGGCGGTCAGCTCAAATTCGACGAGAAGGGCCGCCGGGTCGGCGCCGGCGTCGTCATCGTGCAATGGCAATCGGGCGTGCCTGTCACCGTTTATCCGCCCGAGCTCGCGCAGGCGCAGCCGTTCTGGCCGAAGAAATCCTGACAACGTCGCGCAATTTTTCAGGGAGGAGATTGTCATGACTGCCAAGAGCAAGATCACGATATCGCGGCGAACGCTGCTGGCCGGCGCCTCCGGCACGCTGATCGCGTCCCGGGCCGGCTGGGCGCAGCAGCCTTCTGAAGTGAAGGTCGGCCTGCTTGTGCCGATCTCGGGGCTCTATGCCCGCCCGGGAACGGTGATGCGCGAAGGCGCCGAGATGGCGATCGACCACATCAACGCGCAAGGCGGCGTCAAGGCGCTCGGCGGCGCCAAGCTGAAGCTCGTCGTGCTCGATTCCGGCGATACCACGGAGAAGGCCAAGAACGCGGCACAGCGCATGGTCGCGCAGGAGACCGATCTGGTCGCGGCCAGCGGCGCCTATCTGTCCTCGTTCACGCTCGCGGTGACCGAGGTGACCGAGCGCGCCAACCTGCCCATGCTTACCCTCTCCTACTCGGACCTGATCACCGAGCGCGGGTTCAAATACGTGTTCCAGACCGCGGCCACCGCGGGGTCGCAGGCGCGGCAAGCGTTGCCCCAGCTCATCAAGCTGGCGGAGACGGCCTCCGGCAAGCGGCCGAAGACGGTCGCGATCCTCACCGACAACACGGGCGCCTCGATCGCCTCCGCCAAGGCGATGCGCGAGGGCCTGCTGGCGGAGAACCAGTTGCAGCTGATCGTCGACGAGACGTTCACCCCGCCGCTGGCGGATGCGACGTCGCTGGTGCAGAAGATCCGTTCGGCCAAGCCCGATCTGCTGTTCTTCCTGCCGACCGTGATCTCGGATGCAAAACTGCTGCTGGAGAAGATGAACGAGTTCGGCCTCGGCCAGGGCAAGATTCCGACGATCTCGTTCGGCATCGCCATCGCCGAGCCCGACATGCTGCAGACCGTCAGCCCCGAACTGCTCCAGGGCGTGTTGACCTGCGTTGCCAGCTGGGGCGCCAAGGGCCACGAGGCGCTGATCGCCGAGTTGAAGACCCGCTACAAGGAGCCGTGGATGACGCAGAACGCGATCTCCACCTATGGCGACATGTGGGTGATCAAGGACGCGCTGGAGAAGGCCGGCAAGGCCGATCGCGTCGCCGTCGGCGAAGCGCTGCGCACCATGGATGGCGGTCCCTCCAAATATTACCCGCTGGGCGAGATCAAGTTCGACGAGAAGGGCCGCCGCGTCGGCGCCGGCATGACCATCGTGCAGTGGCAAGCCGGCATTCCGGTAACGGTGTTCCCGCCCGAACTCGCGCTGGCAAAACCGTTCTGGCCCAAGAACTGACCTAAGAGCTGATAACGGGCGAACAAGAAACGGAGACCATAATGGACAAGGCGACCTACGACCGCGGCCTCGAAATCCGCAAGAGCGTGCTCGGCAACGAATTCGTCGACAAGGCGATCGCCTCCGCCGACGAGTTCAACCGGCCGATGCAGGACCTCACCACGGAATATTGCTGGGGTTACGTCTGGGGCCGCGAGGGCCTCACCCGCAAGACGCGCAGCTTCCTCAACCTCGCAATGCTCTGCGCGCTCAATCGCCCGCACGAGCTGAAGACCCATGTCCGCGGCGCGCTCGCCAATGGCGCGACCAAGGAGGAAATCCGCGAGGTCTTCATGCAGGTCGCGATCTATTGCGGCGTGCCGGCGGGCGTCGATGCCTTCCGGAATGCGAAGGAAGTCTTCGCCGAGCTCGACAAGAAGTAGCGGAGCGTGGCTGCGATGAAGGGCAAATGGGCACTCGTGACCGGCGCGACCGCGGGCCTCGGCCTCGCCATCGCGGAAGGCCTTGCCGGCGCGGGCGCCAATATTGTCCTGCACGATCTCCTCACGCCGAAGCAGGCCGCGGATGATCTCCGCGCCCGCTTCGGCGTGGAGGTCGTCGCGGCCGGCGCCGATCTGTCCCGGTGCGAGGCGATCGAGGCCATGATGGCGGACCTGCTCGACCGCTGCGGCGCCATCGATATCCTCGTCAACAACGCCGTTGTCAGGCATTTCTCTGCCATCGAACAGTTTCCGCCCGAGCGCTGGGACCAGGCGCTCGCCGTCAACCTTTCGGCGCCGTTCCACCTCATCCGCATGGCGCTGCCGGCGATGAAGCAGCGCGGCTGGGGCCGGATCATCAACATGGGCTCGATCTATTCGGGCCGCGCGGTCGAGGACCGCATCGACTACGTCACCACCAAGACGGCGATTGCAGGCATGACCCGCGCGGTGGCCATCGAGACGGCGCGCAGCGGCATCACCTGCAACACGCTCTGCCCAGGCACGCTGCCGACGCCGGCCATCCTGAACAAGATCGCGACGATGGCTTCGAGCAGCAATCGTCCGGTCGAGGACGTGACGCGCGACTATCTCGGCGAGCGCCAGCCGACGCAGCGCTTCATCGAAATGGATGCGGTCGCCGCCATGGTCGTCTTCCTCTGCGGTCCGGCCGCAAACGACATCACCGGCGCCAGCCTGCCGATCGACGGCGGCTGGTCGGTGGCATGAGAACTGGAATGGGAGTGCTGCGATGACTGAACAGTCAGGCCAGACCGTCGTGCTGACGGGTGCCGCCGGCGGCATGGGACGGGCCATCACCAAGGCGCTGCTGGACAGCGGCCGCCGCGTCGTGCTGGTCGATCGCGACGCCAAGGCGCTTCAAGAGCTCGCGACGACGGCCGGCGATGCCGTGTTTCCGATCCAGCTCGACATCAGCGACGCCAAGGCCGTCGATGGCCTGCCGGAAGCCATTCCCGGTCATTTCAGGCCGGTCGACGTTCTCATCAACAATGCCGGCCACGACATCGGCGGCCGGACGCGCTTCGACATCGGTTCTGCGGACGACTGGTCCAACATCATCCAGACCAACCTGATCGGCCTGATGCGCGTCACGCGCGCGATCCTGCCAGGCATGGTCCAGCGCAACGCCGGCCATGTCGTCAACATCAGCTCCATCAACGCGGTGCGGATCGTGCCTGACATGGCGGCGTACAGCACCAGCAAGGCGGGCGTGCACATGTTCACCGAGACCCTTCGGGGCGAGCTGGCGGAAACCGCGATCCGGGTCACCGAGCTGCAGCCCGGCCTGACCCGGACCAACATCATCCTGACCCGCTACCGCGGCGATCAGCAGAAGGAAAAGGACTATTTCGACCAGTTCAGGATGGCGCTCGATCCGGCCGATATCGCCCGCTCGATCGTCTTCGCCCTCGACCAGCCCGCCCACGTTCAAATTGCCGAAATGATGATTCTGCCTGTAAACCGGTACTGAGTTTTCCCGAACAGGACCCGGACATGGAAAGACGCAACGAATTGCAGTCGACACTCCGCATCGAGGACGTCCCGACCGTCCGGGCGATGGTGGCGCAGAAGCTGCGTGAGGCGATCATGTCCGGGACGCTGAAGCCGGGCCAGCGCCTGGTCGAGCGCGAGCTCTGCGAGATGATGGGCGTCAGCCGCCCCTCGATCCGCGAAGCGCTGCGTGCGCTCGAGGCCGACGGGCTGGTCAATACGGTTCCGCACCGCGGCCCCGTGGTGTCCACGATCAGCCTCGAAGAGGCCCGGCAGCTCTACGCGGCCCGCGCGGTGCTCGAAGGCTTCGCCGGCCGCGAATGCGCCAGGCTTCACGACCCCGAGGTGGCACGCCGGATCGGCGACGCCCTGACACGGCTCAAGGCGGCCGCGGCCAAGCAGGATCTCGTCGGATGCCTCGAAGCCAAGACCGATTTCTACGCGGCGCTGATCGGCGGCTGCCGCAATGCGTTTATCCAGCGCATGCTCAAGCCGCTGCACGATCGCATCCAGCTGCTGCGGATCACCTCGATGTCGCAGCCGAAGCGGATCAACAAGAGTCTTCGCGAGGTCACCGCGATCTGGCGTGCGATCCAGAACGGCGATCCGGATCTCGCCGAACGTTGCTGCGTCGACCACATCAACGCGGCCGCGGTGGCCGCGCTCGACATGATCGAAAAATCGTCGGCGGCCAAGGAGGCGGCGCCTTCCGACGACTAGAATAAATACCGCCAGGGAGTGTTCGATGAAGTTTCTCGTACGATCGCTGATCCTGTTCCTGCTGCTCTGCCCTCGGGACGCGGCGATCGCGGACGAGTACCCCTCCCGCCCGGTCACGGTCATCGTGCCGTTCTCCGCCGGCGGTCCCGGCGACGTCATCGCACGTATCCTCGGCAGCGCCATGAGCGCAACGCTGAAACAGTCCATCGTCATCGAGAATGTCGTCGGTGCCGGCGGCACGCTGGGCACCAACCGCGTCGCCAAGGCGGCCGCGGATGGCTACACGCTGCTGCTGATGCATGTCGGCCAGGCGACTGCCCCTGCCCTCTACGCCAAGCTGCCGTTCGATCCAGTCGGCGATTTCGCTCCGATCGGGCTGGTCACCGACGTCCCGATGATCCTGGTGGCGCGGCCGAACTATCCCGCCAGGGACCTCGGCGAGCTGATCGCGCATATCCGCAACGCCGGCGACAAGGTCACTTTCGGCAATGTCGGTCTCGGCTCGGCCTCGCAACTCTGCGGCCTGATGTTCATGAGCGCCACGGATACCAAGCTCACCCCGATCTACTACAAGGGCGGCGGGCCGGCGCTGAACGACGTCATCGCCGGCCATATCGACGTCTATTGCGATCCCGCGACAGGGCCGACGCCGTACATCCAGTCGAAGACAATCAAGGGCTATGCCATCACCAGCAAGACGCGTGTCGCGACGCTGCCTGATGTGCCGACCTCGACTGAAGCCGGCGTTCCCGAGTTCAATGTCACGACCTGGTACGGCCTCTACGCACCGCGTGGCACGCCCAAGCCCGTCGTCGACCATCTCGTCGGCGCGCTGCAGACGGCGCTGAAGGATCCGGCGCTGATCAGCCGCTTTGCCGAGCTCAGCATGGCGCCGGTCGAGCCCGAGCGCGCGACGCCGGAAGCCCTCGAAGCTTTCCTGAAAGCCGAGATCGGCAAATGGGGACGGATCATCAAAGCGGCCGGAATCGAGCCGCAGTAGACGCCGGCATCAACTCATAGAGCTGAAAGCGATCCGAAGGTGCGAACGCTGTTCGTCGAGCAGGGCGCTGCTGGGTAGAGCCTTTTCGACTTCAGCACGCGCCTTGAAATTCGGGACCCACCGTGTTAGACAAAAATACATTTTGTCGAACATGGGCAAATTGCCATGACAAAAGGATCAGCAAGTAAATCCCCAACGCGCCAGAGCAAGCGAGCGGCTGGCGCGGCCAAGGGTAGCTGGGTGCAGAAGGCTCTTCATCGGGAGGCAACGACGGGCCGGCTTGTCGTGAGCAAGGCGCGGTTCGAGGCGGTTATGCGGGCGGCGGAAAAGTCGGGCCTCCTGAGCGAAAAAGGCGGCCGTATCGGCGGCAGGGTGAGCCCAGCCTTGGTGAGGCAGGCCAAACGGCAGACGGGCATCAAGACGGATACAGACTTGATCGAGTTTGCGCTGGCGACGGTCGCGCTTGAGGATAACTTCGCAGACGCGTTCAAGGAGTCTCGCGCCAAGGTCGACCCGAAGCTGAAGCTTGGCTTTTAGGGTGGCGGAGTTGGATTTCGACGCTGCCCGGCGGTGGGCGCGCTTCGATCCGCAAAGAACCCTGGCACGACGAAGAGACAACGAGCTGCCGTTCGTCGATCCGAATTCAATCGGTGGACAAGGACTCCTGCTCGATACTTCCGTGTACATCGATCAGATGCAAGGTCGTTCGCCAAAACTCCTGGACGATCTGATCGCGCAGCGACAGGTCAATCATTCGACTGTCGCCATCCAGGAACTGATGCACACGGTCGGCGTATTGGATCCATCCGACGCGCGAACCGCTGGTGTTATTGAAGTGATCGGCAAGCAGATCAGAGCAATGCCACCACATCGCATCTTTGCGCCGGACACCGAGGTCCTCGGACGCGCTGCGCTGCTGTCGGGGATACTCTGCCGTCTCCAAGGCTACGAGAAGGACGCTAAGCTTCGCGCGCTCCAGGATTGCGTGCTATTCCTTCAAGCGCAAAAGCTGGGCCTAGTTGTTCTGACCGCGAACGTCGGCGACTACGATATTCTACTCCAGCTCATTCCAGAAGGACGCGCGCTGTTCTACCGCGCGAAATGAACTCCAGCTTAGATCGGCCTGGTTGAACGGGCCCCGGCGTTCGCGAGATCAGGATACGTCAGGCGTCCGGCGCTTACCGAATCATCTACCTGGCCACTATCTGCGCCTTCCTCGACATATTTCAATTGTCGAAACGGCTTGCTGCGTCGTCCCACGAGGCGTAGTTTTCAACTCTACGTAGCTCATTCGAAAGCATCTATCGGGTTCGGCCTGGCGGGAGCGAGCAATGGCGGATGTCCCATGGCACCTTTCCGGTGACTATTTCGAGAATTGCAGTTGCAGCATCGTGTGTCCCTGCCTGGTGTCGGCGGCGCCCCCGTTGACCGCGCGACCGACCGAGGGCTTCTGCAACGTACCGTTGATCTTCCACATCGAGAGCGGCCGCTATGGCGCTATCGCGCTCGATGGGCTGAATGTGCTCGTCGTCCTCCACGCACCTGGGGTCATGGCAGACGGAGATTGGTCGGTGGCCGCCTATATTGATCAGCGCGCCAGCGATGAGCAGACCGAGGCACTGGCTGCGATCTTCACCGGCGGTGCCGGCGGTCCGATGGCTGCCTTCGCGCCGCTGATCAGCAAGAACCTGGGGGTGCGCAAGGTCCCGATCACGTTCCGGATCGACGGCAAGACGCGATCCGCGGAAATCCCCGGCATCCTGCACATGTCCGTCGATCCGCTGCCAACCATGCATCCGAGCGGGGAGATGTGGGCGAACATCGGCCATCCGGTCAGCCCCGATGCCATGGTGATGGCCGTCGGCGCGCCCGGCAATACTTTTAGCGATCATGGCATGCGCTGGGATAATTCCGGCAGGAACGGCCTCTATGCGCCGATCCGCTGGTCGAACCACGCGTGATGTAAACTTCCGATACCGGCCTGCGTCAGGGCCGCCAATTCGATCGCAAATGATGGACAGCCCACTGGAAACCGTGCTGCGTCGCGATCGCTGGATCGTTGGCGGCGCGATCGGCGTCATGGTCGCACTGGCATGGAGCTATGTGCTCTGGCTCGCCAACGACATGGACATGGGCGGCATGGACATGACCGGATTCCGCATGATCCCGGCCGGGATCGGAATCATGCTGCCGACGAGCGAGCCGTGGCGAACGTTCGAATTCGCCTACGTGCTCCTAATGTGGGCGGTGATGATGATCGGAATGATGGCCCCCTCGGCCGCGCCCATGATCCTGATGTACGCCCGCGTAGGCCGACACGGCAAAGCACAGGGCAAGCCGTTCGCCGCGACCGGCTGGTTTGCCGCCGGCTATCTCCTCGCCTGGTGCGGCTTTTCGCTGGCAGCCACCATTCTCCAATGGGCGGTCGAGCGAGCCACCTTGCTGGACTCCCGGATGGCGCTCGCAAGCAACTTGCTCGGCGCCATCGTGCTGGTCGCGGCGGGTCTCTATCAATGGACACCGCTGAAGGACATCTGTCTCGCCCAATGCCAGTCGCCGTTTCTGTTCCTGATGCGCCATGGCGGCTTTCGCAGCGACCCGCGCGGCTGCCTGCTGCTGGGACTTCGACACGGAGGCTATTGTGTCGGCTGCTGCTGGGTTTTGATGGCGCTGTTGTTCGTGGGCGGCGTGATGAACGTGCTCTGGATTGCGGTTTTAGCGCTGCTTGTCCTCCTGGAAAAAGTTACGCCGGTCGGACGATGGATCGCGCGCGCTGCCGGCATCGCATGTGTGGCCGCGGGCGCCTGGCTGCTGGTGTTCTTGCCGCAGTGATCTGCAACCTGCTTGACGTTCAGTTCGATTTCTACGCCCCCCGTTCTTCGGGCGCACCGCTGTCCGGCATTTTGGCTGCCCCGACCGCTCCCACAGGGCAAAGAACAATCACTTGAACGTTCGTAACTTCAGCTGAACCGCAAAACGGCTTGACGAGGACGCCGACAATGAATGTAATGTTATAACATTACATATCTGGTCCCGATGCCCAATCGTCACTCTATCCCCTTGAAAAGACTGTTCGATCTCCATGCAAAAACTCCCCGTCACCGTCTTGTCCGGCTTCCTCGGGGCTGGAAAGACCACTTTGCTGAACCACGTCCTGAACAACCGGCACGGCCTGAAAGTGGCGGTGATCGTCAACGACATGAGCGAGGTGAACATCGATGCGGATCTGGTCCGTGGTGGCGGTGCGAACCTGTCCAGGACTGACGAGAAGCTCGTCGAGATGACCAACGGGTGCATCTGCTGCACGCTGCGCGACGACCTCCTGAAGGAGGTGCGCGCCCTCGCCGAAAACGACCGGTTCGATTATCTGCTGATCGAATCCACCGGCATCTCCGAGCCGCTCCCGGTTGCAGCGACCTTCGACTTCCGTGCCGAGGACGGCGAAAGCCTCTCCGACGTGGCACGCCACGACACCATGGTCACCGTGGTCGACGCGGTGAATCTACTGAGGGATTATTCATCGACGGATTTCCTGGAGCAACGCGGCGAAGCGCTGGCGAACGACAAGCGCACGCTGGTCGATCTCCTCGTCGAGCAGATCGAATTTGCCGACGTGATCGTGCTCAACAAGGTCGATGACGCCTCGCCGACACAACGCGAAGCAGCGCGAAAGATCATCCGCGCGCTTAATCCGGAAGCGGAGCTGATCGAAGCCAACCACAGCCGGGTCGCCTTCGATCGCATTCTCGACACCGGGCGGTTCGACTTCGAAAAGGCGCAAGCGCATCCGCTCTGGTTCAAGGAACTCTACGGCTTTGCCGATCACGTGCCGGAGACGGAGGAGTACGGCGTGAGCAGCTTCGTCTATCGCGCGCGCCGGCCGTTCGATCCCGAAAAGTTCGACAAGTTCGTGCGAGAGCCCTGGCCCGGCGTCATTCGCGCCAAGGGACATTTCTGGCTGGCGACGCGCCCGCAATGGCTGGGCGAGATCAGCCAGGCCGGCGCGATCACGCGCACCGAGGCCCTTGGATTCTGGTGGGCGAGCGCGCCTGCGGAACGCTGGCCGGACGACCCGTTCTGGCGCAAGCGGTTGCGCGCGAACTGGAACGACGTCTATGGCGATCGTCGCCAGGAAATCGTGTTCATCGGCGCGGGCATGGACGAGAGCGCGCTCCGCGCACGCCTGGACGCCTGCCTTGTCCCGGGCAAGCCGGCCATGAACGTCGCGGAATGGGCCAAGCTCGCAGACCCGTTTCCGGTCTGGCGACGCGCGAACGAAGTTTTGGAACGCGAATGACCAAAATCGTCCGCTTCGCCTCGAAATCCGAACTCGAGCGGCAGCGCCTCATCCGCGAGGCGCGTGCGATCTACGACAGCATCTTCCCGCCGGATATCCCTGCCGGCGGCTGCGCGCATGATCCGTCAGATCAATGGGCGGCACACGAAGCGACCGCCGAAATCCAGCCCAAACAACAATAAGGGATGAAGGTGGTGCGCTCGGAGGGCGTTCGCATTGGCGCGATTTCAATACTTGCCGAGAGGGCAAAGAACAAGAGTGCGCTTCCGCGCTCAAAGTGCCTTTCAGGTGCCCCCTAGCTGGCAACAAGTCGCGGCCCGCTTTTCCAGCTGCGATCAGCCTTTCCGCGCGGCGCCAAAAAGCCGCCCTTCCCCATCGGATCGCGGTTTGCCCCCTTGCTGACGACGCCTTGTGAAGATGCCATGTCGCTTGAACACTTGTCGCTTGAACACTTGGCGCCGGTTCCAATACCCTGCGTCGGTCATAATTCGTGATGATTTTGTCACGCTGGCAGGAAAGTAGAAGCTGCCGCATCCACGATCATAATACTGGCAAGCTAACGGACTGTCGTTCTCCTAGACTGTGTCGACGACCTCAAGCGAGGGGTTGCCATGATCAGGAACGAAATCTCTCGGCAGGCAGCAGGCGCTGCGATACTGGCCGCGATCGTGCTGTCGCCAGCTGCTGCGCGTGCCGACCTTGCCGGCGTAGGTTTTTGGTTGCCGGGCATGATGGGCAGTCTCGCCGCCGTGCCCGGCCAGCCCGGCTGGAGCATGACCAACATCTATCTCCACTACGAGCTCGTGGCCGGCTCGGGGAAGCAGCTGCAACAGAATGCATCCGTTGTCACCGGCCTGTATGCGCGAGCCGATGCCGTCGCATTCATGCCGGCCTATACATTCGAAACGCCAGTGCTGGGCGGACAGCTCACGCTCGCAGCGCTCGGCGTGCCCGGACATGTCGGGGTCGGCGTGAATGCCACGCTGACGGGGCCGTTCGGTAACCAGATTTCGGGCACGGTCAACGACAGCCGAACCACATGGGCGGACGTCTACTATCTCGGCACCCTGAAATGGAATCACGGCGTCGACAATTACATGGTCTACCTCATGGGCAATATCCCGAGCGGCACCTATGACTCGACCCGTCTTGCCAATCTGAGCGCTGGCCACGTCGCCGTCGATGCCGGCGCAGGCTACACCTATCTCAATCCGCAAACCGGGCGCGAATTCTCCGTGGTCGGGGGATTTACCTACAACAGGATCAACTCTGCGCTGCAATATCAGAATGGCATCGACTTCCATGTCGACTGGGGTATGTCGCAATTTATCGGCAAGTCCGTCCATGCCGGCTTCGTCGGCTATGCCTATCAGCAGCTCACCGGCGACAGCGGCGCGGGTGCAAGGCTCGGCGACTTCAAGGGCAGCGCGGTCGGCGTCGGCCCGCAGATCGGATTTATTTTTGCTGCCGGCCAAGGATATCAGGGCTATCTGAACCTGCGCGGCTATTGGGATATCTTCACCGAGAACCGTGCCAAGTCCAGTACGGTCTTGATGACCCTGAGCTTCGCGCCGGCCGCTCCTCAGCCCACGACGCCGCGCGTGTCCCGGCACGTAAAGGCGCCCTAGCCCCGACCGCCATCGCCGGATGGCTCGTCTCGCGGAGGCATCGACAGCCGTCGGGCCGTTGGCACCCGGCGGCTGCTTTCCGAACGCGCTCGGTCAGGCGCGCTTCATCGCCCGCGCCGCTTCCTTTTCCAGATCCAGATAGACCTCGGGGCTCACATCCACCGCGACACCCAGGATCGTGCCGCCCGTGAACGTACCGGGCGTCTTGTACTCCTGGCTTACCGCATCGCCGCTGTCCCGCCCGATGCAGAGGCCATCACCGGACAGCGTGAACTTGCCCGACTGCACGCGCATATCGCCTTGCGCGACCGCCTTGTCGTTCACGTAAAGCGTCGTCTTGCCGAGCGATTCGCCTTTTGGACCGGCTTTTTCGCGGATGAACTCCATGCCGAGCGTGTGCTTGCCTGGCGTGAGCTCCTCGGAGACGAGCTTCTGCTCCGGCTTGATGCCAAGGAAGTTGTAGACGTAGTGCAGCTTCCTGTCCTTGATGAACAAGGTGTGGCCGCCGAAGCGCGAGCCATGCGCGAAGATCACGCCCGATGCATTCGCATCGGTGATGTCGACGTCCGCAATGATCTTGTACGAACGACCGCGGACGCTGACCGCGACGCCCTCCGGAACGGCCGATGTTCCGGGATAGTAGACGTAGCGCGCGCGAGGCTTCTCTTCGCTCGGCCGCTCCGAGCCGAGGATTTCCGCGGGGCTTCGATCATCGAGCGGCAGCACGTAGTTCCTGTTCGCCTCATCGAACCACACCTTGATCAGCGCCTGGAGCTTGTCCGGGTTCTGCTTGGCGAGGTCAGTTGATTCGGAGCGGTCGGCGTCGACGTGGAAGAGTTCCCACTGGTCCTGGTCGAACTTTCCATGACCATAGTACGTCACGTGCAGAGCGGAGGCCTTCCAGCCGTCTTCCCAGATGCCGCGCGTACCGAACATGGCGTAGTACTGCCGCTTCTTCTGCGTCGGCGCATCCTGACTGTCGAACGTGTAGCGCATGGAGACGCCCGACAACGGGTACTGCTCGACACCACGATAGACCTTGGGCATCTCCAGCCCGCAGCAATCGAGGATGGTCGGCACAATGTCGGTGGAGTGATGGTACTGGTTGCGCACCTCGCCTTTCGCCTTGATGCCCTTCGGCCATGAGATCACCAGCGGGCAGCACGTGCCGCCGGCAAATTGCGAATAGCGCTTGAACATCTGGAAGGGCGTCGAGAACGCTACGGCCCAACCGGTCGGGAAGTGATTGTAGGTTTCCGGGCTGCCAAGAACCTCGAGATACTTCATGTTCTCCGACAACTCATCGGGGTAGTTGTTGAACAGCTTGTTCTCGTTGACCGAGCCGCTGGGGCTGCCTTCGCCCGAGGTGCCGTTGTCGGCGCAATAGAACACGATGGTGTTCTCGAGCTGCTTGCTCTGCTCCAGGTAATCGATGATGCGGCCAACCTGGGCATCAGTGTATTCCGAGAATCCGGCCCAGACCTCGGCCATGTGCGAGAACAATTGCTTCTCGTCCGCATTCAGCGCCGCCCACGGCCGCACCGCGTCATTGGGCTCGGCAATCTCCTTGGGCATCGGATTAATCGGCGTGAGCTTGGTGTCCTTGGGCAACAGGCCCTTTTCAATCATCCGCGGCAGCACCCATTCGCGATAGGCTTCATAGCCTTCGTCGAACTTGCCCTTGTACTTGGCGATGTACTCCTTGGGGGCATGGTGCGGGGCGTGGTTCGCACCGGGGCAGAACCACATGAACCACGGCTTCGAAGGATTGCTCGCCTTCTGGTCTCGGATCATCTGCAACGCCTGGTCGGCGAGGTCCTTCGACAGGTGATAGCCTTCCTCCGGCGTGTAGGGCGGATCAATGAACCTGTTGTCCTCGACGAGATCGGGGTACCACTGGTTGGTCTCGCCGCCGAGGAATCCGTAATAGCGGTCGAACCCCTTGTTCAGCGGCCATTGCGAGCGCGTGGCCCCCGGCGCGACATCGTTTTCCGGAACGTTGTGGTTCTTGCCGATCCACATCGTGCTCCAGCCGGAGTCCTGGAGAACCTGGCCGATGGTAGCGCACGCATCGGGAATGCGGCCGTTGGCACCAGGGAACCCTTGCGCAGTTTCGGTGATCGTCGAACAACCGTTGAGATGATGATTGCGCCCGGTCAGGAATGTGGAGCGCGTCGGCGAGCACAGTGCCGTCGTGTGCCACTGCGAATACATGAGGCCATTGTCCGCAAGCTTCTGCAGCGTCGGCATGTTGATACGTCCGCCGAACGGCGACCAGCTGGCGAGGCCTGTGTCGTCATAAAGTACGACCAGGATGTTGGGAGAGCCTTCAGGAGCCCGCGCCGGTATGAACGGATCCCAGTCCGGCTTCGACTCGCGAATATCGAGCTTCATGGTGCCCTTGAACGGCTTCTTGAGGGGTGGCGGGCCACCCACGCCGACGCCTGTGGTCGTCGTACCCTGCGCGGCCGCCGTCGAGACAATCGTTGGCGACCTTGGAAGTGCGGCTGCCGCACCTGCTGCCGTTGTCGCTAGCAGGATGTTGCGTCGGCTGATCCTTGAGCGTGGGCTACCTACATGCCCTTCTGCGCCGTTGTTCGGCTTTCCTGACTTCCGGTTCTGATCCGAATTGTCATTGCTCATGATGCTGTTCTCCCTTGGTACGAAAGCTTTACTTCATTCGGCAAACCTCTCTGGTTCCCTCGCCACGCAGCGGAAGCCGACGTGGCTCGTCGACGTGTCGACCGCCTCCGCGTGACGCGCGGCCGGTCGGTAGCGGCGGCAATAGTTCGGAGCGCAGAGATGCGAGCCGCCCTTCAAGACTTTACGGGGCATGCGCACCGCGGGCTGACACGGATCAAAGCTCGCGGTCTCTGGACCGCCGCGGGGGTTGAACGGAACACAGCACGGCTTTGCGGCGTCGGCTTCGTGCTTCGCCGACCACCAGTCGGAGGTCCATTCCCAGACATTGCCGATCATGTCGTAGAGGCCGTAGCCGTTCGGCGGGAAGGCTGTTACGGGCGAGGTGCTCTCATAGCCGTCCCCGCAGAGGTTCTGAACCGGGAAATTGCCCTGCCAGATGTTTGCCATTTGCGCGCCGCCAGGCGTCAACGCATTGCCCCAGGCGTAGTCCTCACCATCAAGTCCGCCCCGCGCGGCGAACTCCCACTCCGCTTCGGTCGGCAGATCCTTGTCCGCCCATTTCGCATAGGCCGATGCATCGGCATACGTGACGTGCACGACCGGATGATCGTCCAAGCCCACGAGATTGCTCTTCGGACCGCGCGGATGCCGCCAATTGGCATCTTTCAGAAAGGCCCACCACCGGCTCCAGTCGGACAGGTTCGTGACCCGGCGCGGCGGCACAAACACCAGCGAGCCCGCGTAGATCATGTGCGGAAGTGCGCCTGGATATTGCTCCGGGTCTGGCGGAATTTGCGCCGTCGTAACGTGCCCGGTCGCGTTGACGAATGCCTTGAACTGACGGTTCGTCACCGGCGTGCGGTCCATCCAGAAGCCGGCCACCGTGGCGCGATGAACCGGCGCTTCCTCCGGATAATGGCGGTTCGAGCCCATGCGGAACGTGCCGCCGGGGATCCAGACCATGTCATCGGCCTTGATATCGTCCGGCCTCGGCCTGCTCAGTTCGGTCCCTGCTCGCAACATCGCGAAATCCACGCGCGGCCGCTACGGGCACGCCGCGACAAGCAAGATCGGCGTGAATGACCTCTGCCTGTGGCGATTGATGGCGTTCAGCATCGGCAGCATTTTGCGCTCCCTATTCCAGCCCCAAAGCGGCATTCGTGAGGAGCTACGTCAGTTCTTCTTTCCCAGTTGCCTCGTCTTAGTTTGAGGCAAATGCGCTGAATGCGAGCGGCGCCAAAGGGTCGAGGAGGCCATCGCAACTTGGGCGAGCTTGTGCCGTGGTATGGGCTGGCAATTGACCTACATCAAGCTCCGCTGCCCAAAATGGGCGCGCGATCGTTAGGCTCCGTCCGGTTGCCGGACAGCGGCATCTGGACAGGCCAACTCCTCAGGGGGATCATGGAAGCGGTAGGCGAACGAGAGGCTTCGCCATGGAGGTCGGAGGTTGGCTGCGGAAGCTCGGCCTCGAACGCTATGAGGCGGTGTTTCGCGAACACGAGATCGACGGCGCGGTCCTGCCGAGCTTGACAGCCGAGGACCTGAAGGATCTTGGTGTCCACTCCGTCGGGCATCGCCGCAAGCTGCTCGATGCCATCGCTGTGTTGCGCGGTGACGGCCGCGGATCGGCACAGTTTCCCGAAAGCATGGCGGATAGCAACGAAGCCGCCCCAGATACCGCCGAGCGCCGCCACGTCACGGTGATGTTCTCGGACCTAGTGGGTTCGACCGCACTTTCCGTTCGCATGGACCCGGAAGACCTGCGCGATATCATTTCAGCCTATCAGACATGCGTCGCCGAAACGGTGCGCCGCTTCGGCGGATATGTCGCAAAATTCCTGGGCGATGGAGTGCTTGCCTATTTCGGCTATCCGGTTGCGCACGAGGATGACGCCGAGCGTGCGGTTCGGGCCGGGCTCGCCATGATCGATGCGGTCGCAACGCTCGCAGCTCCTGAACCCCTACAGGTGCGGGTCGGAGCCGCCACCGGTCTGGTCGTGGTTGGAGACCTTGTCGGATCCGGCCAGGCACAGGAATGCGGCATCGTCGGCGAGACGCCGAATCTTGCAGCACGCCTTCAAGGAGGCGCTGAACCAAATACGGTCGTGATTGCCGAGGCCACGCGCAGCCTTCTCGGCAATCTTTTCGAGCTGCGAGAGTTCGAGCCAAAGGGACTCAAGGGGATTGCCGGGCGAGTGAAAGCCTTCGCGGTGCTGCGGGCAAGTTCCGTCGAGAGCCGCTTCGAGGCAATGCATCCTGGCGGCCCGACTCCGCTGGTCGGACGCGAAGAAGAGCTTGAATTGCTGCAGAGGCGCTGGGCAAAAGCCAAGGCCGGCGAAGGCCAGGTGGTCTTGCTGTCCGGTGAGCCTGGCCTAGGCAAATCCAGGCTCACCGCCGCTTTGATGGAAATTCTCGCATCCGAGCCGCACACGCGATTACGCAATTTCTGCTCGCCGCAGCACACAGACCGCGCTTTTTATCCGATCATTGGACATTTCGAACGCGTCGCCGGGTTTACGCGCGGCGATACTTTGCAGACGAAGCTTGACAAGCTCGATGCCATACTCGCGCAGACCTCGACGTCCAAGCTCGACGCCGCGCTGCTGGCCGAGTTGCTGTCGCTCCCCAATGACGGACGCTATCCTGCGCTGGATCCTGCTCCCGAACAGCGCCGGCAGAAAACGTTGGAGGCACTTGGCGGCCAGATCGAAGCGTTGGCGCGCTCCAGTCCAGTCTTGATGATTTTCGAGGATGCACATTGGAGTGATCCCACGAGCCTGGAAGTGCTCGGTCGCGTCATAGACCGGATCACGGCTCTTCGCGTGCTCATGATCGTGACGTTCCGGCCAGAATTCGCGGCACCGTGGGTCGGACAACCGCACGTAACAGCCTTGGCGCTCAATCGGCTGGCAGGTCGCGACGTCAACTCGCTGATTGACCGCGTCCTCGGCAACAATCGACTACCAACAAATATCAGAAACGACATTGTCGAGCGAACAGATGGCATTCCCCTGTTTGTGGAAGAGATGACGAAGGCGGTGCTGGAGGCCGGAAGCGAAGTGCAGGCAAGGCAGATGGTCGCCGCAATTCCGGTGCCGGCGCTGGCGGTCCCCGCAAGCTTGCAGGCGTCCCTGATGGCCAGGCTCGACAGGCTCGGCCCGGCAAAGGAACTGGCGCAGGTCGGCGCCGCGATAGGCCGAGAATTTTCGCACGCGCTATTGGCGGCGGTGGTGCACCAGCCGGAGGCGAACCTCTCTTCTTCACTCGACCGTCTGATCCAAGCCGGTTTGCTGTTCCGCCGTGGCATACCGCCGCACGCAACCTATTTTTTCAAGCATGCGCTGGTCCAGGATGCGGCCTATGGCACTCTGCTACGAGAGCCAAAACGCGCACTCCATGCTCGCATTGCGGAGGCACTGCAGAGCCAGCTTGCCGACGTCGCAGATGCGCAACCGGATCTTCTCGCAAGGCACTACACCGAGGCCGGGTTGATCGATACAGCTGCTGCCCTTTGGGGCAAGGCTGGATTGCGTTCAATCCAGCACTCCGCGCTCGTTGAGGCCCTCGAGCAGCTCATGCGCGCGCTTGCTCAGATTGCGACCTTGCCTGCTACACCGCGGCTTCGTCGCGAAGAGATCAAGCTACGAGTTGCACTGCTCTATCCGCTCCAACATGTCAAAGGACAAGGTGCTCCGGAAGTCAAGGCGGCTGCCGAGCGGACCATCCTGCTCATCGAACAGGCTGAAGCACTCGGGGAAGCTCCCGAGGATCCACTGCTGCTGTTCATGGCGCTTAGTACCTTGAGCGGAACATACCTCACTGCGTTCAATGGCGACCGGGCTTGTGAGAGCGCCGCACGGCTGTTGGCGCTTGCCGAGAAACAGAAGGACACGCTCCCAATCGTATTCGCCCATTGCCGCTTCGGTGTCGCTTTGGTGGAAATGGGAAACTTCGCGCAAGGTTTGGCACACTTGCGGACGATTGCGCTCTACGATCCCCTTGAACATCGCGAGACTGCCCGACGTCGCAGTCAGGATATCAGGCAGGCTGCATTGCTTTATCGATCGCGAGCGCAGTGGGCGCTTGGTTATCGTGAGGCTGCGATCCTGGATGCAGAACGAGCGCTCAATCACGCCCGCGACACCGGTCACGCCAGTACATTAATGTTGGCGCTGGCTCCTGTATGCCTCACCAAACTCCTCAATGGTGACTACGTGGCAGCGAAGAATCTATCTGACGAACTCATCCAACTGGCTGAAGAGAAGGGTTCGATCTTCTGGAAGAGCGCCGGAGTGTTGCGTCGTGCAGCTGTCCTGGTCTCGACAGGCAACGCCTCGGATGCACTCGGTATATTCACTGCCTCGATCCTCGCGCTACGATCAACAGGCACGACCATTTACCTCCCGGTTTGGCTTTCCCATCTGGCGAGGGCCTATGCTGAGGTTGGCCAATTCGATGATGCGTGGAGCACCGTTGCAGAGGCCATGACCCTGGTCGAAGCAACAAAGGAACAATGGTACGAGGCCGAACTTCACCGCATCGCCGGCGAAATTTCGCTGATGCCTTCCGAGCCGGATGCGGCGAAGGCCCAATCCCATTTCGAGCAGGCCCTTGCAATCGCCCGCGGACAGCAAGCGAAATCCTGGGAGTTGCGCGCGGCCACCAGCCTGGCGCGCCTATGGCGCGATCAAGGAAAACTGGAAGACGCCAAACAGCTTCTCGCTCCGGTCTTCGGCTGGTTCACCGAAGGCTTCGACACCTTGGACTTGAAGCGGGCAAACGCTCTGCTCACCGAGCTTGGATGCGCCGATCCTTGCCGGTCTTAGACAGATCTCATGCGAGCTGACGGAACAGCCGCGGGCCACCGAACAACCGAATTCCTGGGAAAGAACACTCAGCGGAACGAAGCACCAACGATCGATGCGGGTAACATTGCGGAAATAGCGGATTGCGAAGGCTTTTTCGTATCAATCACTTACGCCATTTGGTGCGCTCGGAGGGACTCGAACCCCCACGATTTTACTCACTGCCACCTCAAGGCAGCGCGTCTACCAATTCCGCCACGAGCGCTTTGGGGATGCCGGCTTGAGGCCTGAAGGGGCCGGCCGGATCAACGGCGCCGATCTAACAAATCCATCAGAGGGGTACAAGCCTGCAAAGGCCCTGAATTCCACAGCTTTGCAGGAAAGTTCCCGGCCTTCCCTCGAATCGGGCCTTGCCGCAGGTCCCGGCCGCTACTGTGCCCAGGACGGTGCCCGTGTCCGGGCCGCGACCGGGTGCCCGGGCCCTATCGGGTCCCCGGCGTGCGCGGCAGCATCTGCTTGACCTCGACCGCGATCCGGTTGCGGTCGACCAGCACGACGCCGGAGGCGACCGGCAGATTATTGGCCAAAACCTTGACCTCGTCGGCCTCGGTTGCGTCGAGCTCGATGATGGCGCCGCGGGAAAGACGTAATACTTGATGGATCGGCATCGTGGTCGTCCCGAGGACGACCATGAGATCCACGGTGACTTTATCGAGAGTGGGCACTGTCAGGACCGCCGCAACCAGGGACTAAGGACCAAGGACTTGGAACAAGGCCTTGGCATTTGCGCCTGCAATGATCACCACGTTATGGTTAGCCAATGGTTAATTTGCCCCAAAACCCGCGCCAAGAGCTGGATTTGACGTCGTTTTCGGCGTCCCATGGCCAGCCCGTGGAGTGGCGAATCTCGGACGCGCCGGTGCTCTATCCGGAGGCGGTGGCCGAGATGGAAGCCCGGGTCGCCGCGATTGCAGCGGGCGAGGCCCGGGAGCTGGTCTGGCTGCTCGAACACCCCCCGCTCTACACCTCCGGCACCTCGGGCAAGGAAGCCGACCTGCTCGATCCCCGATTCCCCATCTTCGCCACCGGGCGCGGCGGGCAGCTCACCTATCACGGGCCGGGCCAGCGGGTGGCCTATGTCATGCTCGACCTCAAGCGGCGCCGGCCGGACGTCCGGGCCTATGTCGCGAGCCTGGAGGAGCTGATTCTGCGCACGCTCGCCGCCTTCAACGTCCGCGGCGAGCGGCGTGAGGATCGGGTCGGCGTCTGGGTCAGGCGGCCCGACAAGGGCGAAGGTTACGAGGACAAGATCGCGGCGATCGGCGTGCGGCTGAAGCGCTGGGTCTCGTTCCACGGCATCGCCATCAATGTCGAGCCGGAGCTGTCGCATTTCACCGGCATCGTGCCTTGCGGCGTGGTCGATCCCCGCTACGGCGTCACCTCTCTGGTCGATCTCGGCCAGCTCGTGACCATGGCTGACGTCGACATCGCGCTTCGGCAGGCGTTCGAGGAGCTGTTCGGGCCGACCAAAGCGTTGGTGCCGGAAGCGGCCGCCTAGCATTGCTTCCTGAACAATTCCGAAGTTCAGTTCCGCACCGCAAGCTGACGATCAGGCCGCGGGTGAGATGGCTCACCCGCGGCTTGCAGCCTCACGCCGCCTGCAGCGACACGTCGAGCTTACCGGCGATGTAGCGGCGTTCCTGGGTGAGGCCGCCGAAACCGTAGGCATCGCCCTTGACCTCGTCGACATGCAGATAGGTCTCGGGATGCAGCGGCCCCAGAATCTCGGCCATGCGCTTGAACATGGCGGCAAGATAAGCGGCCTTCTCGTCCTTGGTGTTGGTGCCTTCGGTGACGTGGATGTCGATCCAGTAGCTGGCGAGCTTCTGCTCGGCGAGCGACTTGCCGCCGGCGAACCAGTCACCGGCCTCGACCGACTTCACGATGATGGCAGTCACCTTGGGATCCTTGTGCAGGATTTTTGCGGTGAGCTCGGACACGGCGTTGGCGATCTCGGCCTTCAGCGAGGGTAACTGGCGGGACGAAGTGTAGGACACGGTGATCAGCGGCATGGTGGCTCTCCTCAAGATGCAGCGCGGGATTTGCGCGGCGTTGGTGAGAAGCTAGACCTCCCCCCATCATTTTGGTATCTTATCTCTGTTGATACCAGTGATAATGATCCATAATGACAGCCACCCTCGACATCGCCACGATCAAGGCCTTCCTGCTGGTCGCCGACCTCCAGAGCTTCACCCGCGCTGCGGAGGCGCTAGGAACGACGCAGGCCGCCGTTAGCCTGAAGCTGCAGCGGCTGGAGACGCTGCTGGCAAAACGCCTCGTCGAGCGCTCGCCGCGCGCGGTCCGGCTCACAGCCGAGGGCGCCAGCTTCCTCGAACGCGCCCGCGCGTTGATGGCGGCGCATGACCGCGCGCTGTCGGGTGAGGCCCCGGCCGCGCAATCGCTCTCGCTCGGCATCTCCGATCACGCCGCCGGCCCCGAGCTGGTGCCGCTGCTGGAACGCCTGCACGCGATGTCGGCAAATCTCACCCTCGCCGTCACCATCGGCTTCTCGCGCGAGATGCAGGATGCCTATGACGCCGGCGAGCTGGACGCTGTGATCGTCCGCCAGGAAGGCAGCCGCCGCGGCGGCGAGAAGCTGACCGAGGACGAGTTCGGCTGGTTCGCGTCACGGCGCTTCATCCTGCCGAAGGGCGAAGCGCTGCCGCTTGCGACCCTCGCCCCGCCCTGCGGCGTCCGCGCCATCGCCGTGCGCGCGCTCGACAAGGCCGGCCTCGCCTGGCGCGAGCGCTTCGTCGGCGGCGGCGTCACCGCGGTGGTCGCAGCTGCGCTCGCGGGGCTTGCGATCGCGCCGCTCGCGCGGCGGATCGCGCCGCCCGGGCTGGTCGACATCGGACCCGCGCACAAGCTTCCAACACTCGGCAGCTCGAAGGTGATGCTGCATTCGAAGGTCAGCGATCCCGCCAAGCTTGCGGCACTGCGTGCGGTGGCGGCGACGTTCCGGAGCGTGGCGGCCACCTGATGTCTCACAGAATCGCCTCGAACGCGCTGCGCAGCGTTTCGTGCTTGAACACAAAGCCGCGGCTCAGCGCCTTGTTCGGCAGCACGCGCTGACCGCCGAGCAGGAGCTCGTCGGCAACGCCGCCGCCGATCCGGCGCAACAAGCCGCCAGGAATGCGGAAGATCGCGGGCCGATGCAGGCGGCGGCCGAGCTCCTCGGTGAATTTTGCGTTGGTGACGGGGATCGGCGCGGTGGCGTTGACAGGCCCCGACAGATCAGGCGTTGCCATTACATAGGCGATCAGCCGGATCAAATCGTCGCGCTCGATCCAGGACATCCACTGCCGCCCGGTGCCGATGGGACCACCGAGGCCGAACTCGAACGGCGTCAGCATCCGCGTGACGAAGCCGCCGTCCGTGCCGAGCACGAGGCCGATGCGCAAACAGACCACGCGCACGCCAAGCTCTTCCGCCGGCCGCGCCGCCGTCTCCCACGCCGCGCAGAGCTCGTGGCTGAAACAGGCGTGCGACTTGGCTGACTCCGTCAGCACCTGGTCGGCCCACAATCCGTACCAGCCGATCGCGGAGCCGCTGACCAGCACCTCGGGCTTGCGATCGAGCCGCGCGATCAGTTTGACGATTTCGCCGGTCATGTCGATGCGGGAGCCAAGAATCTTCGCGCGCTTCGCCTCGGTCCACAAGCCGTTGCCGATCGGCTCGCCGGCGAGATTGACGATGGCGTCGATTGGCGTGTCCGCGGCGAGCTGATCGAGGCTGGTGATCAGCGTGACCGGTGGCGGCAGCATTTCCGCCTTCGCGGGATTGCGGATCAGCGCGATGACGTGATGCCCGGCCCCGCCAAGACTCGCCGCGAGGCGACTGCCGATGAAGCCGGTGGCACCTGTTATCAGCACGGTCTTGCGGCCGGGGAGCTTTTCGACAAGCCCTTCGGCGGGAACGCTGCGCATGCGGCGGAGCCGGCGCATCGCCGCAAGATCCCTGAGGCCGCAGAGCGCGGCACCTACCGCGCAGGCGGTCGCGGCGATGCTGAGCAGGCCCTGGCTCATGACGCTCACGCCGAAGGGCTGCATCGCCCAATCGGTCAGCACCGGCAACAGCAGCACGAGAATGGCACCGCAATTGATCGCGAGCAGCGTGTGGTTGATGCGCTCGCTCGGCGGCAGTTTCCGGCTCAGATCTTCCTCGACGAAATCCATCAGGGTGATGACGATCTCGGCGACCAGCACCACGACGATCAGCAGCGCCAGCAATCCATAGACCTCGAGCCAGCCGAGCACGAGGAACAGCAACGCATAGAGCATGTTGCGGATGCCGTGCAGCTTCAGCTCGAAGCGCTGCGACACTCGCCAGGCCAGGCGCTCGGTGAATTCGTGGTGATAGAAGGTATCGAACACGCCCATCACGATCTGGATGGCGATGAGCGTCCACAACAGCGGCGTCATGATACGGCCTCCCTGAAGGTGGCGGACTGGTGGATCAGCGCGCCGTAACGTGGATGAATGACATCGAGGGTGAAGCGGAATGCGCCGTCGCCGAGGTCGCGGTGCGTCACCGTGAGATCGCCCGGCGTGAGCCAGCGCGGCAAGGGGATCCACAGGCGTCCGAGCTGGAGCCCATAACCGGCGCTGCGGAAGATCAGCGTCTGGTCCTCGACCGCGGTGCGGAGCGCCATCGAGACGCCGAAGCCGACATATTCCTCGAGCCCGGTCGGACCGGCAAAACGCTTGGCGGAATGGATCACGTGCGGAAAGCCGCGCTTGCGCGCGCAGATGCGGGTCCAGGTCTGACCGCCGGTCGTGCCGTCCTCGGTCACGGTGACGATCATGGGGACACCGGTGTCACGGCCGGTTGGCAGCGGCCCGCCGATCAGCTTTGCTGCCTGCGCGAACCACCAGCCGACCTCGCTGAAGGAGACCTCGTCGACCACGCCGACATAGACGACGCTCTCGCCGTCCGCGACGCGTTTGGAGAAACGCCGCCAGGTCGCGAGCGGCAGGCGGCCCCAATCCTCGTCCGACAGCAGCGCACGGAAGCGGCGGTCGTCGAGCAGTTTGGTGTGAGCGGAGGTCGATGCGTTGGAGCCTGATAATCGAGCCGACGTCATCGCACCCTCCTCAGCGCTATTTGGCCTTGCCCAGCGGCAGCAGGCTGACGATCTTCTCGCCAAGCCGCATCAAGGCGACCAGCCGCGGCCGCGGCACCTTCAACATCTGCATGAACCAGTGATCGGCGAGCTCGGTGAAGGCGAGCATCTCCTTCAGCCGCTTGGCGGCGACCGGATTGATGGTCGGATCGCCGGCGGCATCGGACACGCAGGCCCTGAGCGCCGCAATCGCCGGATCGAGCTCCCGCTCCTTGCGCCGCGCCGCTATTCTGGCGGCGACCTCCCAGATGTCGGTCTCGGCCTCGTAATGGTCGCGGCGGTCACCGAGGATCGGCGCCCGCCGGATCAGGTTCCAGGCAAGCAGCTCCTTGAGCGAGTTGGAGACGTTCGAGCGTGCCATGCCGAGCGTGTCGGCGATGTCCTCCGCCGTCATCGGCGCCTCGGTGAGATAGAGCAGCCCGTGAATCTGGCTGACCGAGCGATTGACGCCCCACTCGTCCCCCATGTCGCCCCAATGCAGGATGAAGCGCTCGACGGCGGCGGGGAGTTTCTTCTTTCCGGTTATTTCTGTCATTACAGAAATATCTGCCGATAACGTCCCCTTGTCAAGCGGGCTTGGTCCCGTGTACGGGTGCGGGATATCTGCCTAAAAATGTCCCAACTTCAGGGAACCATCCGCTTCCTGTGGCGTTTGCTCCCGTCGAGGCAGGGTCCCGGAATGATCGGAAAGTTCAGTCAACAGCGAGACTTGTTCGAGAGCGAGCGCAGTTTCCGACTGTTGGTTGAGGGAGTTGCGGACTACGCGCTCTACATGCTCGATCCCAGGGGGATCATCACCAGCTGGAATATCGGCGGCGAGCGCATCAAGGGCTATTCGCCCGGGGAGATCCTCGGCCAGCATTTCTCCCGCTTCTACACCGAGACCGACCGTGCCAACGGCAAGCCGGCCCGCGCGCTCGGCATCGCCAGGGAAAAGGGCCGCTATGAGGAGGAAGGCTGGCGCGTCCGCAAGGACGGCACCTTCTTCTGGGCAAGCGTCGTGATCGACCCGATCTACGAGGACGGCGTCCTCGTCGGCTTCGCCAAGATCACACGCGACATCACAGAACGCCGCAATACCCAGCTCAAGCTCGAGGCGATGCAGAAGCAGCTCGCCGAGTCCCAGAAGTTCGATGCGCTGGGGCAGCTCACCGGCGGGGTCGCGCACGACTTCAACAACCTCCTGATGATCATCAGCGGCAGCCTGCACATGCTGAAGCGGGGCGCCGACGACCCGGCCAAACTTCAGCGCGCGATCTCGGCGATCGAGACCGCCACCAAGCGCGGCGCGGCGCTCACCAACCAGCTCCTCACCTTCGCGCGGCGCCAGAGCGTCAATCCGCAGGCGATCGATTTCGCCGAACGCATCGCGGAGATCCGCGAGGTGCTCGATGCCGGCGTCGGCAGTTCCGTACGCCTGGCCTTCGACATCGGCCACGATGTCTGGCCGGTCAAGACCGACGCCTCCGAGCTCGAGACCGCGCTGCTCAACCTCGTCATCAACGCCCGCGACGCGATGCCCGACGGGGGCACGGTGACGATCGGCGCGCACAATGTCGTGCTGGACGAGGCGCCGCTTGCCGGCGACTTCGTCGCAATCGACGTCACCGATACCGGGCTCGGCATTCCCTCCGACGTTCTCGACAAGGTCTTCGAGCCATTCTTCACCACCAAGCCGATCGGAAAGGGCACCGGCCTCGGCCTGTCCCAAGTGCACGGCTTCGCCCATCAGGCCGGCGGCACGGTGAAGGTCGCAAGCGAGCTCGGCAAGGGCACGACGTTCACCATCCTGCTGCCGCGCGGAGAAGACACGCCACCGCGAGAGGCGGCTGGAGGGCCATCCTTCCAAGGCAGCGGCACGGTGCTGCTGGTCGAGGACAATCCCGACGTTGCGCTGGTCAGCATCGGTCTTCTGGAGCAGCTGGGCTACCACGTCCGCCGGGTCGCCGACGCCGAAGCCGCCTTGCGCGAGATCGAGAATAACGGCGTCGACTTCGTGTTCTCGGACATCGTCATGCCCGGCAAGATGGACGGGCTCAGCCTCGCCCATCGCCTCCGTCAGATCCGCCCTGGCCTGCCGATCCTGCTCGCCACCGGCTATAGCGACGTCGCCGCCGGCGTGCGCGGCGATTTCCCGATCCTGCGCAAGCCGTACGAGATCCACGAGCTGAGCGAGGCGATCGCCAAGCTGCCAAGGTGAGGCTAAACTACCTACACCGTCGGCAACACCGAGAACGCTTCCCCTGCCCTGCGCAGGTTCAATTCATCGGTGCTGGCGGTCTCGCTCGTCACGCTGTCCACGCGGGAGGACGGCGGGCCGTGGCGGCATAGCGCGACCATGTCGGCGACGTGCTTTGGCGCTCCCGCGAACAGCGCTTCGACGCAGCCGTCGCGGCGGTTGCGGACCCAGCCTTCGAGGCCGCTCGCAGTCGCCTGGTACTCGACCCACGCCCGGTAGCCGACGCCCTGGACGCGGCCGCGGATCATCACCTGGAGGATCGCCCGGCTCATGTTTTTAGCCCGAGAAGGTCAGCGCCTCGCGCCTTGACGTCGGCCTCGCGCATGACGCGGTTGGTCAGGTCGGATGATGCCAGACCTCTCAGTGCCTTCGGCGCCGTGCCCTCGCGCAGCGCTTTCTGCGTTTCATACACGGCTTGCGTCGCAGCCGCGATCGGCGCGTGGCCCTGAAGCGCGATACGCACACGCTGGCTGGCGAGATAGTCGAGCGCACTCAGCTCCTCCGGCGCACCACCGAGCACGATCGGCAGGCGCGTGGCGGACGCGACGGCCTCGAGCTCCGCGCGCGACTTGATGCCGGTGAAGAACAGCGCGTCGACACCAGTCGCCTCATAGGCCTGCGCGCGGCGGATCGCGTCCTCGATCGAGGTGATCGAGGCTGCTCCCGTGCGGCCCATGATGACCAGCGAAGGATCGCTGCGGCCATCGAGCGCCGCCTTCATCTTGCCGACGCCTTCCTCCAGCGGGATCAGCTGCGTCTTCGCCTCACCGAAGGCGGCCGGCAGCAGCGTGTCCTCGATGGTGAGGCCTGCGGCGCCAGCAGTCTCCAGCTCCTGCACCGTGCGGCGCACATTGAGCGCATTGCCATAGCCGTGATCGGCATCGACCAGCACCGGCAGCGCTGCGGCGCGCGACATCCGCCGCATCTGCTCGGCAAGCTCGGTGAGCGTGATCAGCGTAACATCGGGATCGCCGAGCACCGCGAGCGAGGCGACCGAGCCGCCGAACATGCCAAGCGGAAAGCCGAGATCCTCGGCGATGCGGATCGAGATCGCGTCATAGACCGAGCCGGGATGGATGCAGGCCGAGCCCGACAGGATGAGGCGCAGTTTCTCGCGGCGGGAACGAAAGGCCATGGTGCTGTCTCGGTTAGGTCACGGAGCCGCAGCATACTCCGTCATTGCGAGCGAAGCGAAGCAATCCAGAAATGCATCCGCGGAAGCAGTCTGGATTGCTTCGTCGCTACGCTCCTCGCAATGACGGCGTTTGTGGCCCCACCGGGCCCACTCACACTTACGCAAACTCCAGAATCAGCGCGTCCACCGCCAGCGTCGCACCGGCGCTGGCGTGAACCTTCTTCACGGTGCCGTCCTGCTCGGCGCGCAGCACGTTCTGCATCTTCATGGCTTCGACCACCGCGAGCGTCTCGCCGGCCTTGACCTCCTGCCCCTCGGTCACCGCGATCGAGACGATGAGCCCGGGCATCGGGCACAGCAGCTTCTTGCCGGTGTCGGAGGCCGTCGTCACCGGCATCAGCCGCGCCGAGGTCGCTTCCGCTTCGGTCCAGACATAGACGGGGACCTCGACGCCCTGATGCGCGAGGCGGATGCCGTTCGGGATCGGCCGCGCCTGCACCGCGACGAAGTGGCCGTCGATGGTGCCCTGCCAGACCGGATCGCCCGGTTTCCATGGTGAGGCCAGCAGATGCGAATTGCCAGCCTTGCCCTCGGCGTCGATGAAGCGCACCGCGATCGCCTCGCTTTCGCGTCCGACCTCGAGCTGGATCTCCTGGCGGTCGAGCCAGACCGCGCGGCGCCGCTCGCGCTGCACGACGCGGCCGCCCAGCTGGCCGGAAATCTGGCGCTTGCGCTCCCCTAACACATGATCGATGGCGGCGCCGACCGCGGCAATCCGCCGGGCGACCTCGCCTTCGGGCACGCGCACCGCAAAGCCCTTGGGAAATTCCTCGGCGATGAAGCCGGTCGAGAGCCGTCCCTCGCGCCAGCGCGGATGATGCATCAGCGCCGACAGGAACGGGATGTTGTGCCTGATGCCGTCGACATAGAACGAATCCAGCGCGGTCGCCTGCGCCTCGATCGCAGCCGCGCGCGAGGGCGCATGCGTGACGAGTTTTGCGATCATCGGATCGTAATGGATCGAGATCTCGCCGCCCTCCTGGACGCCGGTATCGTTGCGGATGGTGATGCCGTCGTGGCTCACTTCCGCCGGCGGGCGATACTTCACGAGCCGCCCGATCGAGGGCAGGAAGTTGCGGAACGGGTCTTCGGCGTAGAGG
>NZ_JAVAYO010000029.1:0-36308 GCF_054863005.1 Bradyrhizobium sp. 25ACV
GCCGATGTGACCCACGTCCACCGCCGCCCGGCCCGCGTTCGTGACGATCGCGATACGCCCCTCTTCGTTGGGCCGGGTTGCCGCGACACATACGTCGTTTCCGAATTTCGGTAAAGTGGAATATTTTCGCCGCGGTGCGTTGACCCATTGCTGGCGTGTTTTGCCTGACTGGCAACGCAAGGGATTGTGGCCGGGACGTTCAATCCGTCGCGGTCTGCACCCGTGGTGCAGGGGCTTGCGCGGGCTTTGTTGCCGTCGGAGGATGGTCGACCCTGGCGAGATCGCGGCGTAGCGAGGATGGCGCTGCGTGCAGGGTAAACACGATCGCGATCTGCGTTCGGTTCGAAAGCCGGTATTTGCGCATGATGTTGCCGATATGCGCCCGCACCGTATTCTCTGAGATCTTGAGCTCGTAGGCGATATTCTTGTTCTGCATTCCCCGTGCGATCAACATCATCAGCTCGCGCTCGCGCGGCGTCGGTGTAATCGAGTCCTGCGGATCTCTGCTCATGGCTCGTTGCTCCCTGGACTGCGGGTTGATGTGGCCACTCCCAGCATGTTGTCACTCCGTCTTGAGCGCCTCGATCGGGCTGAGCTTGGACGCCTTGTGCGCGGGATAAAAACCGAAGATGAGGCCGGTCGCGATCGAGAAGGCGAGGGCAAGGCCGATCGCCTGGCCGTCGATCGAGGTGACCCATCCGGCCATACGGGCCACCGTCATCGAGAGTGTGACGCCGCCGGCGACGCCGATGGCTCCGCCGAGCAGGCAGAGCACGAGCGCCTCGCAGAGGAACTGCAGCCGGATGTCCCGCATCCGCCCGCCCAGCGCGCGGCGGATGCCGATCTCCCGCGTGCGCTCGGTGACCGACACGATCATGACATTCATGATGCTGATGCCGCCAACGAGCAGCGAGACCGAGGCGATGGCGACGAGCAGGAGCGCGACGGTGCGGATCGCTCCCTGCTGCGCTTCCATGGCGGCGGCTGGATCCTGGACCTTGAAATCGTCCTCCTGGCCGGCAGGGACACGGTGGCGCTGCCGCAACAAATTCTCGATCTCCGATCGCGCCCCCGCCATCTGTCCGTCGCCGGCCACCTTGGCGATGATGTAGGCAACCGAATCCCGATTGATGTTGCTGGCACTGCCGAGGAAGCGCAGCTTGGCGGTGGCGAGCGGCACGAAGGCGACGTCGTCCTGTGCGGGTCCCTTGCGATCGAGAACGCCGACCACCTCTAGCGGGACCTTCATGATCCGGATCTGCGCACCGATGGGGTCGTCGCCGGGAGCGAACAGCTCGCGTGCGACGGTGCTGCCGAGGATCACGACCTTGCCGGCTCCGGCCTCTTCGGTGCCTGAAAAATACCGGCCGGTCGCGAGCTGCCAGTCGCGCACCATGAAATGCCCGGTCGTCGTGCCGTTGATCGTCGTATTCCAGTTCTTGCCCTCGTGGATGACTTGCGCCGTTCCGGCGATCGAGCCGGCCGCGGCCTGGACTTCCGGAATCTGCTCGAGGATGGCCTGCACGTCACTCTCCGTCATCGTCAGCTTGCTGCCGTCCTTGAGACGCACGCCGCCCTGGTAGACCGCGCCGGGGGTGATCATCAGCACGTTGGCGCCGATCGAGCGGATCTGTTCCTGCAGGCGCAGCTGCGCGCCGGAACCGATCGCAAACACCGTGACGATGGAGGCGACGCCGATCACGATGCCGAGCATGGTGAGGAAGCTGCGCAGCGGATTGAGCCTGAGGGCGTGCAGGGCGATCTGGAATCCCTGAAGCATCGTCATGGCGCAGCGCTCCGTTTCGGCAGGGCCGGAGCCCGTGTCTCGTCAGCGACGAGCTCGCCGTCATGCAGGTGGATCGTGCGGCGGCACTGCGCCGCGATGCTGGGATCATGCGTGATCATCACGATGGTCTGGCCGGTCCGGTTGAGCGCGGCGAACAGCGCCAGGATCTCGGCGCCGGTACGGCTGTCGAGCGCGCCGGTCGGCTCGTCGGCGAGCACGATCAGCGGGGAGGCGATCAGGGCGCGCGCGATCGCGACGCGCTGCTGCTCGCCGCCGGAGAGCTGCCGCGGAAAATGATGGGCCCGGTGCAGCATGCCGACGGCCTGAAGGCTCGCTTCCGCGCGCGCCAGGCGTTCCCGGCGACCGATGCCGCAATAGACCAGCGGCAGCGCGACGTTCTCGATCGCATCGTGACGCGCGAGCAGATTGTAGGACTGGAACACGAAGCCGATGCTCCGGGCGCGCAGGGACGACCGGCGATCCTCCGAGAGATCGGCGACATCGGCCCCTTCGAGATAGACCGCGCCCTCGCTCGGCAGGTCGAGTAGCCCGATCATGTTCATCAGCGTCGACTTGCCGGAGCCGGACGGACCCATCACGGCGACGATCTCGCCTTGCGCGATGTCGAAGCTGACATTGCGGACGGCGGTGACCGCGACCCCGTCGGTGCGATAGGTCCTGCCGACCGACTGGAGGCTGATGAGCGGCGGGGAGGCGGTCATGATCCGAACCTGATTCCGAGAAATTCCATGCCCGCCGGACGGATGGCCTGGCCGACGGCAACCTGGCTGCCCTCGTCGAGATCTCCGCTCTTGAGGGCGACCTGTTCGGTGCCGGCCGCGCCGACCGTCACGGCGATGCGCTGGAGCGAGCCGCTTGCGGTGCGCACCCACACCCCGCTGCGTGCGGCAGGATCCTGCCGTGTGCCGGAGGGCTGGAAGCGCAATGCGGCGAGCGGCACCTTCAGAACGTCGTCCTGCCGCTCGATCACGATCTTCACCAGAGCCGTCATTCCAGGGAGTAGCGCGCCGTCGAGATTGGAGGTCGCCAGGACCACGGTGTAGGTGACGACGTGCTGCTGGGTCTGCGGCGCCTTGCGCACCTGCCGCACCACCGCCTCGAAGCGGCGGTCGGGGTAGGCATCCACCGTGAAGTGGGCGCGCTGGCCGGGGGCGATGCGGCCGATATCGGCTTCGTCGACCTGCGCGTGAATCTCCATGTCCTCCAGGCGGTGGGCGACCACGAAGGTGGTGCGCGATTCCAGTCCGACCGCGAGCGTCTGGCCCTCGTTGACGAACCTGCCGACGACGACGCCGTTGATCGGCGAGCGGATCACGGTGCGGTCGAGATCGGCCTGGGCCGCGGCGAGAACGGCTGCCTTCTCCGGCACCGCCATGCGCGCCTGTTGCAGCTCCGCCTCGATCCTGCGGACGTCGGCCTGTGCCCCCTCCACCGAATAGGAGTTGAGGGACATCAGGATCTCGGCCTCGCGCTCCTGGGCGAGGCGTGCGGTGAACTCGGTTTGGGCGTCGTCGACCGTCGTCGTCGCCACCACGTTCTGCGACTGCAGCGCCAGCTTCCGTTGCAAGGTCTTCTGCGCCGAGGTCTTGACCGCCTGGGCGCTCTCGAGCTTGGCGGCGAGCACGTCGCGGCTGCCTCTGGCGTTTTGCAGGTCGATCCGGGCGCGATCCAGCTTGGCCCTGGCGATGTCGACGAGCGAATTGGAGACGGCAAGGGCGGCCCTGGCTTCGTCGACCTTGGCTGCAAAGCTGCGCGGATCGATCAAGGCGAGCGGCTGATCCTTGGTGACGGTGTCGTTGAAATCGACATAGACCCGGGCGAGCTGTCCGGACAGCTGGGAACCGACCTCGATCGTCTTGACCGGCTGCAGGGCACCGGTGACCGTGACGGTCTGCTCGATGCTGCCGCGCTGGATCGACGCGTAGCGGAACACGGGCGAATCGGATCCGAATGTCGGAGCTTCGCGTCCGGTGGGGACGAGCAGGCGCCTGGTCGATTCCAAGGCGTGCGCCGCCTTGTCCGCAGCCCTCCCGGCCGCGCCGGTGATGACGGCCGGCCCCACGGTGGTGACTACGGCGAGGCTGCATGCAGTTCCGAGCAAGGCAATTGCTGGCACAAATCGCATATCAATACCCGCCTGGCTGAAATGGCTTCGTTACGTCAGGAAAAAATGGCAAGCTCGCTATGGTTGTAAATTATCTAAGGTAGTATCGATCGTCAGTATGTCGTTCTCGTCGGGGCGACGGTCGGGTGCGCCTCATGATCCAGAAGTAAAGGCGCGGGGTGCGACTTTTCGTGATTTGCTGGAGATGCATACGAAGCGTATCGATATGACGCGCGCGGTATCGAACTCGATTAGCTGACTGAACGTCTCGTCTGCTCCGGCCGAAAGCGGCCGGCGCCCGGCGTTCGACTCGGCACATGAGTGGCGATGCCATGATGCAGTTGGCAATACCGCGATCACGCGACCGGACTCCACGACACCGGCTTGCCGCATTCTCGGTATCGCACTCCGCCGCGATGCGGACGGAGGCGCGCTCAATTCCCTCCGATCACGAAGCTCGATATGTGAACGCCTTCACTCGTCACGAGCGAATGTTGGCTCTAAGACGTCGAACCGGTGGACCGATGCGCTTCGCCCGGCCCCCGCGAATTCACCCAAGCACCTTGTCTGCGCTTGCAAGAAGAATGGATGGCTCGATGCCTGCTCATCGAGATCCAAGCCGGGGAGTCCGTTGCAATGGTTTCAGGTCAAGCCATAGTTTATGTCGTTGACGACGAGATTCAGATTCGAACCGCGATCGGAAATCTCTGCGAGGAGACCGGACACCAGGTGAAGTTGTTCGCCTCGACGGAAGAGTTCCTCGCGGAGAGTATTTCGCTCGGGCCGTCGTGCCTCGTGCTCGACGTCCGCTTTCCCGGGACGTCGCCGACCGGCCTCGAGCTTCAGCGCCGGCTCGCCGAGACTGGCGTGCCGATTCCGATCGTCTTCATCAGCGGCCATTCCGACGTCCGCGTCTCGGTCGAGGCCATGAAGCGCGGCGCGGTCGAGTTTCTGCCAAAACCGTTTCGCGAGCAGGAGATCCTCGATGCGATCAGGCATGGCATCGAGCGCGACCGCAGGCGGCTGGAACGCGAGGATATCGTGCGTGAAGCCCGTCAGCGCGTCGAGACGCTGACGGCGAGAGAGCGCGAGATCATGCTGCTGATGGCGGAAGGGCTGGTGGCCAAGCAGATCGCGGCGAGGCTCGGTGTGAGCGAAGTGACGGCGAAGGTCCATCGCGCCAGGATGATGCGAAAGCTGGAGCTGCGTACGCCGATCGAAGTGGTGCGGTTGATCGACAGCATGGGGCGCGAAGCCGAGACGATTCGCGCCGGCGCGGGATAACAGCTGTTTCTGCGCTTCGATGTGCCGACATCTCGCGCAACGTCTAGTCCGTACCGATTAGCATGAACTGCAGTCTGTCGCGCAGGCCACGATCGGTTCACAGTATCCCTACGATGTCGGCCTCTTCCAAGACGGCATCCATACTCAGTCAGACAACTTGGTCAGAAAGGGATACTCCATGCGTAAATTGTTTTTTGCTTCCGTTGCATTGTTCGCCCTGTCCTCCGCGGCGCAGGCCGCCAACACCTCGACCACGGTGCAAGTCGGCGTCGTGAACGGCTCGTCCGTCACGCAGAACGGCCTCACCAACGACAGCTCGTCGACCAGCCAGCTCGGCATCGTGAACACTGCGTCCACGATGCAGGGGACCGGCGCTGCCTCGCTCAACAACGGCAGCACGGTGAACCAGGTCGGCGTGCAGAACTCGGCGACCACCGGCCAGGTGGCGTTCGGCAACAACACCAGCGCGATCACCCAGAACTCGTTCGGCCCCCCCGCGCTGCAGAACAACTCCGCCGGCGTCGGCCAGCTCAGCGTGTTCGGCGTCAACGGCAGCACCGTCTCGCAGACGGCGCACTGACACACAGCCCCGTTTGGCCGGACGCATCCAGTTGCGGTTGCGTCCGCGCCATTCTCGAATGCACCGCAATCCGGCCGGCCGATCAATTGCGATGGCTCGCCTATTGTCGCGGAGGAAATGACATGCGGATCACCTATTTCATTGCAACGGTCGTGGGGCTCGGTGCGCTGACGGCCGCCGACGCAAACGCCGGCAACACCGCCAGCGTGCTGCAATTCGGAGCGACCAACACTTCGTTCATTTCGCAGAGCGGCGGCACCAGCAACAACGCCACGACGATGCAGTTCGGCGCCACCAATACGGCGACCACCTTGCAGACAGGCTCGCTCCTGACCGTCAACAATTCGGTGATCGGGCAAGGTGGCACGACCGCGACAGCGTCCAACACCGCGCTGGCCGGCCAGGTCGGCGGCTTCAATTCGAGTCTGATCGGCCAGATCGGTGCGAACAACACGGCCGGAGTTGGTCAGCTCGGAATCCTGAACGGCTCGACGATTATCCAGCAGGCTCCGTGAGCAGACCCGAAGCGATGAGGCATGTCATGAAACATCATTTGGGATGCGCGGGCGCCGTCTTGCTCGCTCTGTGCTCGGTGGGCACCGGATCAGCCGGTGCCCAGACCGCCGACATCAAGACCATCGTCTCTGTCGGAGGGCCACCGGTGGTACTGAACCAGAACAGTCAGCTCAACATGGCGGGCGTGTTCATGATCGGCGGCAGTACCAGCGCGACTGTGACGCAGAACGGCACCAATAATGCCACGGGCGTCCTGCAATTCGGCGGAACGAATTCCGCATCGATCGGGCAGGCCGGAACGAACAATCTCGCGTTCGTCGGTCAGACCGGCCAGTCGGCGACGAGCCTGATATCGCAGCTCGGCACGATGAATGCGGGCACGGTGGCGCAATTCGGCGCGATCAACGCCTCGACGATCGTCCAGACCGGCCCGTAAGGCGCGAGCGAACGCGCCGGTGTCGAGAACGGGGGAAGCGCGATGCGATGCGGACAGATCTTGAGGCACGTGTTGGCCGTGGCGGCGATGCTCGCCGCCATCGGCACGGCGACGCAGGCGAGCGCCGGGTCGGTCCAGCGCAGCGTGACCAATCGGAACGTGAGCATCGAAACGGTCGTGCAGTTCGGCAACGATGTTCAGCCCGTGACGATCGAGGAGAACAGCCGCATCAATATCGCGCGGGTGATCCAGATCGGCGGCACCGGGACGGTGGATGCGACCATCATCCAGAACGGCACGCGCAACTATGCCAATGTGATCCAGGTGGGCGGCACCACCAATGCGATCATCGGTCAATCCGGTGCGAGCAACACCGCCGAGATCACCCAGATCGGAAATTCCACCAACGCGCTCCTGCTCCAGATCGGAGACATGAATACGGGAGCGGTTAGGCAGTTCGGGCGTTTCAACTGGCTGGCGATCTTTCAGTTCAGCCGATGATGCAGTTCAGCCGATGATGGAGGTGTGACATGAGATTGCTCCTGCTCGCATCCGGAATAGGACTCATGAGCGTGGTCGCGACGGCGCCGGCCGGCGCCGGCGACGGTCACACCACGGTGGTCCAGGACGAGAACGGCACCTCGGTGATCACGCAGAGCGGCGATCCCGCGCAGGCCGAGGTCAAAATCGAGAAGGAGCCCGGGCGCACGACGGTGTACCGGCGCAGCGGCGGCAACACCGCCATCGTGACACAGGGCACCGGCAACGCGCAGGAAAACATACAGGACATGCTCGATTGGCTGCGCAAGCAGCAGGGCCGCTGACGCACGAAGGCCCACCGTCCGCGAAAGGACGGCGGGCCTCGCCGTGAGTGGCCTTACCAGCGATAGCCGCCGGTCAGCGTGCCGTTGTTGTTGCCGTCAGGGCCGACGTCGCCCTGCGTCGAGCTCGGGGTTGGATGGTTGGTGCCGTTGAGCGCGCCATAGGGCCCCGCGACATCAGGATAATACGCGCGCGGCTGAACCGGCTCGTAGGAGGGCGCGGTGCGGTCCCACCCCACGCGCGGCCCGTTCCAATCATAGCCCTGTGCCGAGGCAGCCGCAGTGCCGGCGACGAGTGATGCCGTGATCAGGCACAGGAGTTTTGACTTGTTCTGCATTGGAGATGCTCCTTGCTTGTGTCGGGGGCCAACGGTTGCACTGCGGGAGCGTTCCGGGATGCGCTTGTCGGGAGCAATCAACTCCGATCAACTGGTTATGAAGCGAAGGCCGCGGAACGAAGTGCCTGAAATGAGCCGGGAATTCCGGGCGTCTTGCCGCACCTGTTCCCCGGTTAAGCCCGTGCCTTAACCAATAATTAATTATACGTTTGCGGGTGGGCGACAGCCCGGCCTAGCGTAGCAGCGGGGAGCCGCTATCGCTTAAGCCAAACGAGTTGGTGCGTATCATGATGTCCAGATCCCATGCGGCGCTATTCGCCTCGCTCAGCGCAGCCGCGCTGCTCCTTAGCCCCAGCGACAGTTTTGCCAGACCCGGCGGCGCCGCGCCGCATGGGGTGACCGCTGCGCCTTCCGGTGCCATGGCGCGTGCGCCGATGGGGCCGGGAGCCCGGTTCCACCGGCGGAATAACCCCTTCGTGTACTGGCCGGGCGGCGGCGGGTTCTTCTACGACGGCGCCGGCTACAGCCAGCCCTTCGGCGATGCCGGGCAGCCGGTCTCCACCGACGTGCGCTACACCTACACTTATGATGTCCCGTGGGACTGGTCGCATCGCTTCCCGCCGAACGTGGTGCCGTCCGACCGGCCCTATGTGCCGAGCTGCCCGACGGAGCAGGTGACGGTGCCCGGCCGCGGCGGCAGCGAGCACACCGTCAACATCACGCGCTGCTACTGAGTTTTAGCCAAGCTCGAAGCTGGTCACGCCGAAGACGCGGTCGATGCGCAGCGGCGGGATCGCTCCCGTGTACATCCGCGCCGTCTCGAACACCGGCTTGAGCCCGAGTGCTTCCGCGAGCGCGATCGCCTCGCGATTGACGGCGGGAACGTCGAGGAAGATCTCGCCGACATCGGCGCTCGCAAGCAAAGCCTGCACGACCGCCTCCGCCGCCGCGCGGTCGTCGGCAACGAGCGGGCCGATCTTGCAGCCGGTCCGGCAGGGCCGGATCACGCCCCATGCGGCGAGCTTGCCGTCCCGCACGAGGGCGCGGCCGACATGGCCTGATGTATCGATCCAGGCGCGCAGGAAGGCGCTGCGCCGGGCGGGGAATACGGTGGCGTCGTCGGCCTCCACAAGCGCAAACGGAATCGTGTTCAGCGCAACCACGTCAGTGGGCGGCCTCGAGCGCGCGGTGACGATGCCGCCATAGCGGATATTGGCATAGGCCAGCTGGAAGCCGGATTTCCTGTAATTGTCCTGCTGCGCGACGACGCCGTCGAGCCCGATCACGCGCGCGCCCGCATGCGCGATCGCCGCGTTCCAGATACGCAGGCCATGGCCCGCGCCGCGAAAACTATCGCGCACGATGTAGAAGCCGAGGAAGGCGAAGCGGTCGTCGTAATTGACGCAGGAGACGGTCGCCACCGGCTCGCCATCGATCTCGCCGACGAAGAAACCTTGCGCGTCGGGAACCGCAAAGCAGGCGGCATCGCGGTGGCCCGGATTCCAGCCCTCGGCCGCGGCCCAGTCGATGGCGAGGGAGATCTCCTCGGGGCGCAGATTGCGGATCAGCAAATCACTCATCTCGGGTTGCTCATGATGGATGCCTTCGACCATGGACCTGCCGACAGGTCTGGCTGTAGAAGGCCTCATGATAGGCCGAGCCTGCGGCTCGCCTCAACTGAAGGGATGATCGGTCATGGCAGCAGAGAAGGTTGCGCTCGTTACCGCCGGCGGCAGCGGCATGGGGGCAGGGGCTGCGCGGCGGCTGGCGGCGGACGGGTTTCGCGTCGCGATCCTGTCGTCCTCCGGCAAGGGCGAGGCGCTGGCGGCCGAGCTCGGCGGGCTCGGCGTCACCGGCTCCAACAAGGAGAATGACGATCTGAAGCGCCTCGTCGACGGCGCCATGGCGAAGTGGGGACGCATCGACGTGCTCGTCAACAGCGCCGGCCACGGGCCGCGCGCGCCGATCACGGAGATCACCGACGAGCAGTGGCACACCGGCCTCGACACTTATCTCTTGAACGTGATCCGTCCGACCCGGCTGGTGACGCCGATCATGCAGGCGCAAAAGGGTGGCGCCATCATCAACATCTCGACGGCCTGGGCGTTCGAGCCCAGCGCGATGTTCCCGACCTCGGCGGTGTTCCGCGCGGGCCTTGCCGCCTTCACCAAGATTTTCACCGACACCCATGCGGCCGACAACATCCGCATGAACAACGTCCTGCCGGGTTGGATCGACAGCCTGCCGCAGCTGGACGCGCGCCGCGACAGCGTGCCGATGAAGCGCTACGGCAAGGTCGAGGAGATCGCGGCGACGGTCTCGTTCCTGGCCTCCGACGGCGCAGCTTACATCACCGGCCAGAACATCCGCGTCGATGGCGGGCTGACGCGCTCGGTCTGAAGCGCACAGTCTCGAATCGCGCTTCTGGCAGCCTTGTCGTGACGCGACACGGGCCTTGCGTCGCGCGCCGCTGATGATGGACGAGGCGTGGCTCGCCGGCCACACCCGTCATCCGTTCGCACGATCTGAGGCGCACACTACGTCACAGTCCTTGCGAACTGCGCCGCAGCCCAAGACGAGCAGCGGCGCCGGCCCTATGCCCTAACTGCGCCGGTTGCCTTTTACCCGCGCGCATTCGAAACGCGAGGTCAATCGCGTGGGGCAAGGAGACTGGAATGAACAAGTTTTTGCTGGCGATCGCTTCTGTTGTCTTGGGTACCGCATCCGTTCAGGCAGCCGACCTCGCGGCGCATTACACCAAGGCGCCGGTGATGGCGCCAGTCTATAACTGGACCGGCTTCTACGTCGGCGGCAATGTCGGCGGGCAGTGGGGCAGCGCGAACCCCGCCACCACCACGCTGTTTCCGGTGGCCGCCTATTTCGCGGATTCGAGCGTGACCGCCATCGGGACGGTCGGCGCCCAACACATCAACAGCTCCGGTGTGACCGGCGGCTTCACCGCCGGCTACAACTGGCAGGTCAACAACGCCGTGCTCGGCCTCGAGGGTGACATCAACTATTTCGGCTTCAAGGGCAGCGCGAGCAGCACGGCCGTGTATCCCTGCTGCGCGCCGACCACCTTCACCGTCAATTCGTCGGTCTCGGCCGATTGGCTCGCCACCATTCGCGGCCGCATCGGCTTCCTCGCGACGCCGAGCTGGCTGATTTACGCCACCGGCGGCGCCGCCATCGCCGAGGTGAAGGGCAATTTCAGCTTCACCGACACCTTTGCTGGCGCGACCGAGTCCGGAGCGATCCGCGACACCCGCGTCGGCTGGACAGCAGGCGTCGGCGGTGAGTACGCCGTGGGCAACGGCTGGTCGCTGAAGGCCGAATATCTTTACGTCGATCTTGGCCGCAGCAGCATGACCAGCAACAATTTCAACGTCGGTGTGCCGTTGCCGGCCCAGACCTTCACTCATTCGGTCGATCTCAAGTCGAACATCGTGCGCGTCGGCGTGAACTACAAGTTCGGCGGACCGGTCGTCGCCAGATACTGAGCATCCCGTTTCGATCCTGACGTGGAAAGCCCCGGCCTGGCCGGGGCTTTCTGTTGTGACGCTCAGCCTGCGTGCGATGGCAGCAGATGCGCCAGCGCGGGCAGGATCTTGTAGCGCGCGATCTCGTGCGGATACTCGCCGCGGTTGGCGAGCAGGACGATGGCGATCCGTCGCGACGGAACGAGGCCGATATAGCCGGACGCATTGTTGAGGCCGCCGGGCTTGTCGACGACGGTGACGCCCGGCAGACGCACGGTCTCCCAGGCCATGCCCTGTCCGAACTTGTCGTCGACGCGGAAGACCTCACGCTGCGTCATCCGCAGCGCCTCGCGCAAATGCGGATCGATCGCCCGGCCGTCGACGCAGGCCGCTGCGAAGGTGGCAAGATCCCGGGCGGAGGAGAACATCTGGCCGGTGCCGGGAAAGTCAAAATAGCTCTGCTGGTCGCCGATTGGGCCGATCGCCGTGCCCTGGTCGGAATAGCCCTGGACCACGCGCTGCATCCAGGCCCCGTCCATGACGGCGCGATTGTCCGCGCCGCGCTCGGGGATGAAGCTGGCGTCCATGGCGAGGGGGCGGAGAATGCGGTGCTGGATCAACGCGCCGATCGGCAGGCCGTAGCAGCGCTCGAGCACGAGCTGAAGCAGCACGTAGCCGGCATGGGTGTAGATGCGCTGCCGGCCGGGTGCGACCCCGGGCGCCGGCGCGAAGGCGTTCAGCATGGCGATGAACTGCTCGCGCGTGAACTGATCGTTCGGCCAGGGCGGATGGTCGGTCGGCAGCAACAGCCCCGAGGTGTGCGTGACCAGCTCGCCGACGCTGACGCGGCGGATGTAATCGCCGTCGAGCTCGGGAAGATATTTTGGGACGCGGTCGTCGAGCCGCAGCTCGCCGCGGAGCGTACCGAGAGCGACCAGCGTCGCTTCGAACGGTTTTCTTACAGACGCGAGGTTGAACAGGGTGTCCGGCGTCACCTTCCGTTTGGCGGCATCATCGGCAAGACCGTAGTTGAAGAACTCGACATGGCGTCCGGCATAGAGGGCGGCGGCAAGGCCGCCCGCATGGTCGGGCGTTACGGTCGGCGCCAGCTCGCTCGCGACGATGTCGCGCATCTGCGCGATCATGTCGGAATCCGCCAAGGCGCGGGGCGGCCGGCCCAGCCCGATCGCGAGGGGAACAAGCGCGGCCCGGGCGAGCGCCCGCCGGGTGAACGATGATGATGTGGCAACAGACGGCACGTGCCCTGACGACGATGCAATGGTGCCCCCGGTCTCATTTAGCGGCAAGCGCCCTGGGGCCCAATTCACGATTGCGCGTTTCAGGTTCCGCTTCGCGGCGTGCGAATCAAATTACTTAGCCTTAGAGCTAACAATCATTGACATTGGATTGTCCGCCTCTATAGTTAGCTTCATGGCTAACCAATCGTCCCGCCTCGATCAGGTCTTCGCAGCGCTCGCCGATCCCACCAGACGGGCGATCGTGATGCGACTGTGCGCCGGCGAGGCCTCCGTCGGCGAGCTCGCCGATCCCTTCGCCATGGCGCTGCCGAGCTTGATGAAACACATCCACGTGCTTGAGACGAGCGGGCTCGTGCTGTCGGAGAAATCCGGCCGCGTGCGCACCTGCCGTCTCAGCCCGGATGCGCTGCTCGGTGCGGAGGACTGGTTCCAGCAGCAGCGCGCGATCTGGGAGGCGCGGCTCGACCGGTTCGAAGCCTACGTGATGAAGCTCAAGAAAGAGAAGGAGAAGGCGGTCGCCAAGCGGCCGTCCCGAACAACCAAACGGAAAGGTACTGAGTGATGACGAATTCTGCCAATCCCGCTCTGTCGCAATGGTCGCTCGATCGTGAGATCGTGATGTCGCGCGTGATCGACGCGCCGCGCGATCTGGTGTTCGAGGCGTGGTCCGACCCCAAGCATCTGCCGCAATGGTTCGGGCCGAAGGGGTTCAAGGTCGAGACCTTCGAGATCGACGTACGCGTCGGCGGCGTCTGGCGCTTCAACATGATCGGCCCCGACGGCACGGTCTATCCGAACCGCATGCGCTTCCGCCGCATCGAGCGGCCGCAGCTGATGGAGATGGATCACGGCGTCGACCAGGACGAGGATCCCGGCATGTTCCGCTTCACCGTCACCTTTGCCGAGCAGAGCAATGGCAAGACCGTGCTGATGATGCGCCAGCTGGCCTCGAGCACCGCGCAGCGCGATGGCATGATCGGCTTCGGCGCCGTCGAATATGGCTACCAGACGCTGGACAAGCTCGCGGCCTATGTGGCGGGCATGAAGCGATGAAGACAAAGCAGTCCCGGCGAAGGATTCGCCGGGACCGCTTTCGTACACCTCGAAGGATCGGTTTCCGAAGAGGGCGATCAACGAGGCGACTGAAGCGCGATGAGATCAGGATGAATCGTCATCGCGCTTTATTTATCCGCACACTTTTCCGGATCATGCTCTAGCGGCGCGGTGCGGTGCCGCTCGTCGGCGGAGTGGTCTCGTTGCGCATGCCTGGAGCGCTGGACGCGCCCTGTCCGCCACGTTGCGTATGGGTGATTCCGCCACTGCCGCCGCCGGAGCCGTCTCCAGCGCTTCCGCTTCCTCCGCCAGCGCCGCTGCCGCCTGCACCTGCTCCCGCACCCGCCCCACCGGCGCCTGCACCGCCCGCACCGGCTCCGCCGCCCGCGCCGCCACCAGCACCACCACCGGCGCCTTGAGCGAAGGCTGCGCCGACGGAAGCGCCGGCGAGCATTGCCACTGTGAAGATCGTCAGCATTGTCTTACGCATGTTGTGACTCCTTGAGGTTCAAGCCGGACCAATCACGCGCGCGGCCAACCGTTCCTACGCAAGGCGTTGCGGGTGCATCGAACTGGAGGCCTACGACCCAGCGTCGGAATGTGTCTGCCAGCGGAAGTGCATTTCGTTCCAGGGACCGGAACATCCATCGGGGACTCATGCAGCCCATGATAGGGGCAAGTCGGAAGGGGCCACAGGAACGATCGCTGTCCTGCGGCTTTGCCGGTGATGACGCACATTATCTTCAGCGACTACCGCAACCCCGCCGCCGAGCAGGCCTATGAGATTGCCTGGAACTTTCTCACGCGGACGGGCGCCATCGGCGACGAGTTCGCGGCCTGCGTGTTCCTGGCACAGCGCATCACCATGATGGTCGAGGAGGGGCAGACGAACCGGATCCGGATGGCTAATCGCGCGATCTCCGAATATCAGCGTCATGTCGATCAACGCGACGATGTCATCCGCAGCGGCGGCCGCCTCGCGGGAGGGCAATGAGCGCCGGCACCGCGTCTCTCGCCGCCTCACTCTTTCGCTTCGTCCGTCACGATGTCGCCGAGCTTCTGCCAGCGCTGGCCATCGAACTGCACCATCTGGAACTGCTTGTTGACGCGATAGTCGATCGGCGAGGTCGTGACCGAGATTCCCGGTAGCGTCAGGTCGAGCTCGACGTTCTTGAGGCTGGCGGCCTGCCGCATCACGTTGTCGCGAGTGAGGTCGTCGCCGCATTGCTTCAGCACCTGAACCAGCAGCTGGGCCGTGATGTACCCATAGACGTTCAGGTTCGAATCCTTGTCGCCGTCGGGATAGTATTTCGCCATGAAGGCGAGGTAGCGCTTCATGCCGGGATCGTCCTTCCATTCGGGATCGGCGGCATCCTTGACGTAACCGACGCTGACGACGCCCTTGGAATTGTCCAGCCCTGCCGGCTTCAGCACGGCGCTGAGCGAGGAGGCGTTGATGTCGATGATGTGCAGCGGCTTCCAGCCGATCTCGGCGACCTTCTTGATGGCCTGCGCCGCCTGTTTCGGCGTGGTGGCGCTGAACAGCACGTCGGCGCCGGCATCCTTCAGCCGCAGGATCTGCGAGTCGATCGTCGGCTCGGTGATCTCATAGGATGTCTCGGCCACGATCATCTTCACCTTGTCGCCGAGGCCGGCCTTGAGGCCGGCGAGATAATCCTTGCCGAGGTCGTCGTTCTGGTAGAGCACGCCGATCTTCGCGTTCGGGTGGTTCTTCAGCAAATATTGCGCGTAAATGCGGCCCTCGACGAGATAGGAGGGGTTGAAGCCCATGGTCCAGGGAAAGTTCTTGGGATCGGTGAAGCGCGCGGCGCCGGTCGCGGCAAACAGCTGAGGGATTTTCTTGGCGTTGAGATATTTCTGCACGGCGACGTTCGGCGCGGTGCCGATGATCTGGAACGTCAGCAGCACCTCGTCGCTTTCGACCAGCCTGCGGGTCTGCTCCACGGTCTTCGGCGGCGAATAGGCATCGTCATACTGGATCAGCTCGATCTTGCGGCCGTTCACGCCGCCCTGGTCGTTGATCATCTTCATATAGGCGGCCTGGGTCTTGCCGATCACGGCATAGGCCGAGGCCGGGCCGCTGAGCGGCACGGTCTGACCGACCTTGATCGCCGTGTCGGACGCGCCGGCATCGTATTTCTTCTGCGCCTGCGCTGCCGCGCCCGACAGCGAGAGGAGCAGTGCGGAGGCCGCGATGTGTTTGAGCAGAGTGCTTGTCATGTCCGGTCCTTCCCGATGGTCATTCGCCCTTGAGACCGGCGTCGCGGATCAGCTTGGTCCATTTCTGGGTCTCGGCGTCGATGAACTGGCCGAACTCGGCCGCAGTGCCGGCGCGCACTTCGAGGCCCTGGGCGGTCAGCTTGTCCTTGATCCCGGGTTCGGCGAGTGCGCGCAGGACTTCGGCCTGAAACTTGTCGACGATCGCGCGCGGCGTCGTGGCGGGCGCCATGAAGCCGTACCAGCCGGCGGCGGCCACGTTGGGAAAACCCTGCTCGCGCAGTGTCGGCGCCTGCGGGTCGAGCGCTCTACGCTCAGGCGAGGCGACGCCGAGCACCATGAACTTGCCGCTCTGGATGTAGGGCAGGGCGGTCGGCAGCGCCGTCAGCGTGGCATCGACGCGGCCGGCGAGCAGCTCGGTGTAGGAGGCGGCATCGCCCCGGAACGGAATGTTCAGGCCTTTGACGCCGGCGTCGCGAAACAGGAGCTCACCGGCGAGGTGCGGCTGCGAGCCGGCGCCGGGAGAGGCGAAGGTCAGCCCGTCCGGTTTTGATTTGCCGTAGGCGATCAGTTCGGGGAGCGTCTTGAACGGCGCGTCGGCGCTGATGATGAGGAACAGCGGCGCGACCACGACCATCGCGACCGGCTGCAGATCCTTGCGGTCATAGGTCAACTTGCCGAACAGCGCCTCGGCGGTCGCGTAGGGGGCCGCTACATAGAGAAGGGTGTAGCCGTCGCCCGGGGCATGGGCGACCATGTCATTGGCGATGCGGGTGCCGGCACCGGGCTTGTTCTCGACGATGAACTGCTGACGGAGACTGCGGCCGAACTCTTCGGCGAGCAGTCGCAACGAGATGTCGTTGGAGCCACCGGGCCCGTAGGGCGAGATCAGCCGCACCATGCGCGAGGGCCATGCATCCTCGGCCTGTACCGTCGGGCCTGAGCCGGCGGCGAGCCCGCCTGCGAGCGTGCCCAGCAGGGTTCGGCGTGTGACCTTGAATGATGTCACTGTTGTCTTCCTCCCTTTTTATTGTTGGTCTTCTTGTTAATTTCAGATCACCTTTCGCGCGGTGAGCCTTTCGATCTCCTGGTCCGAAAGGCCGAGCCAATTTCGAAACACCTCGTCATTGTCCTCGCCGACGTCGCCGGCGGCGTGACGCAATCGCGCGGGATCATTGGTGAAACGCGGAACGACATTGGTCATGGCGACCGTGCCGAAATCCTTGTCGGCAACGCGGGTGATCACCTCGCGCGCCCTCACTTGCGGGTCGTCGGCGATCTGGTCGATCGAATAGATCGGGGCGAGCGTTCCCTGCGCGGCATTGAATTTCGCGAGGACCTCGTCGAGGGGATGGGCGGCACACCAGCCGGCGAAGATGTCGTTGAGCTCGGCGGCGTACTGGACGCGCCGGTCGTTGCTGGCGAAGCGCGGATCGGCGATCAGGTCGGGGCGTTCGATCGCCCGGCAGTTCGCCGCAAACAGGGCGTTGGTCGAACCTGCCAGCGTCACCCAATGATCGTCGCTGGTGCGAAACACGGCGGCCGGCGCCGAATAGCCGTTGGAATTGCCGATGCGGCTGCGAACGGTGCCGAGCTGGTCGTGCTCGATGGCGAGGACGTCGAGCAGGCGGAAGGTTGCCTCAGTCAGCGAAAGATCGATCTCCTCGCCGGGCGCATTCGGGTCGCGGGCCCGTTTCCATAGCGCCGCGAGCACGCCGACGGCGCCGAACAGGCCGCCGATCGAATCCCCGATCGGGTATCCCGGATGGGTCGGCTCGCCGTCGCTCTCGCCCGTGATGTAGGTGAGCCCGCCCATGGCCTCGAAGATGCGGGCAAAGCCGGGTCGCTCGCGATAAGGTCCATCCTGCCCGAAGGCGGTGGCGCGCAGGATCACGAGGCGCGGCTGGATCGACCACAGCACCTCCTTAGGCAAGCCCCATCGATCGAGCGTTCCCGGACGGAAATTCTCGATCAGCACGTCGAAGCGCGGAAGCAGCTGCTTGAACAGCGCAAGCCCTTCCCCCGTGCGCAGATCGAGCGTGGCAAACTTCTTGTTGCGGTTGGCGGCCTTCCACCATAGCGGCTTGCCGTCCTTGAACGGCGGAAACGACCGCACGCCGTCACCGTTCCCGGGCATCTCGATCTTGAGGACCTCGGCGCCGTAGTCGGCCAGCAGCGTGGCGGCGAACGGCGCTGCAATGATCGTCGCGATGTCGAGAACCTTCAGTCCCTCGAGCGGTCCAGCCATGTCATTTTCCGACGCTCGTGATCTTCTTGGTCTTGCGCGGCGGCGCGAGCTCTGCCTGCCCGACGATGGCGCGGATGCTGTCGGCGAGCGCTGCGATGCGCGGACCGATCTCGCCCTCCAGCTGGCCCGGCTGGAGGCGGAACGCCGGGATGCCGCAATTGATCGAGAACGACTGCCTCGATTCGCCCGCGTGAAACAGCGGCGCGGCGACGGCATGGATGGAGGCCATGTACTCGCCCCAGCAGGTGCAGAAGCCGCGGCTTTTGCATTGCGCGATCCCGGCCCGGTATTTGTCGCGGAAGGCCGACCACAGCTCGGGGTCTTCAGCGCCGATGTTCCGCTCGAGCCGGTCTGCATCGGCCGGCGGCAAGGTCGCCGCCGCGGCGCGTCCCATGGCGGTCATCACCACGGGAATCGGCATGCCGATGTCGGGCGCGTGCGGTCCGACATCGCCGGAGCGCGCGGTCTCGACATAGATCATCGACGTCGCATCGAGCAGGCCGATCGAGACCGTGCCGCGGACGCTGAGCGCCAGCTCCTGCATCATGGGCCGCGCCATCTGGCGGAATTGCATTCCGGCAAGCAGAGGATGCGCGATCCGCAGTGCCCGCGCAGCGACGCGGTACTTGGCGCGCTCGGCGTCGTAGCGGAGGTAGCCGAGCTCGGCCAGCGTGTGGGTCAGCCGCGCCACCGTCGGGCGCGGAATGCCGGTCAGCGCCGACAGCTCCATGTTGCCCAGCAGCGTGCTCCCGGCCTTGAACGCCTCGAGCACGACGAGTCCCTTTGCCAGTGTCGTCGCGAAGGCGGCGTCATCGACACTCTCCGCCAGCACTGCGGCGGCGGAGGAGATCGGATGTCGGGGTTTGGATGAGTCTCTCAGGGCCATCCCCGAATATCAGACGGCCAAATCGCTTCTGTCCAATAGATTCGGCAAGGATGGGCAAATTGTCCGATATGTGGACACCGATATCGCGTCGACGTTTTCGTGAAAGGACGCGCCGGACCGGGCCGCACACACAGATTTTTGTCGTGATTGCATGTCGTGTTGTGACAGGATTATTACGACGACATGTCAGATCGATAATTTGCGGAGCGGTTCATGTTGCAGTGGCAGGCGCGGTCAAATCCCCTCGCGTGGTGGTGGGGATCCCTCACGCTCGTGAGCGGCGCCAATATCCTGGTGTGGTTCATGCTCTACCGCGAATTCTACCCGACGCCTGCGGGCAGCCTCAGTGGCGGCTCGGACATCGGGCTGATGTTGCTGCTGTGCGCCGGCTATGTGTTCGGCTGCGCGTTCCGCTCGTTCCTGCCGCGCGCCGACGTGCAGCGCATCTGCCTGTTCGACACCTGGCTCTCGAGCGTCGTCGTCGGCCGCACCGTCGCGACCGTGGCCGAGCTCTGCTTCGTCGCGCAATGGGCCATCATCCTGCATCAGCTCGGCCAAATGACGGGCGCCGAGACCGCGGTGAACATCGCGCTCGTGATCGTGCCGATCATCATCATCGCGGAGTGCTTCTCCTGGTACGCGGTGGTGACGACCAACTTCCTCTACAACGCGATCGAGAACTCGCTGTGGGCGGTGACCTTCTTCCTGGCCGGCATCGCGCTGTGCCGGCTGATGCCGGAATTCCAGGGCGTGGTGCGCTGGGCGTTGATGTCAGGCATCGTCGGCATCGCCTGCTTCCTCGCCTTCCTCGTCACCGTCGACGTGCCGATGTATCTCAGCCGCTGGCGGGCCGGGCACGCCGAGGGCGGCAGGTTCTTAGGCTTCCTCGAAGGCCTGCATGACGTCTCGACGCGCTGGGTGGTGACCCACGACATCGCTCATTGGAAGGGCGAGCTGACCTGGATGTTCCTGTATTTCAGCGCCGCGGTGTGGTCGAGCCTGGCGCTTTGCGCGCTCTATGCGATGGAAGGCTGTCTGGCGCGCTATCTGGCCTGAGCGATCAGGCCTCGCCGAGATCGGGCTCGGTCAACAGTCCCTGGCGCAAGGCCAGGCGGACCAGCTCGATGTCGGAGCCGACGCCGAGCTTGTCCTTGATCAGGGAATGCAAGTTCGCCACCGTCTTCGGACTGACATGCAGCGTTTCTGCGATCTCCTCCGTCGTCCGCTCCGCGAGCAGCAGCCGCATCACCTCGAACTCGCGCGCCGTGAGGACGTCGGCGGCCGAGCTTTCGCCGCCGAGCCGGCTCAGCGCCAGCTCGTGGTCGATGTCGGGGCTGATGGCGATCTTGCCGGCGAGCACGTCCATCACGGCCCGCACCAGCGTTTCCGGCGGGCTGGTCTTGGTGACATAACCCCTGGCGCCGGCGCGGATCGCCTGCACGGCGAAGCCCGCATTCTGATGCATGGTGAAGATGAGGATCCTGGCGCCCTTGTCCCATTGCCTGATCCGCCTGACGGCCTCGATGCCGCCGATGCCCGGCATGCTCAGATCCATGATGACGAGATCGGGCGCCTCGGATTTGTAGAGCCGGTAGGCCTCCGCGCCGTCGGCCGCCTCGGCGATGACGCGCAGGCCCGGCTGCTTCTGGAGCACGGAGCGATAACCCTCGCGGACGACGGAATGGTCGTCCACCAGCAGGATGGAGGCATCGGCCGCGCTCATGCCGCATGCTCCAGCACTTGCCGATCGGCGGCGGTGAGCGGAATGACGACGCGCAGGGCCGAGCCGCCGTTGGCACCGACTTCGAAGCTCATCCGGCCGCGCAAGGCCGCGACGCGCTCGCGCATGCCAAGCAGGCCCATGCCCGATTTGACCGACGCATCGTTCGGCCGGCCATCGTCGTCGATGGCAAGCGCGATCTCGTCTGTCGCCATCGTCAAATGCAGGTCCACCTGGGTGGCGCCGGCGTGCTTGGCGGCGTTGGTCAGCGCCTCCTGCACGATGCGGTAGAGGTTGGCGCTGATCGCTGCGGGCAGGGTCTCGAACGCGCCGTCGAAATGGATCGAAAAGCGCGTCTCGCCGCGGCTGCGTCCGTTCCAGCCCGCGACGAGACCTTCCAGGCTCGCCACCAGCCCGAGCTCCTCGACGTCGGGCGGGCGCAGCCGGAACAGCGCACCGCGCAGCGTCTCCATCATGCTGGTCGCGGTCCGCGCGATGCCGTCACATTCGCCGAGCAAAGCGGGGCAGTCCTGCGCGGCGGTCTGGCGGGCGGAGGAGGCGAGGGCGCGGATGGCGGCCAGTGACTGGCCGAACTCGTCATGCAGCTCGCGCGCGAGATGGCGGCGCTCGTCGTCCTGCAGCGCGATCAGCTTGCGCGTCAGCTCGCTGCGCTCGGCGAGCGCATTGTCGAGGCTTTCTGCGAGATGGTTGAAGCCGTCGCGGATCGCGGAGAGTTCGGCCAGATCGAACGGCGGCAGTCGCGCCGAGAGGTCGTTGGCGGCGATCCGCTCGAGGCCGGTGCGGATCAGGCGGGTCGGGCGCAGCGCGCGCGCCAGCGCGGCGTAGACCAGCAGGCACAACAGCGGCAGCGCGATCGCAAACGCAATCATCAGGCGGCCAGCCTCGTGCCAGGCCTCCGCCGTCTGCACGGCCGGATCGACCGAGACCACGGTCTCGCCGAGCTTGGCGCCGCGCACGATCACCGGCCGTGCCGCTTCGCGGCCGGGGTCGAACAGGCTGCGATAGAAGGCCGCGAAGACCTGCGGCGACGGGCTCGCCGGGGCAGGTGCGCCGCTGCAGAATCGCTGGAGCATCTCGCCGCTGGGGCCACGGAAAGCCAGACACAGGCCGGGCGTCATCACATAGGCTGCGACGGGATCAAGATTCGGAAAGTCGCGCGGGCCGGCCGCCCACTGGATCTTGCCCTGTTGCAGCTCCAGCGACTTCGCCACGATCGCGGCGATGCCGTCGATGCGCGCGTGCACCGCGCGGTCGGCCGCGATCAGGAAATAGGCGGAGATTGCGGCGAAGCAGGCGGCCGTTATGGCGGCCACGCGCAACGTCAGACGGACCTTGAGATCGAATCTCGGGCGGTTCCACATCGGGCAGCACCTTGCGCGAACAGGCTTGTCGCCGCCGCATTAAACGGCAGAACGCCAGCCGCGCAAAGCGCCACGCGTTACTGCAGTGCAATGACGTGAAATTTTCCCGGCGCTCGCCGGGACCGCCCCCGTTGCAGGGTGTCAGGTTGCCGCCGAGATTTGCCAACTGCTCCATCTGCGAGGGCTCCGCTCATGTACCTCTCCCGGTTGATCCTCCCGGCTTTTCTCCTTGCTGCCCTCGTGGGTGTCCGGCCTGCCGGCGCGGGCACGGAGGTGGCCGCCGCAGCACCGGCCGGTGTGTCGATCGAGGATTTCCAGTACCTGGATACGTCCGGCGAGCCGGTCGATCAGACCGCCGCCCACGAGAAGCGGCTGAGCGCGTTCATGGCCGCGCTGCGGCGGGATGTCGGGGCGGACAAGCGCTATCAGCTCATGCCCGCCGGGCAAGCCGATGCAAAATTCAAGGTCGTCGGCGGCGTCCAGAAGACGAGCACGCTGGTGCAATGGGCGCGGGTCGCCGTGATCGATACCGCGGCCAAGAAGGTCCTGTTCGAGAAGCTCTACACATTCCGCGGCGACAATGACGAGGCCTGGGAGCGCGCCGAGGCGTTCCTCGCCCGCGAGGTCATCGCGGCGCTCGGCACGCCTGCGCCGGTCGCGCTCGCCGTGTTCGATTTCGAGCTCGAGGACATGACGGCCGCATCTGGGAGCACCTTGGCCGGTTCAGACGCATCGTACCTCGCCGAGACCACCGGGGGCGTGCGTGACGTGCTCGGCCAGTCCGGCCGCTACCGCATCGTCGAAATCGGCAGCGCGAGCGGCGAGGCGGCGAAGGCGCGCGCGTTACGCGACTGCGGTGGCTGCGAGGCCGCGATTGCGAAGGAGCTGGGCGCGGATCAATCGCTGATCGGCGTGGTGCGGCGGGTCAGCCGCACCGAATACACGCTCGGCTTCCAGCTGCGCGATGCCCGCACCGGCACGGTGCTGGCGCGCGGCGACAGCGGCCTGCGCCTCGGCGCGGATTATTCGTGGAAACGGGGCGCCGTGCGGCTGGTCAGCGATCGGCTGATCGAGAGCCAGCAGGCCGAGGGCGCCGCTAAAGAGCGATGAGACTCATCGCTCTTTAGCTCTTTGTTTGAGCATGATCTATTCGGAAAACCGCTGCACACTTTTCCGGATCATGCTCAGAAAGTAAGCTGCACCTTCATCGACTGCGAGCGGTCGCTGGCGAGCTCGAAAGCGGCGACCGCGTTCTCGAACGGCATGGTGGCCGTGATCAGCGGCTTCACGTCGATCAGGCCTTCGCCCATCAGCCGCACCGCAAGCTCGAACTCGGGATCGAAGCGGAAGGTGCCGCGGAGCTGCAATTCCTTGGCGACGATGGAATTGATCGGCAGCGTCATCTCGCCGCCGAGGCCGAGCTGTACCAGCGTCGCGCCGGGCCTGAGCACGTCGAGCGCGGTGCGCAGCGCCGCCTGATTGCCGGAGGCTTCGAACAGCGTGTCGAACACGCCTTTGCCGGCGCGCCAGGGATCGAGCGCGCTGGCATCGGCCGCGACATTGATGGCGTGCGTGGCGCCGAGTTTTCTCGCGACCGCGAGCGGCGCCTCGGCAACGTCGGTCACCACGATCTCGGCCGCGCCGCCGAAGCGGGAGACCAGGATCATCAGCGCGCCGATCGGGCCGCAGCCCGTGATCAGCACGCGCTTGCCGAGCAGGGGGCCGGCCTGCTTGCCGGCATGCAGGCACACCGCGAGCGGCTCGGCGACCGCAGCTTCCGCCAGCGAGAGCTTGTCGGCGATCGGCACCGCCTGCGTGGCATCGACCGTGATGAACTCGCGAAAGCCGCCTTGCACATGGGGAAAGCGCATCGCGCTGCCGAGGAAGCGCATGTCGAGGCACTGGTTGCGCATGCCCTCCTGGCAATGCAGGCACTGGCCGCACGGCCTGCTCGGATTGACCGCAACGCGCGTGCCTTCTTTCACGCTGCGGACGCCGTCACCAATGGCCGCGACCACGCCGGCGATCTCATGGCCCAGCGCCATCGGCTGCTGGATGCGGACGACGCCGAAACCGCCGTGATAGTAGTAGTGCAGGTCGGAGCCGCAGATGCCGCCATTGGCGATCTTGACGCGGACCTCGCCCGGGCCGGGCGCCGGATCAGGATAATTGTCGATCCGCAAATCTTTCGGGGCGTGGATGACGACGGCGCGCATGGCTTGCTCCTGGTTCGCGGATCACATCGCGGCGATCATGCCGCCATCGACATAGATGATCTGGCCGTTGACATAGGTCGAGGCGTCCGACGCCAGGAAGATCGCGGCGCCCACCAGCTCGTCCGGCTTGCCCCAGCGCTTGGAGGGGATGCGGCCCATCAGCCAGTTGTTGAAATCGGTGTTGTTGACCAGCGCCTCGTTCATGTCGGTCAGCATGTAGCCGGGGCCGATCGCGTTGGCCTGGATGCCGTGCTGGGCCCATTCCACCGCCATCGAGCGGGTGAGATTCTTGATGCCGCCCTTGGCCGCGGTGTAGGGCGCGATGGTGGGGCGGGCGAGCTCGCTGCCGAGCGAGCCGATATTGATGATCTTGCCGTGCTTGCGCGGGATCATGCGCTTGGCCGCCTCGCGGCCGATCACGAAGGCGCTGGTCAGGTTGGTCTCGATCACCTTGCGCCATTCGTCGGTGGTGAACTCCACCAGCGGCTTGCGGTGCTGGATGCCGGCATTGTTGACGACGATGTCGACCGCGATGTTCTTCTTGTCGAAGTCGTTGAACGCCGCGACGATCGCGGGCTCGTCGGTGACGTTGAAGGCCGCGCCTTCGGCCTGATGCCCGGCGGCCCGAAACTCGGCGACAGCCTGCTCGACGCGCTTGGGATCGACGCCGTTGACGATGATCTTCGCGCCGGCCTTGGCCATGCCCTCGGCGATGGCGCGGCCGAGTCCGCGAGAGGAGCCGGTCACGAGCGCGGTGCGGCCGGAGAGATCGAAGAGGGAGGTGCTCATCTCAAGAATTCCTCAGACGTTGGAGCGGCGTACAGTGAGATCGGTGCGCTCGAAGACGGCGGGCAGGAGGTCGACGCCGAGACCGGGGCCTTCCATCGGATAGACAAAACCGTCCTTGATCACGGGCATCGTGGTGACGAGCTCATTGTACCAGCCTTTGTAGAAGGCGCGCACCGATTCCTGGATCAGTGTGTTGGGCTGGCTGAACGACATGTGGATGGCGGCGATGAAGCCGATCGGGCCGATGCAATCGTGCGGCGCGAAGGGACGGTGATAGGTCTCGGCCATTGCGGCGATCTTGCGGCCCTCGGTGAGACCGCCGGTCCAACACAGATCCGCCATCACCACATGCATGGCGTCGCGGTCGAGCATGTCCTTGTAGGGGAAGCGCGAGCCCAGCGTCTCGCTGGCGCAGACCCAGACGTCGGTCGAGCGGGCGTATTCGGCCAGCGCCTGCGGCGAGTTCATGCGGATCGGGTCTTCGTACCAGGTCGACTTGTACGGCTCGAGCGCGCGCGCGATCTGCTTGGCGGTCGGCAGGTTCCACAGCGAGTGGAGCTCGACCATGATCTCCATCTTGTCGCCGACCGCTTTGCGGATCTTCTCGAACGGCTCGATCGCCTGCTTCATCTGGGCTGCGGTGATGTAGAGGCCCTTGTTTTCCTGCGCCGCCGGATCGAACGGCCAGATCTTCATCGCGGAGATGCCGCTTTCCAGCAGGCTCTCGGCTAGTGCATCGGCGTGATTCATGAAGCCATCAAGGTCTTCATAGGGGCCCTTGGACGCCCCGAGATTCCAGTTGGAGACCGGGCTGATATTGGTCGAGCGGACATATTGCGTGCCGGCGCAGGTGTTGTAGATGCGCTGCTTGTCGCGGCAGAGGCCGCCGAGCATCTGGTGCACCGGCTGATTGCAGACCTTGCCGAACAGGTCCCACAGCGCGATGTCGATCGCGGACGCCGCGCGATACTCGACGCCGGTGGAGGACTGCGCCATCGGCAGGTTCAGCATGTCGCGGTGGATGGCTTCGATGTGCAGGGGATTGCGGCCGAGCAGGCGGCCGGCAAAGGTGTCGTGGATCTGCGCCTCGACCGCGCCCGCGCCATAGAAGGTCTCGCCGAGCCCGATCACGCCGGTGTCGGTGTGGATTCGCACCCAGATGACGTTGGAGAATTCCTCGGTGCGCAGGGTCTCGATCGAAGTGATCTTCACTGCAACAGTCCTCCCATGATAAGGCGCCTCGCGCCTGTCTTGTTGTTCGTGTCTATGCCGGTCAAAAGCGGCGATCCCGGCGGGCAGTCATACGCCCGCTTGTAATATATCACAACATGTTTTAAGGATATCACAAATAAGCCGCTGCTCGGCAGCGCGAGCGGGTGGCAGGGAGGACGACATGGCACGGCGCAAGCGCGCGCTCGAAGTGGTGAGAAGCGACGAGGACGGCGAGGGCAGGCCCTCCCGGCGCAACCGCCTCAACTTCTTCGAGCTGGCCTATCAGAAAATCGAAGAGCTGCTCGTTCATTGCGAGCTCAAGCCCGGCCAGTTCATGACCATGCTGGAATTGCAGCAGATCACCGGCTTCGGGCGCACGCCGGTGCACCATGCCGTCAATCGTCTCTCCGCCGATACGCTCATCATCATCCGTCCGCGCCACGGCCTGCACATTGCGCCGATCGATCTGGCGCGCGAGCGCATGCTGTTGGGTCTCCGCCGCGACATGGAGCGTTTCGTGATCCGCCTTGCGGCCGATCGCGCCAGCCTTTCGCATCGCAATCAGGCGCTGCACATCGAACGGCTCCTGCGCGAACGCCGCGCCAGCCTCACTCTCGACGAATTCAACAGCATCGACCGCCGCATCGACGCGCTGGTGCTGGAAGCCGCCGGCGAGCCGTTCCTGGTGCACACGCTGCGGCCGCTGCACACGCTGTACCGGCGCATCGGCTACATCCACCACCGCTTCATGCCGGGGCAGGCCGATCTGTCGGGCACGATCGATTGTCATCTCGCCATTCTCGCCGCGGTGGCCAGCCGCCGCGTCGATGACGCCGTGAAGGCGAGCGATGCACTGATCGACTACATGGGCGAGATATTCACGGGCATGGAAGCGGGGATCGACCCGCGCCTGCTCGATTGCAGCATCGAGCCGCTGCTCGGCACGTAGCGAGTTTTGAAAAGAGGACCAAGCATGACAACGATGGCGATGCCAAAACCGACCGCGAGCGAAGCCGCGGTCCGCTACCTCATCACGAACTACAGTCCAAAGGGCAACAAGGTCGGCTGGCTGATGATGGCCTCGATCCTGGTCGAAGCCTGGGACCTCTATTCGATCGCCTTCGTGCTGATCTTCATCAAGGAGCAGTACAATCCCACGGCGCTGATGCTGGGCCTTGCCGCGGCGGGCACGCAGGGCGGTGCCCTGATCGGTGCGCTGCTGGGCGGCTGGCTGTCCGACAAGATCGGCCGCCGCGTCATGTTCCTGGTGACGATGGTGATGTTCATCGTGCTGGCGCTGGCGCAGGCCTTTGTGCCTGACGTCACCTGGCTCATCGTGATCCGCTTCCTGCTCGGCATCCCGCTCGGCTCGGACATTTCCACCGGCTACACCTACATCATGGAATCCATGGCCAAGGGCGAGCGCGAGGTCATGGGCAACCGCTGGCAGTTCATGTTCGCCGTCGGCGAGGTCCTGACCATCGGCGTCATCGTGATCTTCCTCCTGATCGACATGCAGCACGAGATGCTGTGGCGCGTGACGCTCGGCCTCGGCGCGGTGCCGGCGCTGATCATCCTTCTGATGCGCCACGACGTGCCGGAGACGGCGGTGTGGCTGGTGCAGAAGGGGCGCTATCGCGAGGCCAAGCGGGTCGCGCGCGAGATGTTCAACGATAATCTCGACATGCTGCCGGATCAGGATGTGGTTGTTCCCAAAACCAGCACGCGTGCGTTCCTCGCCGACCTCAAGAAGGATCCGATCCGCTGGCGCGCCACGGTCTACGGCTGGATCGCCTGCTTCACCCAGGCAAGCGAGTTCTCGACCTTCGCGTTCTATTTGCCGGTGCTGTTCGTAATGGTCGGCGTGTCGAGCGTGCTCGGCATCAACCTGGTGACGATGGCGCTGTTCTCCTTCGCCGCTCTGTCCGGCTGGGTCGGGCCGCTGCTGACGCCGAAGATCGGCCACCGCGGCATCGCGATCGCCGGCTTCTCGATCGTGTTCGCCTCGCTGCTGGTCGCGGCCTTCGCGCTCTACACCGACAACAAGATACTGCTGCCGTTCGCGGCCGCCGCGATGCTGTGGGGCCATTATTGGGACGCGTCGAACTGCATGACGATCCCGACCATGGTCGCCAAGCCGAAATATCGCGGCACCGCCAGCGGCTTCGCCTACATGTTCGTGAAGCTGCCGTCGTTCCTGGCGATCTTCCTGTTCCCGACGGTGTTCGCCGCGATCGGGCAGGCGAATGCCACGCTGATGGTCGCGATCTTCCCGCTGATCGGATTGCTCGCCGCGATCTTCATCCTGCCGGAAGTCTACGGCTACGAGAACGACTGACGATGCGCTTCCCGGTCGCGGCGTCGTCGCCGCGATCGGGACTGATTTCGGAACGCTGCGGCCGGCGACTACGGGCTCAAGAAGACCGGATCGATTCCGATCCCGTGGCCGAGCAGGCCGAGCGCCTGAAGCTGGGCGGAGTGGAGGTCGACCTCCACGATGACGAACAGTGTAAACAACGCCACCGCGGAGACGACCAGCAGCGGATGAGCCGTCTCGGCGCTGCTCTCGCCCGCTGCGAAGAGGCTTCGGATCGCGCGACGCAGAAAGGAGATCTGCGGCAACGCTTTCGATTGGATCTGCATGATGGTCCTTCCTTGCCGCGCGCTATCGATCTGATTTGCGCGACAATGGAATTTTAGCCGCAGCGTCGCTGCCGGCATTGACGCACCGCAAATAGCTTGCGCTTAATTTCGAAGATCGGAGCCTGCGTTACCTGATTGCCGCCGCCAGTGCGGCGATCAAGGCGGGCGGCGTCACCAGCAGGCCGAGCTTGAGGAAGGGCCAGGCGCCGACCTCGATCTTCTCCCGCCTGAGCGCGACCAGCCAGAGGATGGTGGCGAGCGAGCCCGTCACCGACAGATTGGGGCCGAGGTCGACGCCGATCAGGATGGCGCTGACGACCGGAGCGGGCAGATGATCGCTGGCCGCGACCGAGCCAGCGACGAGGCCCACGGGCAAATTGTTGGCGATGTTGGTCGCGATTGCGGTCGCGATGCCGACGCTCCAGGCGGCTTGCGGGACGGATTGCGCGACTGCTTCATGCAGCAGCGCGCTGAGCCGTCCGATCACACCGGTCTTCACCAGCGCCTCCACCATGACGAAGAGCCCGCCGACCAGCGGCAGCACGCTCCACGACACGCCCCGCAGCACAGGCAGCGGTGATTGCTGGCTCAGCATCAGCACGATCGCGGCCGTCACGCCGCCGCAGATGAAGGTCGGCAGGCCCAGTTGCTTGTCCAGCGCAGACGCCGTGACCAGCACGGCGCCGATCGCGACGATGCCAATCGCCGTCAGCTTGCCGCCGCGGCCGAGTTTTGGATGCGGCACGCGGCGCGCAATCGTCTCCTCCTTCAGGGCCCGGTGCTGGGTCAGGCGCAGCACGATGTAGGTCAGCAGGATCGAGGCCGCCGAGGGCAGCGCGAACAGGCGCAGCCATTCAGTCAGGTGCGGCATGCGCGCGCCGAAGACGACGAGATTGGCGGGATTGGAGATCGGTAGCACGAAGCTCGCGGCATTCGCGATGAAGGCGCAGACGAAGAGATAGGGCAGTGGCTTGGCGCCGGCTGCGCGCGTCGCGGCATAGACGGCCGGCGTCAGCACGATCGCGGTGGCATCGTTGGAGAGCAGTACCGTGACGAGCGTGCCGACGAGATAGATCAGCAGGAACAGCCGCTGCGGCGAGCCGTCCGCGTATTCGACCGCGAGCGCGGCGAGATAGTCGAACAGGCCTTCGAGGCGCGCGAGCTCGGCGATCAGCATCATGCCGATCAGGAAGAGATAGACGTCGAGGCCTTTTTCGATGCCTGTCAGCGCATCCTGCCACGGCAGCAGGCCTGATAACACCAGGGCGCTCGCGCCGATCACCGCCCAGACCGCCTCAGGCAGGCGAAAGGGGCGGATGATGACGCCTGCTGTCGCGACGACGATGATGCTCCAGGCCCAAATGGCGTCAGACGGCACGGTTAATCCTTGAAACGGAATGGGTTCATTCGGCAGCGATAGCCGATGCCGACGCCGCTGTCTCCCCCTGTGGGCGTGGGCCGCCATGTCGTGTCTCAGGCAGCGCGAGAATGCAGATGATGGCGCCGATTGCAGCGACGACGCCAAGTGTGATGAACGCCGCACTGTAGCCTGCGCCGACCACGACGAAGCCGGCCAGCGTCGTCGACAGCGCAGCGCCGATGCTCTGGGCCGTGATGACGACGCCTTGCGCGACGTTGAAGCGGCCGGTGTTGCGCATGAGGTCGGCGACGATCACCGGGAAGGTCGCGCCGAAGATGCCTGCACCGACACCGTCGAGAAGCTGCACGCCGACCAGCCAGAACGGATTGTCCGAGAGCGTATAGAGGGCGCCGCGGATCGGCAGGATCAGCAGCGCGGCGAGGAAGAAGCGCTTGTGGCCCCAGCGATCCGCCCGGGCGCCGACCAGTATTGCGAACGGCACCATCACCATCTGCGCCGCGACGATGCAGGCCGACATCAAGCTGGTGCCCATGTTCTTGTCCTGCAACGCCAGTTTTTGTCCGACCAGCGGCAGCATGGCGGCATTAGACAGATGAAACAGCGCCACGCAGATTGCGAAGACGAGCAGGGGGCGACAGGTCAGCAGCACGGAAAGGCCCGAGGGTCGTTCGGCCGCGCTGTTGGTACCAGCGTCGTGCAGCCCGCGCGCGAGGTCGTGATCGATGGCCCGTTCGGGGATCGCCAGGATGCTGACGAGACTGGCGATCGCCATGGCGCCGAGAAGGTAGAACACGACGGTCGGTCCGAACCAATAGGCGGAGAGGCCCGCGAGAGCGGCCGCGACGCCGTTGCCGGCGTGATTGAAAGTCTCGTTACGGCCGATCCGCCGGGTGAAGGCGGCATGGCCGAAGATGCCGAGCGAGATGGCGGCGATCGCTGGCGGGAAGATCACCGCGGCGGCCTGCGCGATTCCTTGCGAGATCGCGACAGGGAGAAAGCCCGGAAACAGCGGCAGCGAGAGCGAGGCGAGCGTCACCAGAATGGCGGCCATCATCATCGCGAGCCGCTTGGCGCGGGTTGCGTCCACCAGCGCACCGGCGGGTGTCTGCGCCACGATGCCGGCGATGGTCGCGATCGACATCACGAGGCCAATGCGCGCCTCGTTCCAGTGTTGCTCGGTAAGGAGATAGACGGCGAGATAAGGCCCGAGCCCGTCGCGAACATCGGCGAGGAAGAAATTGGCCGCGTCCAGTGCGCGGCCGGCGCGCCTGATCTGATCGGGATTTTCGCTCGACATCAGTCTCTCGATCGTCGTTGTGGAGATCGCAGCCTGCCAAACACTCAGCTGTCGTCACGGACAAGCGTAAGCGCAGATCCGGGACCCATAACCACAGGATCACGTTTTGCGACGACATGCGGTTATCAGCTGGCGATACAACTCGCTCCTGGGAGTATGGGTCCTGGATCTGCGCTCAGCTTCCGACAACGCTACGCGTTGTCGGAAGCTGAGCTTGTCCGGGACGACGATGGAGAATACCTCACCGCGCCACCGACAGCTTCTCCGTGATCGCCTTGCGCAGAATGCGTGACAGCGCTTCGACCGAATACGGCTTCTGGATCAGTTCGAAACCGCGATGGGCGTTTTCGGCGAGCACGTTGCTGTAGCCGGAGGTGAGCACCACGGGCAGGCCCGGATAGCGCTCGCGGATGATGCCGGCGAGCTCGACGCCGTTCATGCCGGGCATGATGACGTCGGAGAACACGAGGTCGACGGCAAATTCGTTCTCGCCGAGGATCGCCAGCGCGGCGTTGGCGTTGGCGACGCGGCGAACGAGGTAGCCGAGATCTTCCAGAAGCTCGGTCGAGAAGCGGCCGACTTCGTCGTCGTCCTCGACCACGAGCACGCGATAGCCGCGCCCGGTGGCCGCGGCCTCATGGGTCAGTGCCGCGGCTTCCTTGTCGGTAGCGGGGCTTTGTGCCTGCGGCAGATAGATGGTGAAGGTCGCGCCTTTGCCCGGGGTGCTCGTCACCGCGACGTCGCCCTCGGACTGCTTGGCGAAACCAAAAGCCTGGCTGAGGCCGAGGCCGGTGCCCTTGCCGACCTCCTTGGTGGTGAAAAACGGCTCGAAGATCGAGTCGAGATGTTCCGGCGCGATGCCGCTGCCGGTGTCGGTGACGGAGATGGCGACGTAGTCGCCGCCGCGCGCCGATTGCGCGCGCAGGCTGGGAATCCCGGAGACCTTGCGCACGGCGATGATGAGGCGGCCTTCGCCGTTCATGGCATCTCGGGCGTTGATGGCGAGGTTGATCAGCGCGGCCTCGAACTGGGCGATGTCGGCGACGGTAAAGCAGTCGGCATCGTGAATCTCCACCGCGATGTCGATGCGGCCGCCGACCAGCGGCCGGACCAGCTGCGCGACGCCCTCGACCTGACTGCCGACGTTGAAGATCTGCGGCTTCAGCGGCTGCCGGCGCGCGAACGCCAGAAGCTGGGCGGTCAATTTGGAGGCACGCTCGACGGTCTCGGAGATGGCATCGACATAGCGGCGGCGGCGCTCTTCCGGCAACTCGCGGCGGCGCAGGAAATCGGTGGCTGAGCGGATGATGGTGAGGAGATTGTTGAAGTCGTGGGCGACGCCGCCGGTGAGCTGGCCGATCGCCTCCATCTTCTGCGACTGCCGCAGTGCTTCCTCGCCGCGGCGGCGCTCGGTGATGTCGACGGCTTCAGGGACGGCGCCTGTGATGTTGCCGTGGCGGTCGAGCACGGGGCGCATACCGAAGTCGAAATCGCGCTCGCCGATGGGAAGGCGCAGCCGCATCTCCAGCCGCACGGCTTCGCCCTTGAGCACGGTGTGGAAGGCCTCGCGCACCAGCGCGCTCATGCCCTCCGTCGCGCTGAACCAGGGCGTCTCCCACAACGGCTTTCCGATCACATCCGACGAGCTCGCCCCGATGCCATCGAGTGCGGTGTTGTTGGCGTAAAGCAGCTCACCCCTCAGATTGACCAGGCCTTGATACTGGTTGCTGGTCTCCAGGATCGCGCGCAGCCGCGCCTCGTTGGATTCGAGCTGGGCGGTGCGCTCGGCGATGCGCTCTTCCAGCGTCTCATTGAGCTGCCGCAGCTCGATCTCGGCCTGCTTGGCGACGGTGATATCGTGGGCGACGCCGATGAAGCCGATGTGCTTGCCGGTCGGGTCCCAGCGCGGCTGCGATTCCGAGCGCAGCCAGCGCCATTCGCCGCTGGCGTTCTTGTAACGCGCTTCCAGCACGAAGGGCTTGAGCGACGCTTCACCCTGGACCGATTGCTGCAGCACATGCGGCAGGTCGTCGGGGTGCAGCACCTTGCGCCAGTCGAAGTCGATGGCCTGATCGTAGGGCAGGCCGACGAAGTCGACATAGGCCTGGTTGGCGAAGGAGCGCTTGCGATCGAGCTTGGTCACCCAGATCGGCACCGGCGCGCTGTCGGCGATCAGCCGGAAGCGCTCCTCGCTCTCGCGCAGCGTCTCGCGCGCGAGCGCCTGGTCGGTCATGTCGATATGGGCGCCGACAAGGCGGATGGCGCGGCCGTCCCTGTCGCGCTCGATCTTGGCGACGACTCGGATCCAGCGGGTTTCGCCGTCATTGGGGCGGACGATGCGGTACTCGGCGCTGTAGTCTTCGCTCGTACCGGCGAGTGCATCGATGAAGTGCTTGACGGTGGCGTCGCGGTCGTCGGGATGGATGCGATTGACCCAATCCTCGTGCGGTTCCTCCGCAGCCTCCGGCGGCAGGCCGTGGATCATGAGGTATTCGGGCGAGCGGCGGTTCTTGAAGCCTTCGCGAAAATCGACCTCGACGCCGCCGACCTTGCCGATGCGCTGGATGCGCGCCAGCTCGGCCTCGCGCTCCTGGAGCGCGCGATAGGCGTTGTCGCGCTCGCGCGCGACGTCTTCGAGGTGTTGGCGCAGCCTTTCGGCGGCGATGGTCTCGGGCAAGGGATCGTTCAAGGCACCGGCCGTTGTCGTGCGGGAGCGCACGTGCCGGACCGATATTCACACAGACGGAGCGTGATGGCCATTGTTTAGAGGAATTAGGCTGGGAAAGGCGCCATGAAACGGATGGCGGTGCGTATGAACGAAACGCCGGGTCTGGCAATTTGTTCCGGAGACTGGAACGATCGGGCGACGGACGCGTCTTCGCGAGGCGTGACGAATGTCTTTGATAAGGCTCCCTTTCCGAAGAGGATAAATCTTGAAGCTCTTTGTCTGCCAGGCCTGCGGCAACGTTCTCTATTTCGAGAACCGTGCCTGCGAACGCTGCGGCCATCGGGTCGCCTTCCTGCCGGAGAAGGAGACGATGTCGGCGATCGAGCCCGACGGAGAGGCCTGGCGGATCCTGGCCGACAAGGGCGAAAGCCGGATGCTGTGCCGGAATGCCGAGCACGATGCCTGCAACTGGCTGACGGATTCGGCCGAGGGCAACGGCTATTGCCGCGCGTGCCGCCACAACGGCATCGTGCCGGATTTGTCCGACCCCGCCCAGCTTGCCGGCTGGCGCGAGCTGGAGGTGGCGAAACACCGTCTGTTCTATTCCCTGATCCGCTGGAAGCTGCCGCTCCAGGCCCGGCAAGACGATCCCGAGCATGGTCTGATCTTCAATTTCCTCGCCGACGATCCGAACAGCGCAGAGAAGGTCATGACCGGCCACGACAACGGCCTGATCACGATTGCGCTCACCGAGACCGACGACATCGAGCGCGAGCGCCGCAGGCTCGAGATGGGCGAACCCTATCGTACGCTGCTCGGGCATTTCCGGCACGAGGTCGGGCACTATTTCTGGGATGTGCTGGTGCAGGGCGGCGGCAAGCTCGAGGAATGCCGCGCGGTATTCGGTGACGATTCCACCGATTACGGCCAGGCCCTGCAGCGTCACTATGCCGAAGGCGCGCCGCCGGACTGGCAGCAGAACTATGTCTCGGCCTATGCCACGATGCACCCCTGGGAAGATTTCGCCGAGACCTGGGCGCATTATCTTCACATCGTCGACACCCTGGAGATGGCCGCCGAGTTCGGCATGGAGGTGCGTCCCAAGGTCGACCGTGATGGGGAGTTGACGGCGCGCATCCGTTTCAACCCCTATGAGGCCAGGGACGTCGAGGCGCTGGTCAACGCATGGCTGCCCTTCACCTTCGCCATGAACAGCGTCAACCGCGCCATGGGCCTGCGCGACCTCTATCCCTTCATCCTGTCGCCCGCGGTGGTCGGCAAGCTGGGCTTCATTCACAATCTGGTCCGGGACGTGGCCAAGGCCAGGAAGGCGCAGGACGCCGCAGGGCGTCCCTAGGGCTCGCCGAGCCCGTTTCGGTCTTGCGCTGGTACGCCAGATGGCCCGGATTTAGACCGTTGCCTCCGGCCGATTTTGATGTACCACGGGAGCCACACGGCCCGTCCCATAGGCCCCAACGGTCAGGGAAGGGTCCCGCCCAAGGTCGAGACTCAAGAAAAGCATGTTCAAACGCATTCTGATCGCCAATCGCGGCGAAATCGCCTGCCGGGTCATCAAGACTGCCCGCAAGATGGGAATCGAGACGGTTGCCGTCTATTCCGAAGCCGACCGCGATGCCCTCCATGTCGAGATGGCCGACGAGGCCGTGCTGATCGGCCCGCCGGCGGCAGCCGAGAGCTATCTGGTGATCGAGAAGATCGTCGAGGCTTGCCGCAAGACCGGCGCCGAGGCCGTGCATCCCGGTTACGGCTTCCTGTCCGAGCGCGAGGCGTTTCCGCGCGCGCTGGAGGCCGCAGGCATCGTCTTCATCGGCCCGAACCCGGGCGCGATCGCGGCGATGGGCGACAAGATCGAATCGAAGAAGGCGGCCGCCAAGGCCAAGGTCTCGACCGTGCCCGGCTATCTCGGCGTCATCGAGGACGACAAGCACGC